>JBJMQX010000029.1:0-47517 GCA_045802455.1 Phenylobacterium sp. | reverse complement strand
GGCATCATCGGCCCGCCGTTGTTCGGCCTGACCTTCGCCTTCTCGGTGCGCCACGACGCGACGCTGCATCTGCCGGGCCTGGCGATCTTCCTGGCGGGCGGCCTGTTCGTGCTGGCCTTCCTGCTGGCCTGGGGGTTCGCCCATCCGCACCGGCGGCCCGAGCCTGCCGCGACGCCGGCCTAAGCCTCGCCATTAAAGCGCCAGAAAACTCCGCAGAACTCGGACCGATGACGAGACCCATCGGAGACCGCGAGACACCATGCGCGCCTATCGCGTCCTGATCCCCGCTCTGGCCGTGCTGGCGGCCTGCTCGCAGTCCGGCGCCAGCCAGGCCCAGCCGCCGCTGCCCGAGCCGGCCCGCGTGGTGCCCACCAGCGCGGTGGCCATCAAGCAATCGTTCGCCCCGGTCGTGAAGCGGGTGGCGCCGGCGGTGGTCAACATCTCCTCCAAGCGCCTGGTCCGGGCTCAGGCCGATCCGTTCTTCCAGCTCTTCGGCCTGGGGGCGCCGCGCGACCGGATCGAAGGCTCGCTGGGATCGGGCGTGATCGTCCGCTCTGACGGCGTGATCGTCACCAACAACCACGTGATCGCCGGCGGCCAGGAGATCACCGTGGCGCTCGCCGACCGCCGTGAGTTCCCGGCCAAGGTGCTGCTGGCCGATCCGCGCACCGACCTCGCGGTTTTGAAGATCGACCTCCCTCCGGGTCAGCGTCTGCCGGTGCTGGCCATCGACGACCGCGGCGACAGCCAGGTGGGCGACCTGGTGCTGGCCATCGGCGATCCCTTCGGCGTCGGCCAGACGGTGACCAACGGCATCGTCTCAGCGCTGAACCGCACCGCCGATCCCAATGGCGACGCCGGCGCCTACATCCAGACCGACGCGGCGATCAACCCGGGCAATTCGGGCGGCGCGCTGGTCGACATGAACGGCGAACTGATCGGGGTGAACAGCTTCATCCTCTCGCAGTCGGGGACGTCGTCGGGCGTGGGCTTCGCGATCCCGGGTCCCGTGGTGCGGCGGATCGTCGAGACCGCGTTGGGCGGCGGCCACGCCTTCGTGCGGCCCTGGCTGGGCGCGCGCCTGCAGAGCGTGACGCCGGAGATCGCTAGGACCCTGGGCCTCGCCACGCCCTCCGGCGCCCTGGTGGCCGACGTCTGGCCGGACAGCGCTGCGGCCCGCGCAGGGCTGAAGCAGGGCGACGTGGTCACCACGTTCGACGGCGCGCCGGTGGTCGACGCCGCCGGGGTGAACTACGCCATCAGCACGCATCGGGCCGGCGACACCTCCACGCTCGGAATCCGACGCGGCGGGACGACCCAGACGCTCAGCGTCCGCGCGGAGCCGCCGCCGGCCACCCCGGCCCGCGACGAACGCGTGATCAGCGGCCGCAATCCGTTCCAGGGCGCGACGGTGGTCAACCTATCCCCGGCGGTGGCGGAGGAATTGGGTATCGACCCGTTCGGCGGGAAGGGCGTGCTGGTGCTGAAGACGGCAGCCGGCGCGGCCCAGCAGGTCGGACTGCGTCCCGGCGACATCATCCGCTCGGTCAACGGGCGCAGCATCCGCACCACCGGCGACCTCTCGGGCGCTGTGGGCACGCCGACACCGGTCTGGCAGGTGACCATCGAGCGCAACGGCCAACAGGTTACGGCGACCTTCCGCGCCTGAGCCGCGCAGGCTTGCCTCCGGGACGCGAGGCGGCCCAAGCTCCTAGGCGGCCATCGGGCCCGGGGGATTGCTGCTCATGGACTTGGATAGACGATCCGTCGTGGGGCTGGGGCTTGGCGCGAGCCTGGCCGTTGCGGGCGGGGCGCGGGCGGCGGAGGCGATGGCCAGCCCGGCCATCGCCGACATCGACGCCTACGCCAAAGCGCACGTGGCCGCCCACCGCCTGCCGGGCCTGACCCTGGCGCTGGTGGGTCCGCGCGGCGCGGTGAGCGTCCTGCACTACGGCCTGGCGGACGTGGATCGGCGCGTTCCGGTCGCCGACGACCAGCTCTTCCAGATCGGCTCGATCTCCAAGTCGTTCACCGCGCTCTGCGTCTTCCGCCTGATGGAAGCCGGCCGGCTGCGGCTGGAGGATGAGGTGCGCCGCATCCTGCCGGAGATCCCGCTGCCGGCCGACGGGCGGATCACCGTGCAGTCGCTGCTCAACCACTCCTCGGGCCTTGCCGACGACCCGCCGCCGTTCCCGCGCGGCGGCGACCAACGGCTTTGGCAGGGCTTCCCGGTCGGGACGCAGTGGTCCTATTCGAATCTGGGATACGACCTCCTCGGGACCATCGTCGCGCGCCTGGACGGCCGCCCGTTCGGCGAGGCGCTGCGGGCCCTGGTGCTGGAGCCGCTCGGCATGGCTGCGGCCCGCCCGGCGATCGTCACCGCCGAGCGCGCCCGCTATGCCCAGGGCTACAGCCCGTTCTTCGCCGGCCGGGCCTATCCGCGCGGCGGCCCGCTCGGCCCCGGCGCCTGGACCGAGATGGTGGCCGGTTCCGGGTGCGTGGGGTCCACGGCGCGCGACATGGCCACCTACATGCGCTGGCTCATCGGGGCAGGGCAGGGCCATGGCGCGCCGCTGCTCTCCGACGCGGGCGCCCTGCGCTTCTGCAGCGCGACCATCGACGCGCCCGGCTGGGCCGTTGCGGGATCGAAGTATGCCAACGGACTGGCGCTGACGCCCGTGGAAGGCCGCCTGCTGCTGCACCACACCGGCGGCATGCTGCTCTTCAACTCCGCTGTCCACGTCGACCCGGTCGCCGGCGTCGGCGCCTTCGCCAGCACCAACGTCGGCCTGATCCCCTATCGGCCGCGGGGCCTCACCGCCTACGCCTGCGCCCGCCTTCGCGCCGAGGTCGACCGCACGGCCGCCAAGCCGCCGCCGCCTGTGGTCGCGCCACAGGCGGACCTCACCGAATTCCACGGCCGTTACGCGGCCCAGGACGGACGTACGCTGGCGGTCGGCCCAGCGCCGCGCGGGATGGCGGCCGCCATAGGTGGCCGAACGGTGGACATGGAGCCGGGCGAAACGGACGCGTTCATCGCCCTCGATCCGGCCGCCACGGCTCACCCGCTAGTGTTTCGCCGAACAGCGAAGGCCGTCGTTCGCGCCTGGTGGGGCGAGACCGAATACGTACGCCTGGAGGCCGGCCGCCCGCTCGCGCCCTTCACGCCGCCGCCGTCGCCGGCGCTGGCGTCGCTCGCCGGCCACTATGAGAGCGACGATCCCTGGCGCGGCGGCTTCCGAGTGACCGTCCAGGGCGACAGGCTCTTCCTCGATGGAACCACGCCGGCCGCGCCGCTGCCCGGCGGCGGATTCAGGGTGGGCGAGAAGGACTGGTCGCCCGAGCGCCTGGCGTTCGACGCCTTCGTCGATGGCCGGCCGCGGCGCGCCACCCTTTCCGGCGCGGACTATATGCGGCGCGCGACCTGACGCCGCCCCCGCCGATTTGCTAGAGGTCGGCATGGCCGACCTCTTCGAAGCCGCCGGCATGACGCCCCAGGCGCCGTCGCCGCTCGCCGACCGCCTGCGGCCCGGCGTGCTGGGCGAGGTCGTGGGCCAGGACCACCTGCTGGGACCCGAAGGCCCGATCCGCCGGATGGCCGAGGCCAAGCGGCTCTCGTCGATGATCCTCTGGGGTCCGCCCGGCACCGGCAAGACCACCATCGCGCGGCTGCTCGCCAAGGAGGCCGGCTACGAGTTCCAGCAGCTGTCGGCGGTGTTCTCGGGCGTCGCCGACCTGAAGAAGGCCTTCGAGGCGGCGCGCGTGCGCCGGATGGCCGGCCAGTCGACCCTGCTGTTCGTCGACGAGATCCACCGCTTCAACCGCGCCCAGCAGGACGGCTTCCTGCCGTTCGTGGAGGAGGGGATCGTCACCCTCGTCGGCGCCACCACCGAAAACCCCTCGTTCGAACTCAACGGGGCGCTGCTCTCCCGCTGCCAGGTGTTCGTGCTGAAGCGGCTGGACGATGCGGCCATGGAGACCCTGCTCAAGCGCGCCGAGACGTTCGAGGGTCGGCCGCTGCCGCTGGAGCCGCAGGCCCGCGACGCCCTGGTCGCGCTGGCCGACGGCGACGGGCGCTATGTGCTGACGCTCGCCGAGACCCTGTTCAACATCGGCACGGCCAAGGCGCTCACCACCGCCGACCTCGGCCAGGTGCTGCAGAAGCGCAGCCCCGCCTACGACAAGGATCGCGAGGAGCACTACAACCTCATCTCGGCCCTGCATAAGTCGATCCGCGGCTCCGACCCGGACGCGGCGCTCTACTGGTTGGCCCGCATGCTGGCGGGCGGCGAGAACCCGCTGTTCATCGCGCGCCGGCTGATCCGCGCGGCCGCGGAGGACATCGGCGAGGCCGACCCGATCTCCCTGGTGCTCGCCAACGCCGCCAAGGACACCTACGACTTCCTGGGCTCTCCCGAAGGCGAGATCGCGCTGGCCCAGCTCACCATCCACCTGGCCACGGCGCCGAAGTCCAACGCTGTCTACGTGGCCTTCGGGGCGGCGATGAAGGCGGCGCGCGAGACCGGCTCGCTGATGCCGCCCAAGCACATCCTGAACGCGCCGACCAAGATGATGAAGGAGCTGGGCTACGGCCGCGGCTACGCCTACGACCACAATGCCGACGACGGCTTCTCAGGCCAGGACTACTTCCCCGAGGAGATGGCGCGGCAGACCTTCTACGCCCCGCGCGGCGAGGGCTCCGAGGCGCGCATCAAGGAGCGGCTCGACCGCTGGGCGGCGCTGCGCAAGGAACGGGGCGGGTCTTGAGCGGGCGTGTGGCCCAAAAGTCTGTTCCCGCGCCCGTGAAGCTGTCCGCCGACGAGGTCGCCTTCGTGCGCGGCCTGGTGATCTTCGAGGACGCTGAGATCCTGGCGCTGAACAAACCGGCGGGCCTGTCCAGCCAGGGCGGCCGCGGGCAGGTTCATACGCTGGACGAGCTGCTGTGGGCCTTCGCCAAGCCCGGCAAGGCGCGCCCGCGGCTGATCCATCGCCTCGACCGCGACACCTCCGGCGTGATCCTCGCGGCCAAGACTAAGCCGGCGGCGGGCTTCCTGGGCAAGGCGATGATGGCGCGGCGGCTCTCCAAGACCTACCGCGCCATCGTCACGCCCGGCGCCCCGGAGCCCCGCGGCGGCGTCATCGACCTGCCCCTTCGCCGCGACGAGCAAGGGCGCGAGGTCTACATGCGCGTCTGCCCGCCCGACCACCCCGACGCCGAGACTGCCCGCAGCCGCTATCGCACGCTGGCCGATGCGCCGGGCGCCGCACTGATCGAACTCGATCCGGAGACCGGCCGCATGCACCAGCTTCGCGTGCACCTGGCCGCCATCGGCCGACCGATCGCCGGCGACGCGCGCTACGGGGGCGCGCTGGTCGTGGGCGGCCATCCTGTGCCGCGCCTGATGCTGCACGCCGTAGCCCTCGGCTTCCCGCATCCGGCGGGCGGGACGAAGCGGATCGAGGCGCTGGTCCCGGCCGACATGGCGGGGCTCGCCGCCGCGCTTGGCCTGGGCTGATCCGGAACGGCGACGCCCGTTCGCCGGTTTGTGCGGCGATGCTACGGTGACGCGCGAGGGACCAGCGCCGGAAGAAAGCCCCGGAAGAAGAAAACGCATGAAACGCCTGATCTTTTGCACTTTCGCCGCCCTGACCCTCGCGGCCTGCGCCACTGAGCCCACCCGCTTCCAGCCGCTGGGACCTGGCCACTCTGTGGGCTTCTCCGAGATGCGCATCGAGCCCGGCCGTTATCGTGTGACCTTCCAGGGCGGCCCCGGCGCGCCGCCCGCCCAGGTGCAGGACTACGCCCTGTTGCGCGCCGCCGAACTGGCGCTGGGCGAGGGCTACGACTGGTTCCGGGTGACCGACCGCATGGTCCGCCAGACGGGCTACAGCGGCTCCAGCCTGAGCCTGGGCTTCGGGGGCATGAGCTTCGGCCGCCACAGCGCGACCGGCGTCGGCGTCGGCACGGGAATCCCGCTCGGCGGCGGCGCGTCTCTCAGCGCCAGCCTGGAGGTCCTCATGGGCAAGGGGGCGAGGCCCCCGGGGCCTGACGTCTACGACGCGCGCGGCGTGCAGCAGTCGATCGGCCGCCGCGCCTGACCCTTTGCGCCCGCGTGCGGCCCATCGCATAAGGAGGCGATGCAGACCCTCCTGCTTGTCGGCCTTGGCGGCGCGTTCGGCGCGATCTGCCGCTACCTCCTGGGCGTGCGCGCGCTCAGGGCGTTCGGACCGGGATTCCCCTACGGGACCCTGGGCGCCAACGTGATCGGTGGCCTGCTGATGGGCGTGCTGGTGGGCGTGCTGGCGCTTCGTGGCGGGCCTGACCAGGAGCGGTGGCGGCTGTTGCTGGGCGTGGGCGGCCTGGGCGGCTTCACCACCTTCTCAGCCTTCTCGCTGGAAACGGCTCTGATGATCGAGCGGCGAACCTATGGCCTGGCCGCCGCCTACAGCCTGGCCTCCGTGGTGGTCTCCATCGCCGCCCTCTTCGCCGGTCTCGTCCTGATGCGGAGGCTGCTGGCGTGAAGGAGGTTCGCACCCTCTACGTGGACAAGGGCGAGGAGGGCGTTCGCCTGGACCGCTGGTTCAAGCGGCGCTGGCCGCACCTGAACCACATCCAGATCCAGAAGCTCGCCCGCTCGGGCCAGATCCGCGTCGATGGCGGCCGCGCCAAGCCCGACACCCGCCTCTCGGCCGGTTCGCAGGTCCGCGTCCCGCCGCTGCCCGAGGCGGGGCCGGCCCGCGAGAAGGGGCAACTTGACCCGCGCGAGATCGCCTACGCCAAGTCCCTGGTGCTCTACGAGGACGAGGAGGTGCTGGCGCTGAACAAGCCCGCCGGCCTCGCTGTCCAGGGCGGCACCAAGACCAACAAGCACATCGACCGCCTGCTCTCGGCGTGGGGCGAAGGACTGGAGCGCCCCAGGCTGGTCCACCGGCTGGACCGCGACACCTCGGGCGTGCTGGTGCTGGGCAAGAGCCCGGGCGCCGCCGCCAAGCTCGCGGGCGCATTCGCCAAGCGGCGGGCGCAGAAGACCTACTGGGCCCTGGTGGCTGGCTTTCCGAAGCCGGGGCAAGGCGTGCTGGAGCTGCCGCTGGTCAAGAAGGGCGTCGGCGACCGCGAGATGGTGGTCCCCGCCGAGCCCGGCGACGAGCGCGCCGAGGCCGCCGAGACCGAGTTCGTCACCCTGTCGCGCGCCGCCGACAAGGCGGCCTGGATGGCGCTCTGGCCGCACACCGGGCGCACTCACCAGCTCAGGGCCCATATGTTGGCCATGGGCCATCCGATCCTCGGCGATCCGAAGTACCGCACCGACGCCTCGGCCGAGCTCTCCGGTGAGCTGAAGCTGCAGCTGCATGCTCGCCGCCTCGTGCTGGCGCATCCCTCGCGAGGCCAGTTGGTCCTGGAGGCGCCGCTCAGCCTCGAGATGCGCGCCGGGTTCGAGCGCTTCGGCTTCGACGAGCACGAGGCCGACCCCGAGCCCTTCCGCAAGGGCCGCCGATGAGCGAGGCGATGGTCGAGCGCGCCGGGGCGCTGGTGGCCCAGGGAAGGATGGACGAGGCGCTGGCGCTCACCGCCGACCTGATGAAGGCGGCGCAGCCCAGCCATGTGGCGCTGGCCGCCCACGCCGCCGCCCTGAAGGCCTCCGGACGCCTCGAAGAGGCCTTGCCGTTCAACCGCGAGGCCACCGAGCGGTTCGCCACCTCGCCGGTCGCCTGGCACAACTACGCCGCCACCCTCGGCGACCTGGGGCGCGGCCCAGAAGCCGTGGCCGCCTGCGAGCAGGCCTTCCGGCTGGGCCTTGACGTTCCGGAGACGTGGAGCGTCTACGCCCGCGCCAAGCAGGCGACCGGCGACCACGCGGGCGCCGAGCACGCCTACCGCCAAAGCCTGATGCGGGCCGGCCGCGATCCGCGGGTGGCGGGCGAGCTTGCGGACCTCGTCTGGATGATGCGCGGGGATGTGGCGCAGGCCGAGGCGGTGCTGGACGTGGCCTTTCACGCCGGCGCGCCGCCCGTGCCGTTGCTGCTGGCCAAGGCCAGCCTGTTCGAAGCGGCCGGCGAGGACGCCCGCGCCGCCGCCCTGCTCGCCGCCGCCATCCAGCAGTTGCCGGGCGAGACCGCCCTGATGCTGGCCGCGGCCCAGGCCGCGCTTCGCCAGGACCGCCGCCAGGACGCGGACGCCTATGTTCGTCAGGCGGAAGCCGTCGATCCCCGCGCGCGCTCAGTCGTGCAGCACCGCGCCATCGTCGACCTGGCGCTCGGCCGCCCGGACGAGGCGCTGACGCGGCTGAAGGCGGCGCTGGAAGAGCATCCGAGCGACCAGTCGCTGTGGGGTTGGGCGGTCACCGCCGCGCGCGCTGCGGGCGACCCGCTCTATGGCCGCATGGCCGACTACGAGGCGGTGGTCGCGGCCTACGACATCGCGCCGCCGGAGGGCTGGCCCGATCTCGGGAGTTTCTTAAGCGACCTGCGCAACAGCCTGAACAAGCTGCATTCCTACCGGACTCACCCGTCGCAGCAGTCGCTGCGCAACGGCAGCCAGACCATGCACCTGCTTTCGGGGTCCGACGACCCGGCCATCCGGGGCTTCTTCCGCGCTGTGGACGCCCCGATCCGCGCCTACATGGCCACGCTGGGAAAGGGCGACGAGCCGCTCCGCCGGCGCAACACCTTCGACTACCGGATCGCCGGCGCCTGGTCGGTGCGGCTCAAGCCGCATGGCTACCACCGGGACCATTTCCACTCGGAGGGCTGGCTCTCCTCGGCCTTCTACGTCGAGACGCCGGAAACCGCGCTGGACAGCGCGGATCGCGAGGGCTGGATCCGCTTCGGCCAGCCGCCGTTCCCGACCGAGCCGCCGCTGCCTGCCGACCACTACATCCGGCCAAGGCCCGGCCGCCTGGTGCTGTTCCCGTCCTACATGTGGCACGGCACCGTGCCGTTCACGACGGACGAGAGCCGGCTGACGATCGCCTTCGACGCGGTGCCGAAGCGTTAGACCAGCCCCGTCACCGGCCTTGCCGCCGTGCTGCCGGGGAACACCGTGGCGTCCAGCGCCTGCCGGTCCACGGCCATATGCTCCGCCAGCACGCCCTTGAAGAGCCCGCGCATGTCGAGCGTGGGAGCCACGTCGCGGTTCTCGAAGAGGGCGTCCTGCCTCAGCGTCGGCCAGTCGCCGACAATGCCGCCCGGCTTCAGCGCCCCGCCGAGCACCAGGGCGGTCGAGGCGGTCCCATGGTCGGTGCCGGCCGTGCCATTCACCCGCGCCGTGCGTCCGAACTCCGTGGCGACCAGCACCACGGTATCCTTCCACTCGGGGCCCAGACCGGTGTGCAGGCCGTCCAGCACCGCGTCGAGCGCGGCGAGGCGGGTGGCGATCAGCCCGGCTTGGTTGGCGTGGCTGTCGAAGCCGTCCAGCGAGATCGCCGCCACCGTCGGCCCGCCCGGCTCGCGCATGAAGCCGGCCAGCGCCGTCCCGAGCGCGCGCGAGGCCTCGCGGCCCTGCTGGGCCACGGCGCGCACCAACGGCGCCTGGGCCATCGGCGCACCCGTCGCCGACGGCGCGCCGGTCATGGAGACCGGCTGGGCGGTCATGGCGGTCACGTCCTTGGCCATGGTCTCGGTCGCGAGGCCGCGGGCCAGCGCCGGGCCCAGCAGCGGGTCGTTGCGATAGAGGTCCTGCAGCAGGGAGGGCAGGCGCGCCTCCGCGTCGAGGCCGCGGCCCGGCGACCACGAGGCGGTCTGCACCTTGCCGCGCAGGATCAGGGGCGCCGTCGCGCCGATGGAGATCGCGTCCACCTTGCGCCGCGCCGAAAGCGTCTCAACGGCGCGGTTCAGCCAGCCGGAGGAGGCGGAATAGACGCCGGCTGCGCCGGTCTCGAGCACGTCCTGCGCCTCGAAGTGCGAACGGGCCCGGTCGGGCGTCGCCACGGCCGGCACGATCCGCGCCTGCCCCGCCTTGGCGAGTGCGTGGACGGCGGCGAGTTGCGGGTGAAGGGCGAAGGTCCCGTCCAGCGGCAGGGCGTCGGCCACCGCCAGGGAGCCGCGCAAGGACCGGTACTCGGGATCGCCGACCGGCGGGGCGACGGAGAGCCCGTCCATGCCGCCACGGCAGATCACCACCACCATCTTGCGGCGGTTGAGGTCGGCGTCGGCCGCCAGGGCGGGGACACCCAGGAACTGCACCGACAGCCCGAAGCCCGCGGCGGTCGCGAGCAGGCCCCGGCGTGAGGGATTGAAGGCGTTCATCTGCGTTGGAACTCCGGCGACATCAGCAGCAGGGCAAACCCCTCCGGGCGCGACTCCGCCCGCGCAATGGCCTTGGCGGTCTCGGGTCCGAGCCGCTCGCCGAGCGCACTGGCCGCGAGCGCCTTCGGATCGCGCTCGCCTATGGCGTTCTGCGAGAACGCCTGGGCGAACTGCACCCGCTTCACGATGGCGTCGGGCGCGGCCCAGGACTGGGCGTCCTCCGGCCAGCCTTTCGGCGAGGGCGCGGAAAACGGCTTCTGGCCCAGCGAGGTCAGGATAGGCCCGATCTGCTGGAAACCCTGCGGCTGGGCGCCGGCGGCGCGGAAACTGGAGACGATGAACTCGTAGGGCGTCTTGAATTTCGTCGGCGTCGGGTTCCAGGCTTCGGGCGCGTCGATCAGCGCCTCGGCCACGCGGGCGAGATCGCCGTGGCTTGCTGTCCAGGCGGCCTCCAGCCGCGCCACCAGGGTGGGCGACGGATCGTCGGCGACGAAGTGGCGGGCGATCTTCGTGCAGACGAAGCGGGCGGTTTGCGGCTTCGCGGCTAGGTCGCCGAGGATCGCGCCGGCCTGCTCCTTGCCGCCGGGCGAATAGCTCACCCCCATGATGGTGCGCGGCCCCGGTTCGTGCGCCTGGCCGCGGAACACCGGCGCGCCATAGTTCCCGTCGCGCGGACCGCCGATCGAGATGCCGGTCATGGCGCGGGCGAACTCCGTGACGTCCGCCTGGGTGTAGCCACCGTCCACGCCGACGGTGTGGAGTTCCAGGATCTCGCGGGCCAGGTTCTCGTTCAGGCCGACACTGCGCTGCGCCAGAGCCGGCTGCAGCCTCGCGCCCACGCCTCGGGGCCCGCCGGTGCGGAACAGCTCGGCGGCCGGGCTGTGCGGCCCGATCGACTGGATCTGGTCGAGATAGGTCAGCATCGCAGGATGCATTTCGGCCGCCCCCAGGAGGTCGGCGAACCGGCCGAAGACGTTGGGGCGGATCGCCTCCGCCTCGAAGGGCCCGACCACCGTGCCGGTGATCGCCTTGCTGGCCGAGACGGTGAAATGGTTGGCCCAGAAGAGGGTCCAGCGCTCGCGGAACGCCGCGTCCGTCGTGGTCGCCAGGCGCATGCGGGCGCCGAAGTCGGTGGCGATGTCACGTCGCAGGATATTGCCGATCTGCTGGACCGGATCGCCGTTGCGCGCCGGTTGTCCGGGGGCGGCAGGCTGGGCCGCCATGCTCGCCATGGCCGGTTCGCCAGCCGCCGGCTGCGGTGGCCGCACATCGGCTGTCTTCTCGAGGCGCAGTTCCCGCCGCTCGCGCTGGTAGTCGCGGAACTCGGCCATCCGCTGGCCGGTGGAGACGGGCGCGCCGGACGGCTGGTCCGCGCCCTCCCGGCGGATCTGGCCCTTCAGGAAGGCTCTCGCGTCCTTGCCGGTCGCCTCGATCTCCCCGGGCCTGGCGCCCAGGCCGAAGCGCGTGGCCCCGATCGCGGCCATCATCTGTGGATTGGCAAGCGCCACGACCGAGCCTCCTTGCGCTTCTCCCTCGTCGCCGTCATCTCACGCGACCTGGGCTGAACCTGGGCTGAATTGTTTCCGCGGGAATTGTTGACCTTGGCCAGAGGATTCCACGAACCGGGCGACCGGCCCAGGCGGTTTTATAAGATCGTGGACGTCGCTCCGGTGGACGGCGGGTTTGTCGTTCGGCTGGACGGGCGTGAGCTGAAGGGTCCGAAGGGCGAGCGCGTGGTCGTGCCGACACGCGCTATCGCCGAGCTGGTCGCCGAGGAGTGGGCAGGGCAGGGCGATACCCTTGAGCTCGCCAAGATGCACGCCACCCGGCTGGCCAACACGGCCATAGAGTCTGTTCCGAAGGCTCGGGAAGCGACCGCCGAGGCGGTGGCGAACTACGCGGCCTCGGATCTCGTCTGCTATTTCGCCGAGGAGCCCCCGGGCCTCGTCGAGCGCCAGACCAGGCTCTGGAGTCCGCTGCTGGACCGCGCCGAGGTGGAACTTGGGCTGGCCTTCGCCCGAGCGGCGGGGATCGTGCACCAGGTCCAGCCACGCGAGACCATCGCCCGCGTTCGCGCGCTGGCTGAGCAGTTGGACGATTTCACGCTCACCGGCCTGGCCTTCGGTGCGGCCCTCTTCGGTTCGGCGGTGCTGGCGATCGCGGTGCAGCGCGGCTGGCTCACCGGTCCCGAGGCCTTCGACCTCTCGCGCCTCGACGAAGCCTGGCAGGAAGAGCGCTGGGGTGTCGACGCCGAGGCGGCGGAACGGACGGAACGGCTGCGTGGCGAGTCGATTCTTCTCGACCGCTGGTTTCGCGGCCTAAAGGGCTGAAATCGTGTCGAAACAGGACGGCACGGGGCTTGCACGGGGAACGCTGATTTTCGATCGCCGTACCGAATTGGAGCGGACTCATGGTCGGGAGTATCAGTCTGAACGGCGTGCTCAGTGTCAGCGGCTCTTCCATCGTCGCCGCGCCTGTGCCGCGAAAGATCATTCCACCCACCGCGTTGCAAGCCGACACCGCGCCGGCTCCCAGTCCTGCGCTCGCGAGGGCGGCGTTCGCGCCCGCTTCGATGGCCGCGCTCATCGAGACGCAGGCGCAGATGTCCACGGAGGCCTCGCCACTCGCGCGCACCCAGACCGCGCAGGAGCTGGATCAGCTGATCTCGCGCCTGTCCGACAATGATCCGCCGCCTCCGCCGCCACAACGATGCAGCCTGACGCTGCGCCGGCTGGTCACCGCGCGCGGACTGATCGCCTAGGCCCTCGCTGCCGGCGACCTGCCGCCGCGCGAACTTGCCTCGCGCTCCGGCCCGCTCTACCCCTGCACGCGGGGCAGCAAGGGCTGGATTTCGTGAAGCATATCCTGGACGAGCTCGAGAAGCGTCGGGCCGAGGCTTGGGTCGGCGGCGGCGCGCGCCGGATCGCCAGCCAGCACGCCAAGGGCAAGCTCACCGCCCGCGAGCGCGTCGACCTCCTGCTCGATGAGGGCTCCTTCGAGGAGTTCGACATGTTCGTCGAGCACCGGGCGACCGACTTCGGCATGGCCGACCAGAAGGTGCCGGGCGACGGCGTGGTCACCGGCTGGGGGCGGATCAACGGCCGGGTCGTCTTCGTGTTCTCGAAGGATTTCACGGTCTTCGGCGGATCTCTTTCGGGCGCGCATGCGCAGAAGATCCTCAAGGTCCAGCGTCAGGCGCTGAAGGTCGGCGCCCCGATCATCGGCCTGTTCGACGCCGGCGGCGCGCGCATTCAGGAAGGCGTCGAGAGCCTGGCCGGCTACGCCGACATCTTCCTGGAGAACACCCTGGCCTCGGGGGTCATCCCGCAGATCAGCGTCATCATGGGCCCGTGCGCCGGCGGCGACGTCTATTCGCCGGCGATCACCGACTTCATCTTCATGGTGAAGGACACGAGCTACATGTACGTGACCGGGCCCGACGTGGTGAAGACGGTCACCCACGAGGAGGTCAGCCACGAGGAGCTGGGCGGCTACCGCATCCACGCGATGAAGTCGGGCGTCGCCGACGGCGCGTTCGAGAACGACCTGGAGGCCCTGACCCAGGTCCGCCGGCTGGTGGACTTCCTGCCCTGTTCGAACCGCGAGAAGCCGCCCGTCCGCGAGAGCTTCGACGAACCCTATCGCGACGAGCCCAGCCTCGACACCCTGGTGCCCGCCAACCCGAACAAGCCGTACGACATGAAGGAGCTGATCCTGAAGGTCGTGGACGAGGCCGACTTCTTCGAGATCAGCCCGGACTTCGCCAAGAACATCGTCGTGGGCTTCGCGCGCCTCGACGGCCAACCAGTCGGCATCGTCGCTAACCAGCCGCAGACGCTCGCCGGCGTGCTCGACATCGACGCCAGCCGCAAGGGCGCGCGCTTCGTGCGCTTCTGCGACGCCTTCGAGATCCCGATCGTCACCTTCGTCGACGTGCCAGGCTTCATGCCGGGCACCCGCCAGGAGCAGGGCGGCCTGATCCGCCACGGCGCCAAGCTGCTCTTCGCCTATGCCGAAGCCACCGTCCCGAAAATCACCCTGATCACCCGCAAGGCCTACGGCGGCGCCTATGACGTGATGAGCTCAAAGCACATCCGCGGCGACGTGAACTATGCCTGGCCCACCGCCGAGATCGCCGTCATGGGCTCGAAGGGCGCGGTGGAGATCATCTTCCGCTCCGAGATCGGCGACCCTGACGCGATCGCCGCCCGCGAGGCCGAGTACAAGGCCCGCTTCGCCAACCCGTTCGTCGCCGCCTCGCGCGGCTACATCGACGACGTGATCATGCCCCACGGCACCCGCCGCCGCATCGTCCGGGCGCTCAAGAACCTCCAGGGCAAGCAGCTCTCCAATCCCTGGAAGAAGCACGACAATATTCCGCTCTAGGCCAGGAACCCCGCAGCTTGGCCCTTGGTTGTCCGCCGGCCAGACGGCTGCGCCTCTGCGCGCGCGCCGTCGCTTGAGACAATCCAGGAGGACTTCCCATGGCCGATCGGTGGATGGACGAGCGCGAACGCTCCGAGCGCGAACGCTCAGAGCGCGACCGGGACGACCGCGACTGGCGCCGCCAGGGCCACTATTCGCAGGACCAGTACACCCAGTGGACCCGCGGCGGCGGGAGCGGCTACGGCGAGCGCCGCAGCTTCGACGACCGCGATGACCGGGGCCGCCAGTACGAGGGCGACGGCGGCTATGAAGGTGGCCGCGACAAGGTGTTCGGCGAAGGTGGCCCGGGCGCCGAGGGCGGCGGTGAGCGGGTGTTCGGCGAGCGCGAGAGCGGCGCGAGCTATGGCGGCCGCACCAGCTATGGCGGCGCCCGTGGCATAGGTGACCGCGGCATGGGCGGGCGCGGCGACGGCCGGCCAGGCTGGCAGAACCCGGAGTACGGTGGCGTGAGCCCGGCGATGCGGCGCGGCGGCTACGGCGGCCGGGCCCGCTTCCAGGGCCAGGACTACACGCGCCCCGACATCGGGCGCCAGTTCGGCGGCGGCGCTGGCGGCCGGTACTACGGCGACGACAGCCGCGAGCCGATCTACCGCGAGGAATGGAGCCAGGGCGGGCGCGACTATGGCCCCGCGCCGCGCGGATATGACGCCGGCTACAGCGAGACCCGCGAGCGCTACCACAACCAGGGCTACGGCGAGCCGGGCTTCGGCGGCCCCAACTACGGCGGCCCCAGCTACGGCGGGTACGAGGGCGACATGCAGCGCCGCGCCTCCGGCGGAACCGGCGGCTACGACTACGAGCGCGGCTATGGCGACGGCGGCCGTGGCGATCAGCGCGGCGAACGTGGCTCCGAGCGCAACGAGCGCACCCAACGCTTCGAGGACGCCGGCCGCGGCGCCGGCGACTTCCTGCATCGGGCGGGCCAGCGGGTGGCCGAATGGTTCGGCGGCGGAAGCGAGGCGCGGGCCTATGACGACCGTGATCGCGAAAGGGAGCGTGGGGCGCAGCGCGGCCGTGGCCCTCAGGGCTACAAGCGCTCAGACGACCGGATCAGCGAAGACGCCCACGAGCGGCTGACCGACGACGGCTGGCTGGATGCCTCGAACATCTCCGTCTCGGTGTCCGGCGGCGAGGTGACCCTGTCTGGCACGGTGGACAACCGCGAGGCCAAACACCGGGCCGAGCGGATCGTCGAGGAGATCTCCGGCGTCAGCCACGTGCAGAACAACCTGCGGATCGCCAAGGCAGGCTTCCTGCGCAGCGACTCGACCGGCTACGGCGACAGCGTCGCCGAGGCCCAGATGCGTCGCGAGGACCCGGCCGGCACGTCCACCACCGGAACCGGCGGCGGCCAGTCGACGGCGGGCAAGAAGAACTAGGATCTAGTAGGCGAACGCCCGGTAGGACTCCTCCTGCCGGGCGGCTTCGGCGCGGGTCTCGAACACTGGGTTGTAGCGCAGCCAGCGCCGGGCGCGTTCCGGAAGGCTGACCAGCACGTCGGCGGGCACGCGGATGTTGACCTCCGGCCGGAACAGCCAGCGGCGCGAATAGCCGATGACCACCATCGGACGCGGCGTGTCGGTGCGGTTGGGCGTGCCGCGGTGGACGTGGCGCACGTCGCGGATCATCACGTCGCCACGGGCCATGTGCGCGGCCACCAGCGGCGTCTCGCCGGCCTCGACCCGCCGCAATCCCTCGGCTTTCGAGAGCATGTGGGTGCCCGGCGCATACTCCATCGGACCGTTCTCGGCGGTCACGTCGACCAGCGGGAAGTTGACGGCAAGCTGGTAGGGCGAGGTCTCCACGCCGCTCTCTGGGAACAATAGCTGGGTGTCGCGATGCAGCTCCTGGTGCTCCGAGCCCTTCAGCGGGGTGTCGCTGGCCAGCTGGCACATCACCCCGTCGGCGCCGACCAGGTCTTCCACGACCGCCATGACGGCGTCGTTGTCGATCACCTGCGGGTCGGCCCAGAGGTCCTGGAACGGCATGGTGACGTAGTAGCGGTGCGCGCCGCGGTTCGGGTCGGCGCCCTCGCGCGCCACCGCCGCCCTGAGCAGCGGCTGGATGGCGGCGTTCCAGGCGTCGATCGTGGCGGTCGGGATCAGGCCGCGCAGGATGGTGACGCTGGTCTCGCGGACCTCGTGGGCGTGGGCGCGGGCTTCGGCGGGGCTGAGTTTCGCGGTAGGCATTGGGACGAGGCTTCCATCGGGCATGCGCAGCCAAGCTAGCGCCGAGGGTGCAGCCAAGCTTTGGGGGCGGATCGTCGCATGGCGGCGGAACTCACAGTTTTCGCGCCCTGGCTGGCCCGCTGGGGCCTGACCCAGGACGGGGAGCCGTTCGCGACGGCCTCCAGTCGGCTGCTACCCGTGCGGCAGGGCAGGCTCGCGGCCTTCCTGAAGCTGGCGATGCATCCGGAGGAGAAGCGCGGCGGCGCAGTCATGGCCTGGTACGCTGGCGGCGGCGCGGCCGGGGTGCTGGCGCACGACACAGACGCGGTCCTGCTGGAGCGGCTGGACGGGCCGCGGTCGCTGTCGGTCATGGCGCGGAACGGCGACGACGAGGCGGCCTGCCGCATCCTGTGCGAGACCGTGGCTCGCCTGCACGCCCCGCGGCCGCAGCCGCCGCCAGATGTCCTGATTCCTCTCGGCACATGGTTCGCGGCCCTGTGGCCGAGGGCCGAACAGGAAGGCGGCGTCTATGCCCTCGCCGCCGAGGTCGCGCACGAGCTGCTCGCCGACCAGGGCGCGCCGGTGGTGCTTCACGGCGACATCCATCATGGCAACGTCCTGGACGGCGGCGCCCGCGGCTGGCGCGCCATAGATCCGAAGGGCGTGTGGGGCGACCGCGGCTACGACTATGCGAACCTGCTGTGCAATCCGGGCGCGGAGACGGCGATCCGACACCTCGACCGACGGCTCGCCATCGCCGCCGAGATGTCGGGTCTGGAGCGGACGCGCCTCCTCCGCTGGCTGGTCGCCTACCTGGGCCTTTCCGCGAGCTGGACGCTGAGCGACGGCGGTGATCCCTGGCAGGCGCTGGCGATCCTGGAGGCGGCGCGATCGATGCTCTAGGCGCGGAACCGACCTGCGCCAGGCACGCTCAAGCTGCCAAGGCTTATCAAAGGACAGTGATGTCGGACCTCGCCCGCGAGCTTCTGCTCGCTGCCGCCATGGCGGCCAGCATGGTGATCGTTCACATGCTCGGCCTGACAAGCCTGGTTCGGCTCACCCAGCTTCACATCGAGCACTTCCGCACACCGTGGCTGCAGGTCGACCGCCTGCTCGTGCCGCTCACCATGGTGATGGGCCTCTTCCTGCTGCACAGCCTGGAAGTCTTCGCCTACGCCGCCCTCTACATGGGCGAGCACACGACGCGGGCCTGGGCGGACGCCCTGTACCTCTCGGCCGGGGCCTATTCGACGGCGGGCTGGGCCGACCTGCACGTGCCGGACGGCTGGCGGTTGCTGGCGGCCTTCGAGGCGGTCAACGGCATGCTCCTGATGGGCTGGTCGACGGCCTTCCTGTTCCAGACCCTGCACCGCATCCTGCAGACGGAGGAGAGCCATCCGCTGCCGGAGGGGGCCATCGCGGAGGAGCCGGCGGTGGACGAGGTTCAGGACGCCGCTGCGGACGCTGGCATCGCTTCGCCGCGACCCAGCCGGTCGGGCAGCGGCGCGCCGTAGGGCACGAACTCCAGCGACACCGAATTGATGCAGTACCGTAGCCGGGTCGGCGGCGGGCCGTCGGGAAAGACGTGGCCCTGGTGGCTGCCGCAGCGCGCGCAGGTCGTCTCGATCCGCAGCATGCCGTAGGAGGTGTCGCGGATCGCCGTCACGTGCGCCTCGTCGTAGGGCGCCCAGAACGATGGCCAGCCGGTGCCGCTTTCGAACTTGGTCTTGTGCTCGAAGAGAGGCAGGCCGCAGAGGCGGCAGCAGTAGACGCCGGAGTCCTTCTGATCGAGCAGGCCGCCGCAGAACGGCGCCTCCGTGCCGTGGTGCAGCAGGACGTCGGCTTCCTCCCGGTTGAGCGACGCCTCAAGCCGCTTGCGTTCCTCTGCGGTAGGCGGGGTGAGGTCGAAACCTGACGGGGACGTTGGCGGGTGGGACGGCGCTGGCGTGCTCATGGCGTGCAATCTAAGGTCCCGGCCCTTGCTTCGGAAGACACGGGTTTGTTTCGCTAGATGTTCTCCAAGATCCTGATCGCCAATCGCGGCGAGATTGCAGTCCGCATCATCAAGACCTGCCGCCGGATGGGGATCGCCACGGTGGTGGTCTATTCGGAGGCCGATGCGGACTCGCTGGCGGTCGAAATGGCCGACGAGAGCGTGCTGATCGGCCCGGCGCCAGCCGCGCAGAGCTATCTGGTGGCCGACAAGATCGTGGACGCGGTCCGCCGGACCGGCGCGGAAGCTGTCCACCCCGGATTCGGCTTCCTCTCGGAGAACGCAGGCTTCGCCAAGCGGCTTGCCCAGGAGGGAATCGTCTTCATCGGCCCCAACCCGCACGCCATCGAGGCGATGGGCGACAAGATCGAGAGCAAGAAGTTCGCCGCCAAGGCGAAGATCTCGGTGGTGCCGGGCCACGTGGGCGAGATCGACGACACCGCCCATGCGATCACGATTTCCGAGGAGATCGGCTATCCGGTGATGATCAAGGCCTCGGCCGGCGGGGGCGGGAAGGGGATCCGCGTCGCCTGGAACCGGAAGGATGTCGAGGAGGGCTTCCCCGCCGTCCGCGCCGAGGCCAAGGCCAGCTTCGGCGACGACCGGATCTTCATCGAGAAGTTCATCGAGAGCCCGCGCCACATCGAGATCCAGGTGCTGGGCGACAAGCACGGCCACGTCGTCCATCTCTTCGAGCGGGAATGCTCGATCCAGCGGCGCAACCAGAAGGTCATCGAGGAGGCGCCGAGCCCGCTCCTCGACCCCAAGACCCGCGCGGCCATGGGCGCCCAGGCCGTCGCCCTGGCGAAGGCCGTGAACTATGACAGCGCCGGAACCGTCGAGTTCGTGGCCGGCCAGGACAAGAGCTTCTTCTTCCTGGAGATGAACACTCGCCTGCAGGTCGAGCATCCGGTCACTGAGCTGATCACCGGGATCGACCTCGTCGAGCAGATGATCCGCGTCGCCGCCGGCGAGCCGCTCGCCTTCGGCCAGGACGACCTGAAGATCGACGGCTGGGCTGTGGAGAGCCGGATTTACGCCGAGGATCCCTACCGGGGCTTCCTGCCCTCGATCGGCCGGCTGGTGCGCTACGAGCCGCCTTCAGAGGGAAAGGTCGGCGCCGGCAAGGCCGCCGCGGTGGTCCGCAACGACGCCGGCGTCCGCGAGGGCGACGAGATCTCGATGTTCTACGATCCGATGATCTCCAAGCTCTCGACCTGGGCCAGGACCCGCGAACGCGCCATCGACGCCATGGGTCGCGCGCTGGAGGACTTCCACATCGAGGGGCTGGGCCAGAACATCCCGTTCCTGGCTGCGGTGATGGATCAGGACCGGTTCCGCTCGGGCAAGCTCTCGACCAACTACATCAAGGACGAGTTCCCCGAAGGCTTCCACGGTGTCCCGGCCACGGACCAGCAGCGCGACCTGATCGGCGCCGTCGCGCTTTCCATGCACCGCACCCTGCTTGCCCGCGCCGCGCCGGACCAACTGCGCCAGGACTGGATCGTCGTGGTCGGCCACGACAAGCGCGGGGTACGCGTGCTCGGGAACGGCGACGGCCTCACCATTGAGACCGAAAGCCGCAAGCTCGTGCTGGATGAAATCCGATGGCGGCCGGGCCAGCCGACCTTCCGCGGCCGCCTGGACGGGCGCGAATTCACCGTCGCGGTGAAACCTGCCGCCGAAGGGTTTGTGATCCGCCACCGCGCGACGACGCTGCATGTCTTGGTGCTGACGCCCCGCTCGGCCGAGCTGCACGAGAAGCTGCCGCCGAAGAAGGCCGCCGACACCTCGAAAATGGTGCTTTCGCCGATGCCGGGCCTGGTGGTCTCGCTCGACGTCGCGGTCGGCCAGGATGTGCGCGCCGGCGAGCCGGTGGCGGTGATCGAGGCCATGAAGATGCAGAACATCATACGCGCCGAGCGCGACGGCACGGTGAAGGCGGTGAACGCCGGCGCCGGCGACAGCGTCGCGGCCGACGAGGTGCTGGTGGAGTTCGCGTAAGTCCCGGCGCGCGCTATGCTGAAGGGCATGGAGTCAAGGGGCGAACCATGAACGGCCAGGTCGACTGGAGCCAGCTGTTCTTCTCGGCGGACGGTCGCGCGGCGCGGGCGCCGTCCTGGATCGCCGCCCTGCTGTTGCTGGTGATGGCGGCGGCCTACGAGGCGCTGGCAGGGCCGACCATCCACTGGATCACCGGGTGGTTCGCATATCCGCCGCTCTTCTACTGCGGCGCCTGCGTGCTCTCCAAGCGGCTGCACGACCGCGGCCGGTCCGGCTGGTGGGCGGCGCTGGTGCTGGCCGCCGTGGTGGCCGTCTGGCCGGAGCCCAACCGCTCTTACGGCTTCTCGTCGTTCTTCTTCGCGTTGGCGCTGGTCTGGGCCGCCGTGGAGCTGGGCGTGATGCCGAGTGAGCACGGGGCCAACCGCTATGGCCCCAATCCGCTCAGAGCACCGGTCTCGGCCTGAAGATCAGCGCCGCACGAAGCAGGCCTGCCCGCCCGCCTTCAGCTGCTCGCAGAGCGCGCTCGCGCTGCCGGCTCCGGCAAAGCCGGTGATCTGGGCGCGATAGACGGTCTTCCCCGCCACCTGGGCGCTGACGACGTCGGCCTTGAGGCCCGCGAGCGCGGCCGAGAACCGCTTCTGCACGCGCCCGAGCAGGCCCTGGGCGTCGTCCTGGCTGGGCGAGGCGCCCACCTGCACCACGAACGGCGAATCGCCGTGCTTCACCGGCGCCGCGGCGGCGGGCGGCGGCGAGGCAGGCTTGTTGGCGGCCACCGCGGCGGCCAGCGGGGTCTCACCCTTGGGCGGCTGCAGGTTGACGACCGTGGGCGGGGGCCCAGGCCGAGCCTCAGGCGTCTTCGCTGCGACCCGCTTCATGCCTGCGAACGGCCGCTTGAAGTCGCGGTCGCACATGGCCCGCACCACGGCTCCAAGCGGCGCGCTCGAGGAGGGCGTCACCCAGGTCCCGTCGGCCGCCCGCACGACGCGCGGCGCGGTCTTCAGGTCGCGCGCCCGGTAGCCGGTCATGTCCCCGAGGCGCACCGAACGCCGTTCGCAGTCGATCTCCACCGGGATCGTCCAGGAGACGATCTCCTCCTGCCGGCTGATCGTCGGGTCCAGGGCTTCGGCGGCGATGCTGGCCTGGAAGCCCCGCGGCTGCCCCGTCGGCGTGGCCATGGTGACGGCGGTGATGGCCGATGGCCCCACATCCACCACCTGCGAGAGCTGCAGGGGCGTATCGCTCGAAAGCCACGCCGCCACGTCCGGCAGCGCGCGGGACCTGGGGTAACTGGCGGCCGTCTGGGCGACCGCCGGCGCGGCCAAGGCCATGGCGGCGACGCAAGCAAGGATGCGCGCAGACAGGCTCATGACGCGGGCGTCGCCTCGACAACCGTGGTGGACTTCGTAGAGGGCGTCAGCGCCGGGGCGAGGGGATCGCCGAAGATGTAGTGGCCGAACCAGTTCTCGTTCTCCTCCATCACCGCGCGCTGCTGCTTGGGCTTGTTGATCGGATGGCCGAACCCGTCATAGACGACCATCTTCACCGGCACGCCGCGGTCCTCCAGCGCCTGGCGCAACTCGTAGGCGTTGGCGATCGGCACCCGCCGGTCGGCGCCGCCGTGCTGGATGAGCGTCGGCGTCCTGGCCTTCGCCACATAGGTGATGGGTGAGGTCCGGGCATAGACCTTGGGATCCTCCCAGGGCGTCGCCTTCAGGTACTGGCGCGTGAACGGCGTGATGTCGGTGTTGGCGTAGTAGGTCATCCAGTCCGAGATGCCGGCGCCCACGGAGACGGCCTTGAACCGGTCCGAGGAGGTGGTGATGAAGGCGGAGATGTAGCCGCCCTGGCTCCACCCCATGGCGCCGACCCGGTCCTTGTCCACGAAGCCCTTGGCGACCAGCGCGTCCACCCCCGAGATCACATCGGCGTAGTCGCCGACGCCCAGGTTGCGGACGTTCAGCGCCCGGAACTTCGCGCCGTAGCCCGCCGAGCCGCGGTAGTTGGGTCTGAGCACCAGCGCGCCCTTCTGCACGAACCGCTCGATGGGATAGTAGCGGTCGGGGCCCAGCACCGGGGTGTCGATGCCCGTCGGCCCGCCGTGGATCACCACCAGCAGGGGGTACTTCTTGTGCAGGTCAAAGTCGGCCGGCGTGTAGAGCACACCCTCGACCGGCGTCCCGTCCGAAGACTTCCAGCGCACCACTTCTCGCCTGGCGACGGCGAAGCGGGCGAGCTGATCCGCGCCATGGGTCAGGCGCGTCGGCGACTTGGCCGCGATGTCGCTCGCATAGACCTCCGGGAAGCGGTTGGGGCCCGCGCCAATGAAGGCCGCGCGCCGGAATCCGTCGGAGAAGCTGAAGCTGCGGGCGCTCTCGGCGTCCGGCATTGCGACCCGCCGCGTCGATCCGGTCTTCGGGTCGAGCAGGAAGAGGCCGGCGTTCACGCCTTGCAGCGCCTCGAAGTAGATGCCTTCAGGCGCCCACTTCAGCGGCCGGGCGTCCTCGTCGAAGGCCGCGTTGGCGACAGCGACCGGACCCCCGTCCGCGCTGACCACGGCGATCTTCTGGTTGGCGTAGAAAAAGAACTTCGCGCCGGGCGCCGCGCTGAACGCGATCTGGCGGCCATCCGGCGACCAGTGCGGATTGGTGTTCGGCCCTGGCGCGGAGACGAGCTTCTTCACCGCCCCGTCGGCGACGCTGACGACGTAGAGCTCGCTGGTCTCGGCCGAGATCAGGTCCGGGTCGCGCTGGGCGGAGAAGGCGATCTTCGTCCCATCGGGCGACCAGGAGAAGCTTCCGACGCTGAAGGTCTCCCCCTTGGTGATCGGGGCCGCCGCGGCGGGGGCGCCGTCGGACGGCGGCAGATCCACCCGCCAGAGCTGGACCATCCCGTAGTCGGCGTGGATCACGTGGTAGTCGCCGAAGGTCTCCTTGCGGTCCTTCATCGGCTTGGCGTCGGGCGCCTCCGCGGCGACGGCGAAACCCTTGGAGTCGGGCGCCCACTCGAAGCTGTTGACCCCCTTCTCGAACACCGCCGCCTGCTGCGCCTCGCCCCCGTCGGCCGGCATCACCCAGAGCTGGCGCTTCTCGGCCGGAGATTTTGCCAACGAACCGGGGCGGTCGGAGAGGAAGGCGATCCAGCGCCCGTCCGGCGACCAGGCCGCGTCGGCTGAGGACTTCACCGCCAGGCTGAACCTGCGCGACGCGCCGGTCGTCACATCGGCGAGCCAGAGTGATGTGTCGAACGCGTTGGTCTCCCAGTTGGCCGACGACTGCTCGTAGATCACCCGCTTGCCGTCGGGCGAGATCTTCGGCGATGCCAAGGTGGCCATCTCCAGCGACTGGGTGATCGTGGGCGCGGGAGCAGCCGCCGCGGCGCAGGCGATGGCCAGCAGCACGCCGCCGGCGACCCAGCCTGCCCAGTTCCTGACGTCCATCTCCGTCCCCCAGAATCGCACCGCAACGCAGCCGGCACGATGCGCCACGACGCGCCGCCGTCCAAGCCGCGCCGCAGCTTCTGATGTCTAGGAGGTCCGCCCGCCCTGGTGCAGGTCGAGGTGCAGCATCGGGCGCCAGTGCTTGTCGCTGTCCTCCGGGTGCGGCCAGTGCTTGCCGTAGGCCTGCAGCTGCTTCTCTAGGTCCTGCAGGCGCTCGAGGTTCTCGTCCTTGCGCGCGGGCGGCAAGCTCTCGTGGTAGTCGGCGATCTGGCCCAGCAGATAGGCGAAGTAGCGGTCCTCGATGGTCGCCTCGTGCGGCTGTTCCAGGATCTGCTCGACCTCGGTCAACGCGCGCTCGAATTCGGCCTGCGTCTTGATCGGCGAAGGAGTCTGGCTGGCCATGGGGATCTCCCTGCTTGTACGCCCTAGCTTGGAAACGCGTGGCGCCGCCGTTCGCTCCCCGCCGAACGCCGCTACGCGGGCGGCTCGGTGGGCTCCACCGGACCGAACACCGCCTCGAACGCCGCCTTGAGCGCGGCGTCGGCCTCGTCCAGCGTCACCGGCAGGCCCAGGTCGACCAGGCTGGTCACACCGTGCTCGGTCACGCCACAGGGCACGATGCCCGAAAAATGCGCCAGGTCCGGCTCGACGTTCACTGAAACGCCGTGGAACGACACCCAGCGGCGCAGCTTGACGCCGATCGCCGCGATCTTGTCCTCGCGGGGCGGCAATCCCGGCGTGCGCCGCTCCACCCAGACCCCGACCCGGCCGTCGCGGACCTCGCCCTTGACGTTGAAGTGGGCCAGCGCGCCGATCACCCAGGCCTCCAACGCCGCCACGAAGGCGCGGACGTCCTTCCGTCGCTTGGAAAGGTCCAGCATCACATAGGCTACACGCTGGCCGGGGCCATGATAGGTGAACTGCCCGCCGCGGCCGGTCTCGAACACCGGGAAGCGGCCCGGATCCAGGAGGTCCCCCGGCTTGGCGGATACGCCGGCCGTATAGAGCGGCGGATGCTCCAGCAGCCAGACAAGCTCGCGGGCCTCGCCCTCCGCGATGGCGGCGGCGCGGACCTCCATGGCGGCGACCGCCCGCGGATAGGCTACCGGCGTACGCGAAACCGCCCACCCTGCCGCCATGCCGTCGTTCCGCAGGAACCGCAGGGGTTTCGTCGCTGGATTTAACACCCGGTCAAGCATGTCACCGCAATGTGGGCTTGGGCGTGCGCCGTTGCAAAGCCCGAGCGTTAAGTCGAGGGCGTCATCCGGTGAGCCAGGTCAAGGCGGTCAATGTCGAGATACAGGTGGTGCTGGGGCGCTCGACGCTACCCATGGCCCAGCTGCTCCGCATGGGCCGCGGCGCGGTGATCCCGCTCGACGCCGGGGTCAACGACGAGGTCTGGATCCTGGCCAATAACCACCCGGTGGCGCGAGGCGAGATCCAGATCAGCGACGAGAAGATCTCCATCGCGGTGACCGGCGCGGCGAACGTCTACGACTATATGGCCGGGGGCCAATAGCTGCAGGGCAGGGCGCGCCCTTCACAAAGCCGCCGCTCTTTGCTACCCCCCGCGCCTCACCACGAGCGGTCGTGGCGGAATTGGTAGACGCGCAGCGTTGAGGTCGCTGTGGGGCAACCCGTGGAAGTTCGAGTCTTCTCGACCGCACCAGTGATCAAGGTCTCAGAAACGCTTAGGAATTACGCTTCGACATAGCCAGGGGAGGTCCGCGATGAGCCGTGAATCGGACGACCCCGAGCTCAAGGAGCGCCCCGAAGGCGAAGAGGACCTCGAAGACCTCGCACTCGAGGAAAACTACGAGCTAAATCCCGACTACGTGCCCATGGTCGTCGACGCGCTGGACCGCGGTGACACCGAGCGGCTGCGCGAGCTCCTGGGCGCGCTTCGGCCGGCCGACATCGCCGACCTGATGGGCTTCCTCAACGCGGACGACCGCGAGGAGCTGATCCCCCACCTCGACCCGGAGACCCTGGCTGAGGTGCTCTCCGAGCTCGACACCGAGATCCGCGAGGACATCCTCGAGCACGTGCCCTCGGCAATCCTGGCCAAGGCGCTGGGCGAGATGGAGAGCGACGACGCCGCCGACGTCGTCGACGACCTGGAAGAGGACAAGAAGGCCCAGGTGCTGGCCGCCATGCCCGACATGGAGCGGGCGGCCATCGAGACCACGCTGGCCTACGGAGACGAGACCGCCGGGCGCCTGATGCAGCGCGAGGTGGTGGCCGCGCCGCAGTTCTGGACGGTCGGCCAGACCATCGACCACCTGCGCCGCGAGAGCGAGGAACTGCCGGAGCTGTTCTTCGACGTCTATGTGGTCGACCCGGCCTACAAGCCGGTGGGCGCGGCGCCGGTCAGCCACCTGCTGCGGACCAAGCGGGAGGTCCCGCTGGCCCAGATCATGGAGCAGGTGACGGAAATCCCGGTCGACATGGACCAGGAGGAAGTCGCCTACATCTTCAACAAATACAGGCTGATCTCCGCGCCAGTTGTCGAGGCGGGCGGGCGCCTGGTCGGCCAGATCACCGTCGACGACATCGTCGGCGTCATCCAGGAAGAGAGCGAAGAGGACATCCTGGCCCTGGCCGGCGTCTCCGACGCGGGGCGTGACGCGGGCGTGCCCGGCATCATCCGCTCGCGCCTGCCGTGGCTGGTCGTCAACCTAGCCACCGAGGCGATCGCCGTGACGGTCGTCGGCGCCTTCCAGGCCGAGATCGCCAAGCTGACGGCGCTGGCTGTCCTGATGCCGATCGTCTCCTCGCTCGGCGGCAATGCTGGCACCCAGACGCTGACGGTGGCCGTGCGCGCCATCGCCAGCCGCGAGCTGAACGCCGCCAACGCCACCCGGGTCATCCTCCGGGAACTCGCGGTGGGTCTCTTCAACGGCGGGGCGATGGGCGGGCTGCTAGGACTCGCGACCTACGTCTTCTGGCACGACTGGAAGCTCTCGGCGGTGGTGGGCGTCGCCGTCCTGGCCAATTTCCTGGTCGCCGCCTTCGGCGGGATCTCCGCCCCCATCGTCCTCGAACGGCTCGGCCGCGACCCGGCGGTCTCCTCGTCGGTCGTCGTGACCTTCATGTGCGATTTCTTCGGTTTCCTGGCAATTCTTGGCTTGGCGGCGCTTATCCTGTTGTAAGCCTTCGCAAGTTAAGACTACCGGCCCAGCTCTTGCGCTTTCGAGGAAGCGCCTGTGCGCCTGTATCAAACTGGGTCAGAGGGGATGGAGCCTCGCCACCGTGTGTCCCGCACCGCGATCGAGCTGATCAAGCGGTTCGAGGGCTATCGCCAGAAGGCCGCCCAGCTCCCTGACGGGCGCTGGACGATCGGCCATGGCCACACGAAGACCGCGCGCCAGGGCGCCCAGGTGTCGCCGGCCGACGCCGAGGCGCTGCTGCTCTACGACCTCATCGCTGTCGGCCTCGCCCTCGATCAGCAGGTGTTCGCACCCCTCAACCAGCACCAGTTCGACGCGCTCGCCTCCTTCGCCTTCAACATCGGGCTCGACAACTTCAGCCGCTCGGGCGTGCTGCGCCGCCTCAACGAGGGCTCCGCGGTGCAGGCCGCCAGCGCCATGGAGCTGTGGCGCAAGGCCGAGGTGGCCGGCGAGCGGATTGTGGTCGACGCCCTGGTCCGCCGGCGGGCGGCGGAGAGGGCGCTCTTTCTGACGCCGGAAAACGACGCCTGGGTCCCGGCGCCGTCGCACGTGCTGCAGCCGCTGATCGACACCGACGCCTTCGACCTCATCCCCAGCCAGCGGCCGGTCTCCGTCGCCACGAGCCTTGATGGCGAGTGGGTCGTGGTCACCCGCGACGGCGAGCCCTCGCCGCCGCCCGTGTCGCCCGAGGACGACGAGACCGGCCCGGCGAAGGCCGCCGGAGAAGCGGTGACGGCGCGGCTGTCGACGATCTTCCAGGACGCTCCCGAGCCGTCCGCCGAGCCAGCGGCCGACATGCCGACGGTCCCGGAGGAGCCGCCGTTCGCCCTGCAGCCGCCAGACTTCAACGAGGCTGAGGACGAGGAGCCGCCCGAGCTCGAGATTGACGCCCACGTGGAAGGCGCGCCCGGTCCCGACCTGTTCGATGCCCCGGAGATCGCGCCACTCGTCGAGGATCAACCCAACGAGGAACCGCTCGCCGCGCCCGAGCCCGAGGGGCCCGCCTGGCCCGGTCCCGGCCGTGAGGCCGGGGAGCGGCGGATCATCGACGACGCCGCGCCTTACGAATACGAGGACGCGCCGCTCGTGCAGCCGATGCCGGAGCCGCCGCAGGGTGGAATCCTGACCCTGGTGGCGCTAGCGGTCCTGGGTCTGGTGTTCTTTGGCGGCGGCGTGTTCTGGGCGACCAATGCGCGCCCGATGCCCGGCCAGGCCTGGCTCGATCCCCGTATGGTCGGCTGGCTCGCCGGCGTGACCGGTGCGCTGTTCTTCGCCATCGCCATCTACCTGCTGCTGCAGCGGCTCGGGCAGGCCTCCGAGCGCGAAGCGCGCAACCGCTACTAGCTTCGGCCGCTTCCTGGGGCGGCTCGCCCGGTCGGGCGGCGCATGCTAAGGCGCGCCGCATGATCCCGAACCACGGCCCAAGCCTCGAATTCGGCCTCGGCGAAACCGCCGACGCGATCCGCGAGACCACCGCCCGCTTCGCCGCCGACAAGATCGCGCCGATCGCGGCGAAGATCGACGCGGAGAACGCCTTTCCGCGCGAGCTCTGGCCGCAGATGGGCGAACTCGGGCTGCACGGCGTCACCGTCGAGGAGGCCTATGGCGGCCTCGGCCTGGGCTACCTTGAGCACGTGGTGGCGATGGAGGAGGTCTCCCGCGCCTCGGCTTCGATCGGCCTTTCCTACGGCGCGCACTCCAACCTCTGCGTCAACCAGATCCGCCGCTGGGGCACGGAGGCGCAGAAGGCGAAGTACCTGCCGCCGCTGATCTCGGGCGAGCACGTCGGCGCCCTGGCGATGAGCGAGGCGGGGTCCGGCTCCGACGTCGTCTCGATGCGGCTCACGGCCCGCCGGCAGGGCGACCGCTACGTGCTGAACGGCACGAAGTTCTGGATCACCAACGCGCCGCACGCCGATACCCTGGTGGTCTACGCGAAGACCGACCCGGAAGCCGACGGGAAGGGCATCACCGCCTTCCTGATCGAAAAGGGCTTCAAGGGCTTCAGCGTCTCCCAGAAGCTCGACAAGATGGGCATGCGCGGCTCGGATACCGGCGAGCTGGTGTTCGAGAACTGCGAGGTCCCGGAAGAGAACGTCATCGGCCCGGAGAACGGCGGCGTGAGCGTCCTGATGAGCGGCCTCGACTATGAGCGGGCGGTGCTGGCGGCCGGACCGCTCGGCATCATGCAGGCCTGCCTGGATGTGGTCCTGCCCTATGTCCGCGAGCGCAAGCAGTTTGGGAAGCCGATCGGCACGTTCCAGCTGATGCAGGGCAAGATCGCCGACATGTACGTCGCCCTGAACTCCGCCCGGGCCTACGTCTACTCCGTGGCCAAGGCGTGCGACGCCGGGATGACCACGCGGTTCGACGCGGCGGGCGCCATCCTGATGGCCAGCGAGAATGCCGTGCGCGTCTCCATGGAGGCGGTGCAGGCGCTGGGCGGCGCCGGCTACACCAAGGACTATCCGGTGGAGCGCTACGCCCGCGACGCCAAGCTCTACGATATCGGCGCCGGCACCAACGAGATCCGGCGCTTCCTGATCGGGCGGGAGCTGATCGGCGGATGAGAACGCTGGGGGCCGTCACGATCGCGATGCTGCTGCTGGCGGGCTGCGCGACCGTCCCGCCGCCGGCGCCGGCCTGCCCGGCGGGGCAGACCTACCAGCGCACCGCCCAGCTGTTCTTCGGCCGCAACGCCGGCGACGCGCCGCGGATCACCGACGCGGCTTTCCGCCGGTACGTCGACGAGGAGCTGACCCCGCGGTTCCCGGACGGCCTGACGGTGATGGACGGCGGCGGCAAGTGGCGCGGCGACGAGAACCGGCTGATCCGCGAGGCCTCGAAGGTGGTGCTGATCGTCCTGCCGGCGAAGCGCGACGCCGACAGCCGCGTGCAGGCCGCCCGCGCCGCCTACAAGAGCCGCTTCCACCAGAACTCGGTGATGCTGGTCACCCAGGCGTCCTGCGTCTCGTTCTGACGCCTACTCGCCGGGCCGGTATGTCCGTTCGGTGTGGCCGGCCAGCTGCTCCGGATAAAAGTAGACCTCGCGCAGGTCGCCCGCCGCATAGCGCGTCGCCTCGTCGTTGAAGTGCTTCGAGGCCGGGTCGCCGCTTTCCCCGCCGGCCATGACTGCCCGGGCGCGGACCCTGTCGCCGAACTCAACGACGGCCACGAAGCTGTTGCCGCTGGTCCCATAGTACCGCTTCGTCCCCTCGTAGCGGCGCGCACCGAAGGAGGCCAACGAGCCCCACTGCGCCGAGGTGAACGGCACGGGAATCGAGGGCGCGGTGTCGTCGAAGCGCTGGACGATCGCGTCGTTGATCCGCTGGAACCGGTTGATCTTGCCCCACGGCGTCTTCCAGGTCCCGAAATCGTGGGTCAGGCGCTGGGTGGCCTCGGCCAGCGCGTCGAGTTGCTGGGTCGGGGTGGCGCGGCCCATGGCCTCGTAGACGCTGATGCGGGCCGCCTTGGCTTGCGGCGCGACCTTGGCCCACAGAGCTTCGCCCCAGAACACGGCCACCGAGGTGGGGACCGACGTCGCCGCCCAGCGGTCGTCCCAGGCGCGCAAGGCTTCGATGGGCTGGGCGAGCTCGGCCTTGAACGGATCCCTGGCCGCCGCGCTGTCGTAGGCCGCCAGCAGGCCGGGGATGAGCTGGGCGAAGGCCGGTAGGTAGGGGTCGTAGGCCGCCTGCATCAGGCCGGGCAGGGTGAAGTCCTTGCGGCCGGCGAGCACGCGCACGGCATGCGGTCCACGCGGGTTCTCGCCGGCCTGGTCCATGTAGCGCGGGAAGTCGGCCTTGCGCGGGCTGTCGGGCCCCGCGGAGGTCCAGGGCTGGTTGTTGGAGTTGTAGACCCAGCCGGATTTCGGGCTGATCACGTGCGGCGTGTCGGCGAGCGTATGCAGGCCCTTCCAATCGGTGGCCGGGTCCGAACCGTCCACCGGCCGAGTGTAGTCGAACCGGTCGTCGCGCCGGGGAAGGAACTGCGGCAGCAAGAGTGCCGTCTCCCCCTTGTCGTCGGCGAAGAGGGTGTTGTTGGACGAGTTGGCGGCGAGGTCGGCGACCTTCAGGAAGGAGGCGAGGTCGGTGGTCTTGGTGCGGCCGAAGGACTGCTCCAGCGCCTCGACCGGCTTCTGCATCAGGGCCAGCGCGATCCATTTGCCGCTCTCGGCGCGGATGATCGGTCCGTGGTGCGTGCGGAAGACCGTGAAGCCGCGGCTGGCCATCCCGCCGCCGGCCGTGCGGTAGGGCACGGTGATCGTCGAGACCTGCACGGGCCTGAGCTCGGCGCCGTAGCGGTAGAAGAGCTTCCCGTCCTGGCGCACGATCGTCTCGGCGAACTCGTCGACCACGTCGGCCCCGGTCGAGGTGTGCATCCAGCCGGCGTGCGCGTTGAAGCCCTGGTAGACGAAGAACTGCCCCCAGGTGACGGCGCCATAGGCGTCCAGCCCCTGGTCGCTCTGCATCTGCAGTTCCGAGCGGAAGAAGAACGACGTGTGCGGGTTGATCAGCAGCAGGGCGTGACCTCCGGTGGTGATCTGCGGGCCGATGGCGATGCCGTTGGAGCCGGCGGGTTCCCTGAAGGCGTAGGGGTTCTCCTTCGGGAGGGCTGCGGCCACCTGCGGCTGGCCGTAGAAGGCGGCCAGGTCGCTCAGCGGGGCACGCTCGATGTCCGGGCCGATGCTGCCCTCGGTGAAGCTCAGCGCCATCCAGGGCTCGAAATGGCGGATGACCCGCGGCGCTGCCTTCGGATGCGTCGCCAGGTAGTAGTTCAGGCCGTCGGCCCAGCTGTCCATGAGCGCGCGCAGCCAGGCCGGGCTCTGGGCGTACTTGGCCTTCAGGTCGGCGGGATCGGTGACCAGCTTCTGACGGAGGTCCTGCCAGATCGCGGCCTCCCCCTCAGCCTCGGCGGTGCGGCCGAGCGAGGTGACGTAGTTGGTCTCCACGCGGTTGAAGTCGTCTTCCGCCTGGGCATAGATCATCCCGAACACGGCGTCGGCGTCGCTCTTGCCGTGCACGTGGGCGATGCCCCAGTCGTCCCGGACGATGCTCACCCGCGCCGCCTGCGCCTTCCAGCGCCCCATGTCGTCGGCCTGGGCGGCCGAAGCGGCGAGGAGACCCGCAAACAGCAGGGCGCTGAACAACCGCATGACACCTCCGAAGCCGATTCCGGGGGCGATGCAGAGCAGGCGCAGGCGTGTGTTGCAAGCGCCGCCAGCTGTTCGCCAACGGCCAACGCTTACGCCACCGGAACCAACGGCCGCCATGACCAGCAGGTCATGGGCGAGGGGCCGCCGGATCGCTCCGACGGCCCCTCTGCTGGTCGCCGGCGGCCGGCCGACCCGAAGGCCTCTCCAAGAGCCGGACGCGGCGTCGCAGCGTGGCGGTGACGCCTAGCGGCGGACCGAGGCCGAAGCGTTGGCCGAGCCGTTCGCGTCGGCGTTGGCGCGCGGTGGCGCGCTCAGGGGCGAAGGCGCGGTCGAGGCCGAGCCGGCGCCGGAGCCCTGGGCCGAGCCTCTCGCGCTGGCGTGGCGGGTGTTGACCCCGCCGCCGCCGGAGCCCGCGCCATTGGCGCTGAAATCCTGGGTCGCGGCGCTGGCGGCCTGTTGCTGGGCGTCTCCGGCCAGACCGGCTGCCGCGACGGGGCCGCCGGACGCCGCGCCCTGGGAATAGGACGCCGCGCTCTGACCATAGGCCGCCGCGCCCTGAGCCGACCCGACTGCGCTCCCCACGGCGCCGGCGCCCGCATCCCGCGCCTGGCCGGCCGCCGAGCGGCCCTGGCCGGCTGCCTGGGCGGTCGTGTCGCGCGTCCGGCTGCGCGCAGTCCGCGCCGTGTCGTGCACCGGGCCGGTGAGATCGCCGGCGCCGACGCCGAAGCGGCCGGAGCCGTTGGCCGCGCCGGTGAGGCCGCCGCTGAGGCTGCCTGGGCCGCTGAGGCCGCCCGCTAGACCGCCGCCGAGGCCGCCCGCCAGCCCACCGCCGCCGCGGCCGCCGAGCAGCTGGGCGTGGGCCGATCCGGCCATCGCCAGGGCTGCCGAGCAGGCCAGGGCCAGGACGAGGTTGGAGTTGCGCATGGGATATCTCCTGTCTTCGGAAGCTTTCGACAGGTCCAACGACCGCGCTCGCCGGATTCATCCCGACCCGTTCCAGATTTCTTCAGGTCAGCGGTTTGCGGCCAGCGGCGTTCGGCCTGCGCCCACGGCGGCCGGTTCGGTCCGGATGTCGGCGCCGACCAGTCCGCGCCCGTAGATGGGATCGGGACCCGGAGCGCCGAGGTCTACCGCCTCGCGTCCCAGCGCCGCGACCGCCTCCGCCGGCGAAGCGCGTGACGCAAGCGCCGCCAGCCGCCCGGCCACGATCGGCGCCGCAAAGGAGCTGCCGCGCACGCTGACGAAGCCGCCGGAGGCGCCCGCCGCGGCCATGTCGGAGCCCGGCGCGGCGAAATCGACGTGGGTCCCGCGACCGGCCTCGGGCAGCACCCGATCACGCGCGTCCACTCCGGTCACGGCGACCACGCCCGGATAGCCGGCGGGATAGAGCGGCGGGGCGGCCGGGCCGTCGTTGCCGACTGCAGCCACCACCAGACGGCCGCGGGCGATCAGGGCCTGGACAGACGCCTCCAGCAGCCGATTCGTCGGCCCGACCAGGCTGATGCTGACGACGGGGGCGCCGGTCTGCGCCAGCCAGGCGAGCCCGCGCGCCACCGCCTCGGCCGAGCCGCCGGCGGCCGTGGGGCCATAGACGTCGGCCACATAGAGGCTCGCGCCCGGCGCCGCGCCGTGGAATGGGCCGTACCATCCGACGATCAGCGAGGCCACCGCGGTCGCGTGGCCCGTCACCCGCGCCCCTCCGGGCCCGAAGGCGCGCTGAGTCAGGCGCGCGCGGGCCAGCGCCGGGGCGTCTGCGGCCGCCGAGCCATCCACCATCCCGATGCGCAGGGATCGCCCATCGACCGCGGGCGACGCGGTTCCGCCGCCGCCGCCCGTTGAGACGCCGCTCTCCTGATAGAGGTGGTTGAAGTCGTACTGGCCGCCTGGGTCCAGGGCGCGCAGCCGGCGCACCGCCTCGATGGCCGAAACGCCACGCGGTAAGCCGATCACCTGGGCGTGCAAGCCCAGGGGCCGCAGATCGTCATCGGCGCGCACCGAGAAGCCGGCCTGGCGCAGGCGCTCGACAGAAGCCGCATCGCCCTCCAGCCGCAGCACCTCGCCGCGCACCACCGGCTGGCCGTGGTCGTCCGCCTCCACCTGCTCCGGATGCTCACGCAGCAGACGCTCGGCCGTGAGGCGGCGAACCTCGCTGAGCGGGGCGTCCGCGAGCTCGCGAGCCACGCCGACGGCGGAGTTCACCGGCCCGGTGACAGAGGGCAGGGCCGGCGTCTCGACCGGCGCCCTCGGCTTCCGCACGCGTGGCGGCAAGGCGTCGCGGCCCGGCAGGTCGCGCGCAGCCGGCGGCAGGATGCCGCCGGGGAGGCCGCCGCCGGGGAGGCCTGGCAGGCCGCCCAAGATCTGCGCCGCGCCGGGTCTTGCCCAGGCGGCCGCGGCGCACAGGCAGAGCGCGGCGATCAGGCTCCGGACTTGGCGTTCACCGGCCATCTCGTGTCAGAACTCCCAAAGGCGCAGCTTGGCGCCACGGTTTTTTCGCCAGCCCACGGATGAAACGCCGGCGCCGGCTCGTTTCATCCCTAACGACAAAGGCATTCCTTGGACGGCCTTGAACGCGAGATCGTTGGTCTGCTACCGCGGCTGCGCAGGTTGGCGCGGGCCCTGGCGCGTGCGCCAGCGGACGCCGACGATCTGGTGCAGCTGACGGTGGAGCGGGCGCTGGTCCGCCGCGGCCAGTGGCGTCCGGGGACCCGCCTGGACTCATGGATGTTCCGGATCATGAAGAACGCCTGGATTGACGAAGCTCGCGCCCGCAAGCGGCAGGGCGGTCTGTTCGCCCCGCCCGAGGCTGGCGAACGCGTCGGCGACGGGGGCGAGGCCGCCATGGAGACCCGGCTTGCGGCGGGCGAGGTGGAACGCGCCATGGCCCGCCTGCCCGACGAACAGCGGCTGGCGGTCGCCCTGGTGTTGGTCGAGGGGCTCTCCTACCAGCAGGCTGCGGACGTCCTGGAGATACCGGCCGGCACGCTGACCAGCCGTCTCGTGCGCGGCCGCAACGCGCTGATGGCCCAGCTCGAGGAGGTTGCGCCATGAACGCGGCGATGACCAGCGAAGCGCGTCTGATCGCCTATGTCGACGGCGAACTGTCGGCTGCCGAGCGCGTGAGGTTCGAGGCCGAGATGCAGGCGGACCCGAGCCTCGCGGCGGCCGTCGAACGCCACCGGCGGCTCGTCGAGCGCGTCGCGGCCGCCTACGCGGCGGTGCTCGAGGAACCGACGCCGGCGCGGCTGGCGACGCTGGGCGTCGCCGCCAACGATCCGGGCCGGGCCCGCTTCGGTCCGCCGCAATGGGCGGCCATGGCGGCCTGCCTCGTGGTAGGCGTGATGGCGGGCCGGACGCTGTGGCCGCAGCAGGCCGGCCCGCTGGCGGTGCGCGGCGATCTCCTGGTGGCGCAGGGCGGCCTGGACCGGGCGCTGACCGCCCAGCTCGCGTCGGACACCGGCGCGGTGCGCGTCGGTCTGAGCTTCCGCCCCCGCGACGGCGGCTACTGCCGCACCTTCCAGAGCGCCGGCGACCGGCTCGCCGGCCTCGCCTGCCGCCGCGAGGGTCGCTGGGTCGTCGAGACGGCGACCGCCTGGCGTCCGCCGGCGGCCCCTGAGTACCGCACCGCCGCCAGCGCAATGCCTCCGGCCGTGCTGGCCGCGGTGGACGCCGCCATCGATGGCGGCCCGCTGGACGCCGCCGCCGAGCGCGCCGCCCGCGACCGCGGCTGGCAGCCCTAAATTCAGACATGCGAAGGGCCGCCCCGTCGCCGGAGCGGCCCTTCCATAGTCCGGACCGCAGAGCGGTTCGCGACCCTGCCTGACCTTGGCTAGGCGCGGACCCCGCAAGCGGAGGTCCAGGTCACGGTCACCGCGATGCGGCTTTCACTATGAGACACTGGATCACCTCCTTTCAGTTGCTGAGCAAGGAAGCCCAATATGGGGCGCTTCGAAGCCGCGCGCAAACGCCGCCGTGACGCATGCCGCCGGGCCTATTCCGCCGCGACGGCCGCGGCTTTGCGAGCCGCCAGTTCGCCGAGGCTAAGCCTGCGGCGCAGCGCCTGGACGGGCCTGTCGAGCTTGGCCAGCGCCTGGTTCGTCGCGCGGTAGCCCTCGGCGACCGCCTCGTCGAAGGCGCTGAAGTCGCGGATCTCGACCTTCGACATGTCGGGCTGGACCAGCAGGTCGGTCGCCTCGTGGGCGGCGGCGAGGTCGCGGGAGGTCGAAACCGTGGCGGCGCGCATCAGCAGCGAGACGATGGGTGGGCCGCGCCGCCACTGGCCCGACCACAGCCAGCGCCACACGGAGGCCGGGCGCGCCACGTCGTCAGCGGTTATGCTGCGGCCGGTGGTGACGTCCACGCCGACGATCGGCCCGAGCTGGCTGCGGCGCATCACGTCGGCCGGGAAGTTCTTCATCACCGCGCCGTCGACCAGCACGTTGTTGTCGTCCGTGGCCGGCGGCAGGATGCCCGGCAGCGAGATGGTCGCCCGCAGCGCGCTCTTGAGCAGGCCTCGGCGGTGCATGTGGTAGGCGCCGGTCGTCAGGTTCGAGGACAGGCAGAAGAACGGCAGCCACAGGTCGGCGATCTGGGTGTCGCCGAAATGGTCCGCCAGCCGCTGGTTGACCTTCAGCCCATGGGTCATCGCGAGCAGGGGCACCGCGATGTCGTCCAGTGGGCTGGTGTCGACGAAGGCCTGGCGGATGCGCCGCTCCATCTCGGCCCCTTCCCAGCCCATGGCCACGCCGGCGGCGATGATCGCGCCCATGGAGACCCCGCCCACGAAGTCGATGGGGGTCCCATGCTCCCGCAGCGCGCGGATCGCCCCGATGTGGGCGTAGGCCCTGGCGCCGCCGCCCGAGAGCACCAGCCCCACGGACTGGCCGGTCAGGATGCGGGCCATGCGTTGTGCGTCGCCGGCGTGGTCGCGGCGCAGATGGAAGAGGCGCGCCGGCTGGGCGGCGTCCATCCAGTCCTCCGACCCGTGAGGCCGGGCGATCTCGGCCGGCTGCAACAGCACCAGGTCGACGAGCTGCTGGGCCTCCAACGGAGAGGGGATCAGGGCGTCGGCGGACTTGGGCGGCTTGCGGTCACCGCGGCCGACCCGGAACAGCCGGTCCACCTGGCGCGCCACCACATGGCGCCAGCCCGCGTCGGCGGTCTCCCCGACGTAGAGCACGAAATCGTGGGTCTTCTCGACGTCGGAGAACCATTCGGTGGGCGCAGCCTGCGCCTCCGCGCCGATGGTGGTGACCGAATAGCCGAGAGCCTCGATCTCGGCGGCGACCTGCTCGGCGAGCGGCCGCAGCGCACCGCAGGGGCCGAAGGGCACGAAGCCGAACACGCTCGGCTCGCCGACGCCGCCGCGCATCACCGCCTGGCGGCTGCGCAGCATCATCAGCTTGGCGAGCTCGATCATCACGTCCGGCTCGGCCTCGCAGGCCTCGAAGAACGTATCTCCCGGCACCGCTATGATCTCGGAATCGCGCAGGGCCACGACGTCGGCGGAGTGCGGCGCGTTGGCGATCAGCGACATTTCGCCCGCCGGCTCGCCCGGCCGGATCACGCCCAGGAACTGCGCCTCGTGGCCCGGCTCCCGCCGGATCGCGCCCAGCCGACCGGCGCGGACGAAATACAGCTGGTCGGAGCGGTCCCCGGCAGAGAACAGCGTCTGTCCGCCTGGCAGCGAAAACCAGGTCGCGTCCTCCTGCACGCGCGGCTGTCCGAACAGGCGCGCGAGGGCCGAATCCTCAGGAATGGCCGGCAGGCTCCCCACGACGCAGGAGCCTAGTCCGCCGGGAGAGTCGGGGCTATGGCTTCGCTCCACGGCGCCGCAGGGCCATCTGCGGCGTTCCCTCGGGTCTTAAGAGGAGCGCAGCGCCCATGGCCGATCCGATCATCAATCCCATCGCCGATCCGCTGGTCGAGCTGCCGGACGTGAGCCCCACCTCGCAGCTTGTCGACATCGATGCGACGCTCGAGGGCGCCGTGACGGTGACCATGGTCCGGCCCGAGCGCAGGAACGCCTTCGACGCCGGCCTGATCTCGGCGCTGGACGAGGCGTTCAAGGACCTCGCCGGGGCCGAGGGCGTGCGGGTGATCTTCCTGCGCGGCGCGGGCGGGACCTTCAGTGCGGGCGCGGACCTCGACTGGATGCGGTCCGCGGTGGATTCCTCCGAAGCCGCCAACCGGGAAGACGCCATGGCGCTGGCGCGTATGCTGAAGCAGCTCTGGGACCTGCCGGCCCTGACCGTCGCCCTGGTCGAAGGCGCGGCGTTCGGCGGCGGCGCCGGGCTGGTGGCAGCCTGCGACATGGCGATCGCGACCCGCGACGCCAGGTTCAGCTTCTCGGAGGTCAAGCTCGGCCTGATCCCCGCGACGGTCAGTCCGTATGTCGTGGCGGCCATCGGCCCCAGGGCGGCGCGGGCGTTCTTCGCCACCGGCCGGGTGTTCGACGCCCAGGAAGCGCAGCAGATCGGACTGGTCAGCGAAGTCGCCGCGGACGCCACAGCTCTGGAGGCAGTTCAGGCGCGGATCGCCCGCGACATCCTGGCCTGCGCGCCCGGCGCCGTGGCCGACGCCAAGCAGCTGGCGATGGATGTCTTCGGCCGCGAGATCGACCACGGCCTCCTGGAGGAGACCGCTCGCCGCATCGCAGCCGCGAGGGTCGGCGACGAGGGGCAGGAGGGTGTCCGGGCCTTCCTGGAGCGCCGCAAGCCCGCCTGGATGCAGGGCGGGGACTGAGCGCCGGCTGAGACCGGACGTCCCACTGGCCAAAGCCCGGCGGCCGCCCTAATCCAGGGTCATGGCGCTTCATATGATCAAGCTCTGCGTGGGGGCGGCGAACGTCGAGGACCTGCTCGAGTGGCAGCGCAGCCGCGAGCCCAACGGCCCGTGGATCATGCGCACGCGCCAGACGCCGAAACGCGCCGGCGAGTTGACCGACGGCGGCTCGCTCTACCGGGTGTTCAAGGGCGTGATCCTGTGCCGTCAGGCCATCCTGGCGGTGGACACCGTGGGGCAGGGCGTCACCGCCCGCTGCGAGGTCACGCTGGATCCGACGCCGGTGCGTGTCGCGCCGACGCCCCGGCGGGCGTTCCAGGGCTGGCGCTATCTGGAGCCCAGGGACGCGCCGCCGGACCTGCCGCAGGACGTCTTCGGCGACGTGCCCACCGAACTGGCCCGGCAGCTGCGCGAGGCCGGCGCCTGGTAGCGCGGCATGTGGCGGCGGATGGCCGTCATCCACAGGCGCGGCGATCGGTTCGTTGACGCGAGTCCGGGCTGCGCGCACCTAGGGGGCGGATCGGCGAGCGCCGATTCTCTAGCGGAGTTACGCGAGCATGCCGCAGGCCAGCGTCATCGTGGTCGGCAACGAAAAAGGCGGGGCGGGCAAGTCGACCATCGCCATCCACACGGCGGTCGCCCTCATGCACGGCGAGGCCAAGGTCACCGTGCTCGACCTGGACCTGCGCCAGCAGTCCACGTCTCACTTCTTCGCCAATCGCCGCGCCTGGCTGGCGGCCAACAATGCCGTCGCGCCGATGCCGCTCACGGATCGCCTGGGCAGCGGCCTGGCCGGGCTCGCGGAGAGCGAGATCCAGGTGCGTTTCGAGGAGGCTTTCGGCCAGGCGCGCGAGGAGGCCGACTTCATCATCGTGGACACACCCGGCAGCGACACCGCGATCAGCCGCATGGCCCACGGGTTGGCCGACCTGATCGTCACGCCGATGAACGACAGCTTCGTCGATTTCGACATGCTGGGCGTCGTCGATCCGGTGACCCTCGAGCTGAAGCGCCACAGCCTCTATTCCGAGACCGTCTGGGAGAGCCGCAAGGCGCGCGCCGCCCGCGACCGCAAGATGATCGACTGGGTGGTGTTGCGGAACCGGCTGGCGCCCACCGAAGCGCGCAACCGCAAGCGGCTGGACGAGCGCGTCGAGGCCCTTTCACGGAAGGTCGGGTTCCGGGTGGGGCCTGGCTTGCGCGACCGCGTGATCTACCGCGAGCTCTTCCCGTTCGGCCTCACGGTCGCCGACCTGTCGCTGGGCGTGCGTCCGGTGGCCATGTCGCTGCAGCACGTCGCCGCCCGCCAGGAGCTGCGCGCCCTGATGAGCGCTCTGGGCATCTCCGGCTTCACCGACGGCGAGCAGATCGCCGCGGAATAGCGCATGCAGCTCATCGCCCTCGGCGCCCTGGCGCTGTTGATCCTGGTCTGGGTGGGGCGCGGCGGCGGACCGATCTTCAAGCGGCGAGAGTGGCGGATCGGGGCCGGCTTCTTCGCGCTCGCGGCCCTGGTCGCAGCCGCTTACTTCGCTGTGCGCGAGGTCTGGCCGCCAGCGTTGGGGCTGCTGGTCGTCGGTCTGTCGCTGGCGGTCAGCGCCCGCAAGAGCGGCGTCGCCCCGGCGCGCAGCTCCAGCCGCATGAGCCTGGACGAGGCCCGCGCCATCCTTGGGGTCGACGCCGAGGCCTCACCGGCTGAGATCCGGGCCGCCCACAAGCGCCTGATGCGCATGGCCCATCCGGACCAGGGCGGCACGACGGGCCTGGCCGCGCAGCTCAACGCCGCGCGGGACCGGTTGCTGGAGGACTAGAGACGCCTAGGCTGGGGCGAGCACCATGCAGGCGAGGCGCTTGGACTTCATCGCCCGGCAGGCTTCCTTGGCGTCGGACTCGGAGAGACCCACGAACACCGCCTTGTAGCGGCGGCCCACCTTGTCGGCCTGGCCGCGGGCGCCCTCGACATGCTGGCCGAACTTCTTCTCGACGAGTGCGATCTGGTGGTGCGCGTCGGACTTGGAGCGGAACTCGCCGACCTGCACGGCCCACTTGGTCTTCCCGGCGCGGGGCTGGACCTCCACCCTCGGAGCCTTGGCGGCAGGCGCGCCGGTAAGTTCGATGTTGAGCTGGGCCTGCTCGCCGTCGCCCTGCTCGGACGGCGGACGCACGACCGGCCCATTCAGCTCGGTGGGCTCGAACATGTTCTGGGCGACGACAATCTTCTCGCCGCTGGCGCGCCGCCGCATCACGTCGAATCCGGTGAGCAGCAGGTCCTCGGCGTTCTGGTCGCGTTGCGCCGTCGTCGGCCCGCCCATGACCACGGCGATCAGCCGGCGGTTGTCGCGCACGGCGGAGACCGCGAGGTTGAAGCCAGAGGCGTTGGTGAAACCGGTCTTCAGGCCGTCGACGCCGGGCATGCGGCCCAACAGGTGGTTGTGGTTCGGCATCACCTGGCCGCGGAACCGGAATTCCTGGAGGCTGAACAGCTTGTAGTACTGCGGGTAGTCCCGCATCACCGCGCGCGACAGAATGGCGATGTCGCGGGCCGAGGAGATCTGGCGGCTGTCGGGCAGGCCCGAGGCGTTCACGAAATGGGTGTTCTGCATGCCCAGCTCCTGGGCCCGCAGGGTCATCAGGGCGGCGAAGCGGCTCTCGGTGCCGGCCAGCTTTTCAGCCATCGCAACGGCCATGTCGTTCGCCGACTTGGTGGCCATGCCATCCATGGCCTCGGTGACCGTCACCGTCTCGCCGGCGCGGACGCCCAGCTTGGTCGGGGCCTGGGCCGCGGCGTGCGGTGAGACCAGCACGGGGTCATCCGGGTGCAGCTTGCCGGCGGCGAGCGCCTCGAAGGTAAGGTACAGCGTCATGATCTTGGTGATCGACGCGGGATAGCGCGGGCTGTCGGCATGCTTGGCGTAGAGGATCTCGCCCGACTTCGCATCGACGACGATCGCGGCGTACTTGGTCTGCGAGGCGGCCAGCAGGTTCTGGAAATACGGTATCTGCGCCGTTGCCGGCGTGGCGGTTGCGCCAAGGGCGGTGGAAGCGGCCAGACCTAACGCTAGGACCAGGCGGCGGGCGTGCGTGGCGATCATGCTTCGTCCGTCGAATCAGGAGCTTGGGGGCCGAGGGGTGGCCCGGGGAATCTGGGTACCATGACATCGATACCCTTGCCTTAGAGTAAACAGCTGTTGAACAGCAAAGATGTCGCACCGCCGTGGTGGCGACGGAGCTGAGCTGTAACTCCCCTCTATCACGCCATTGTGCACTGCACAAAAACCCGTTGACTGTTGCACTGCAGCATGAGATAACGTTGGTGCGTTTCAAACGGGCGAACGCCCGATTTTCCCATCGCATCCATCCGATCCTCCCCAGGAGTTCACCCCAAATGGCCGCCGCCGAAACCGTCAAGTCGACCGTCGACACCTTCACCGCCGCTTCCTCGACCGCCTTCAAGGACGGCGTGGAAAAGACCCTCACCGCGCTCAACGAGGCGAACACCACGTCCAAGAAGAACCTGGAGGCCGTCATCGCTTCCGTGACCGCCGCCACCAAGGGCGCCGAAGCCCTGGGCGCGCAGGCGATGGCCTATTCCAAGGCCGGCTTCGAGAGCCAGGTCGCCGCGGCCAAGTCGCTGGCCTCGGCCAAGAGCGTGCAGGAAGTCGTCGAGCTGCAGACCGCCTACGCCAAGACCTTCCTGGAAGGCTACATGGCCGAAGTCGGCAAGATGTCTGAGACCGTGTCGGCCTCCGTGAAGGACAGCGTGAAGCCGCTGAACGAGCGCGTGACCGCCATGGTCGAGCGCCTGCAGGCCGCCCGCTAAACCGAACCCTCCCGCGTACGGCCCCTAGGGCCGATGGGCGTAAAGGCCCGGAGCATCGCTCCGGGCCTTTTGTCGTTTGGGGCCTGTTTTCACCCGCGCTTGGGCGCTAGACGTTCGGCCATGTCCCAGGTCGAAGATCGCCTGGCCGCCGCGGGCATGGTCCTGCCGCAGCCGAACGCCCCCGTCGCGAACTATGTGCCCTTCGTCCGGGTCGGGGAGCTGGTGCACATCTCCGGCCAGGTCTCGCTCGACGTATCCGGCGGCATCCGCGGCGTGGTCGGGGACGATGTGGACCTCGAGACGGCGCAGAAGGCCGCCCGGCTGTGTGGCCTGTCTTTGCTCGCCCAGATGAAGGCCGCTTGTGACGACGACCTCGATCGCGTCGTCCGCGTCGTCAAGCTGAACGGCTTCGTCCAGGCCGCCGAGGGCTTCTTCGACATTCCCAAGGTGGTCAACGGCGCCTCGGACCTGATGGTCGAGGCGTTCGGCGACGCCGGACGCCATGCCCGTTCGGCCGTGGGCGTCTACCGCCTGCCGATGAACTTCGCCGTCGAGGTGGACGCCGTGGTGGCGGTCAGGTGAAGGCGCGGTTCGGCGAGGCGTGGGAGCGGCTGTTCGATCCGCCGATCGCCCATCGCGGCCTGTGGTCTCCAGATGGCCCGCCGGAGAACTCGCTGGCCGCCTTCCAGGCGGCGTGCGCCGCGGGCTACGGCATCGAGCTCGACGTCCAGCTTTCGGCCGACGGCGAGGCCATGGTGTTCCACGACGACGACCTGGAGCGGATGACCGGCGTCGCCGGCCGGCTTTCGGACCGCACCGTCGCCGAGCTCTCCGAGCTTCGGCTGAAGGGCAGCGACGAGCGCATCCCGACGCTGTCGGAGACCCTCGCCCTGGTCGGCCGGCGCGCGATGGTCCACGTCGAACTGAAGACCCCCTACGGCCACGTGGGCCCGCTGGAACAGCGCACCCACGAGGTGCTGATCGATCATGCGGGGCCGGTCTGCGTGATCGGCTTCAATCCGTATTCGCACGCCTGGTTCGCCGAGCGCTTCCCGGGTGTCCTGCGCGGCCTAGACAGCTATTCCTACAAGCGGGCGCCGCACATGGCCGAGGCCCAGCGGCAGAGCTTCGCCCGGCTGGAACACGTGGCCATCGCCAAGCCGCACTTCCTGGCGCTCGGCCTCGACATGCTGCCCAGCGGCAAGGCGCTCGGGTTGCGCGCCGAGGGGCTGCCGATCGTCGCCTGGACGGTGCGCGACCCGGCCCAGTGGGAGGCGGTCAAGGACGAGTGCGACAACCTGATCTTCGAGGGCTTCCGGCCGTGAAGCTGAAGCCGGCGGTGAAGGTTTCCCGCCGAATCTCGGAGATCGGGCGGGAGGCGTGGGACGCCTGCGCCGGCAACCCCGCCTACGATGGCAATCCCTTCATCCGCTACGACTTCCTGGACGCCCTGGAGGAGACCGGCTGCGCCGTCGAGCGCACCGGCTGGGGACCGCAGCACCTGGCGGTGGAGGACGAGGACGGCCGCGTCGCCGCGGTCATGCCGCTCTACCTGAAGTCCCACAGCCAGGGGGAATACATCTTCGACCACAGCTGGGCCGACGCCTATGAGCGGGCCGGCGGACGGTACTATCCGAAGCTCCTCTCGGCGGCCCCGTTCACGCCGGCTACCGGCGCGCGCCTGCTGGTCCGGCCGCACGTGGACCCCGGTGAGGCGAGGGGGTTCCTGCTCGGCGGTGCGCTGACGCTCTGCGAGCGTTACGGCGCTTCGTCCTTCCACGTGAACTTCCCGACCCGCGAAGAGTGGCTCTGGATGGGCGAGCAGGGCATGGCGCGCCGCGAGGGCCAGCAGTACCACTGGCAGAACGCCGGCTACGCGACCTTCGACGCCTTCCTGGGCGCGTTGTCGTCAGGCCGGCGCAAGACCATCCGCCGCGAGCGGCGTGACGCCCAGGCCGGGCTCGAGATCGTGGCGGTGACCGGCGCGGACCTCACCGAGGACCACTGGGACGCCTTCTTCCGCTTCTACATGGACACAGGATCGCGCAAGTGGGGGCGGCCCTACCTCACGCGCCCTTTCTTCTCGCTGCTCGGCGAACGCATGGCCGACCGCGTGCTGCTGGTCATGGCCCGCCGAGGCGGCCGCTGGATCGCCGGCGCGCTGAACCTGATCGGCGGCGACTGCCTCTACGGGCGCAACTGGGGCTGCATCGAAGAGGCGCCGTTCCTGCACTTCGAGCTCTGCTACTACCAGGCGATTGAGTGGGCCATCTCGCACGGGCTGGCCCGCGTCGAAGCCGGCGCCCAGGGCCAGCACAAGATCGCCCGCGGATACCTGCCGAGCCCGGTCTATTCGGCCCACTACATCGCCGACCCGGCGCTACGCGGCCCCGTCGAACGCTTCGTCGCCCAGGAGCGGCAGGGCGTCGAGCATGAGATGGAGTGGCTGGCGGAGGAGTACTCGCCGTTCCGGCGTGAAGGGGCCTAGGACCGCTCCCAGGACGCCTTGAGCAGGGCGGCGACGGCGCCGTCGACCTGGGACGGGCTGTCGAGCACGAGCTTCGACTTCAGCCGCTCCGACCAGCCTTCGTTCTTCGGCGGCTCCAGGCGCGGGTCGGCGTCGGGCGCGACGGCCAGGCCCAACACCGCCTTGCCGCCCTTCAGCGGCCGGATCGAGGCGAACTGGTATTCGCGGGAGAAGGCGGTGAAGCCCTTGCGCTGACCGGTGACGACGTCGGGCAGGGCGGTCGCCAGCTTCTCCACGGCCAACAGGATCGCCGTCGCCGCAGGGTCGGTCCACAGCGCCTCGCGCAGCTTCTCCGGCTCGTCCCAGCCCATGCCGGACGGGAAGGCTGCGGACAGCACCTGGGCGGCGCGGTTGACGCCCAGGCCATAGTTCTCTTTCAGCCACTGGGTCCGAGCCCTGGGCTTGGTTTCCGGGCAGGTCCGGGCGATGGCGACCCACTCCTCCAGCGTCTTGCCGGTGTCGCGCTCCAGGCTGGCCTTGACCGACGCGAACCACTTCGCCTGGCGTGGGCTCAGGCCCGTGGGACTTGCGCTGTCCGATTCCGAGCCCATCGTTCCGTCCTCCCGGCCGATTTGCTACCAGAGCCCCAGATCAGGAGCTGCCCATGAGCTTGGACGGGACCTACGACGACGGCAACATCTTCGCCAAGATCCTGCGCGGCGAGGCGCCGGCTGCGAAGGTGTTCGAGGACGAGCACGTCTTCGCCTTCATGGACGTCTTCCCGCAGGCCAGGGGCCACACCCTGGTGATCCCCAAGCGGTCGGTGGCGCGCAACCTCCTCGACGAGGAGCCGCAGGTGCTGTCGAACCTGATCCTGGGCGTGCAGCGGGTCGCCAGGGCCGTCCGCGCCGCGCTGAAGCCCGATGGCCTGGTGATCACCCAGTTCAACGGCTCGACGGCCGGGCAGACCGTCTTCCACCTGCACTTCCACATCATCCCGCGTTGGGAAGGCGTGCCGCTGGGCCGTCACGCCGGCGGCGGCATGGCTGATCCCGCCGAGCTGAAGACGCTGGCCGAGCAGATCTCGGCGATGATCGCGTAACCCCTCCACGCGTGTCATCCCGGTTCGCGCCGCGAGACCGGGACCCATGGACGCGAACGGCGCCGGAGGTGATCCGGCGCCGGCGCAATCTCTCATGCGACTGTGCTTATGGATCCCGGATATGCGCTGCGCACATTCCGGGATGACACCCGCGGCTACTCGACCGGCAGGACCTCTTCGGCTTCCTCGGCGGGGTTCTCGACCACCGGAGCGCCGGGCTCGCGATCCTCGCCCTCGATCTCGAAGGCCAGCTTGCCGTCCTTGAGCACCACCTTGACGTGGCCGCCCTTGACCAGCCTGCCGAACAGGATCTCGTCGGCCAGCGGCTTCTTGATGTTCTCCTGGATCACCCGTGCCAGCGGCCGCGCGCCATAGAGCTCGTCGAAGCCGTTCTTGGCCAGCCAGTCGGCCGCCTCGTCGGAGGTTTCGATCGTCACGTGCCGGTCGGCGAGCTGGGCCTCCAGCTGCATGACGAACTTCTGCACCACCAGCTTGATGATCTCCGGCGTCAGCGACTGGAACTGGACGATGGCGTCCAGCCGGTTGCGGAACTCCGGCGTGAACAGCCGCTTCAGCGCCTCGTCGACCTCGTCGTCGGCCTTGCCGCGGCCGAAGCCGATCGAGTTCTTCTGCGCGTCCGAGGCCCCCGCGTTGGTGGTCATGATCAGGACCACATTGCGGAAGTCGATCTTCTTGCCGTTCGAGTCGGTCAGCGCACCGTGGTCCATCACCTGCAG
>JBJMQX010000028.1:0-24303 GCA_045802455.1 Phenylobacterium sp. | reverse complement strand
GTTCGTGCGCGACTACGTCTTCCCGATGTTCCGCGCCAACACGGTCTACGAGGGCCAGTACTTGCTGGGGACCTCCATCGCGCGGCCGCTGATCGCCAAGAAGCAGATCGAGATCGCGCGCAAGACCGGCGCCGACGCCGTCGCGCATGGCGCGACCGGCAAGGGCAACGACCAGGTCCGCTTCGAGCTCGCCTACTACGCCCTGGAACCGGACATCCGGGTGGTGGCGCCCTGGCGGGAGTGGAACTTCAAGAGCCGCGAGGCCCTGCTCGACTTCGCCGAGAAGCACCAGATCCCGATCACCAAGGACAAGCGCGGCGAGGCGCCGTTCAGCGTCGACGCCAACCTGCTGCACTCCTCCTCCGAGGGGAAGGTGCTGGAGGACCCCGCGGTGGAGGCGCCGGAGTTCGTCCACCAGCGCACGATTTCCCCCGAGGACGCGCCCGACAAGCCCACCGTCTTCACGATGGACTTCGAGAACGGCGATCCGGTCGGCATCGACGGCCAGAAGCTGTCGCCGGCGACCCTGCTGACCAGGCTCAACCAGCTCGGCCACGACAACGGCGTGGGCCGCCTGGACCTCGTCGAGAACCGCTTCGTCGGCATGAAGTCGCGCGGAGTCTATGAGACGCCGGGCGGCACGATCCTGCTCGCCGCGCATCGGGGCGTCGAGAGCATCACCCTCGACCGTGGGTCCATGCACCTCAAGGACGAGCTGATGCCCAGGTACGCATCGCTGATCTACAACGGCTTCTGGTTCACGCCGGAGCGGGAGATGCTGCAGGCGGCGATCGACCTCTCGCAGCGGATGGTCACCGGCCAGGTGCGGGTGAAGCTCTACAAGGGCAACGTCACCATCATCGGCCGCACCAGCCCCTATTCGCTCTACGACCAGGAGCTGGTGACCTTCGAGGAGGGCAAGGTCGCCTACGACCACCGCGACGCGACGGGCTTCATCAAGCTCAACGCGCTGCGCCTGCGCGTGGCGGCCAAGCGCGATAGGCGCGGCGGTTAGCTGTCCAGCCGGTTGTAGGGATAGCGGTCGCGGATCTGGGCCTGGAAGAAGCGGCCCTTGGAGTCCGCCTCGCAGAACGAGCGGTGCACCTCGCCGGGCACGCCCACATAGACGTAGCGCTCGCCGGAGGTGAAGCGGACGAGCAGCTTGGCGCGGCCTTCGTCGTAGTCGATCTCGCTGATCGCGGCGGAATCCACGTCCATGGCGCACTCCCAACGGCTCGCCCGGGCCTAACAAGCCTGCGGCGGCGAAGCCGGTTCCCCAATGGAGCGAAGCCGTGCAAGCTCGCGGCCCAAGGCGAAGCTTCGCCGGCCGGCCCGGGCGCCGGCGCTTTGGGGGAAAATCCATGATCGCCTACCGCTGGGACGCGCTGGTCAGCCTCTTGGCCCTGCTCGTCTACTTCTGGATGTCCACGCAGGTGCCGCGCGCCCGCGTCAAGTGCGGTATCAGCGCGCCGGCCATGACCGGCGACCCGCTGCTCGAGCGGACCATCCGGGCGCACTACAACACCCTGGAATGGCTGCCGATCTTCCTGGTCTCGCTGTGGCTGTTCGCCGTCTACTGGAGCCCGCTCGTGGGCGCCGCGATCGGGGCTGTCTGGGTGGTCGGCCGGGTGATCTATGCGCTGGGCTACTATTCGGACGCCGCGCGGCGTGCGCCCGGCTTCCTCATCCAGTCTCTGGCGGTGGCGGTGCTGCTGTTCGGCGCCCTGGGCAAGATCGTCTACGGCCTGGCGACGGGCACGGCCTAAGCCCTCAGGCGTCGGCCATCGCCCGCACCTGGCACATCAGGGCGAGCGGCCGGCCGTCGGAATCGCGGAACTCCGCCAGCCACTCCTCCGTGCCGTCCGGATGGCGGTAGATCATGTGTGGCGCGTTCACGAAGGCGACACCGCGGCCCTCCAGGCCGGCGTGGGCGGCGTGGATATCCTCCACCCGGAAGTAGAGCGCCGATTCCCCGGCCGTGGCCTTGCCTTCCTGCAGGTAGAGCCGCGCGTCGCCCAGCCGGAAGAAGGCCATGCCCGGGAAGGCGTAGAGCAGCTCGAGGCCGAGCGCCTCGCCGTACCAGGCCTTGGACGCCTCGATGTCGCTGACGGTGCGCGCGATCTGGACCAGCGGTCCCAGCTTGAGTTCGGCGGACATGTTGGGCTTCCTTCCCTTCAGCGCGCTGTCGCGGCGGACGCCGTCCCAGCGCCTCAGCTCCGCGCGGCTGGGCAGGCCCAGCTTCAGGAGCGCGTTGGCCACGTGGTATTTGACGGCGTCGAGGCTGACGCCCTGCCGCCGGGCGATCTGCGGATTGCTCATCCCGTGGCGGACGGCTTCGACCACTTTCCACTCCGCCGGCGTCAGGACGTCGGCGTGAGGCGGTCGACCGCGCGGCTTGCGTATAGCCATGGCCGAACCTAGCAGGCCCGGGACCGGAATTTCCCTACCCGACGCGGGCCTTCCCAGGAAAAGGCAGGATCGCAACGCGATTGCCGCTTTCGTGTTGTTGCACTTACGTCACGGTTTGAGGGACCCATTGGATTAGAACGACCCATGTCCAAGACCTCGGCGGCCTTCGCGGCCGCGCTCATCTTCGCCACCGGCCTGGCGGCCTGCGAAACCGCCACGCCCTATCAGCCCAACATTCCCGGCCAAGCCACCCGCGGCGGCTTTTCCGAGGTTCGCCTCGAGGCCAACCGCTGGCGGGTGACCTTTACTGGCAACAGCATGACGTCGCGAGAGACGGTGGAAGGCTACCTGCTCTACCGTGCGGCCGAGCTGACCCTGCAGAACGGCGACGACTGGTTCGAAATCGTCGACCGCAACACCGAGCGCAACACGCGGACCTATGTGCAGCCCGACCCGCTCTACCATCCCTGGTATGGCCCGGGTTTCGGCTACTGGCGGCCGTCCTGGCGCTACCGGACCCACGGCTTCGGATGGCGGACCTGGGACCCGTTCTGGGGCGACCCCTTCTGGGCCGACCGGGTGGATGTCCAGACGGTCGAGAGCTACGAGGCGTCCGCCGAGATCATCACCCACCGCGGGGCGAAGCCGGCGGGCGACCCGCGCGCCTTCGACGCCCATGCGGTGGTCGAGAACCTGCGGCCCCGGATCCAGTATCCGGAAGCGCGGCGCTAGGGAGGTTCAGGTCAGGTAGGCCACGGCGGCGAGGACCACGCCGCCGGCGGCCAGGCCAAGCGAGCCCAGCCAGAAGGCCTTGCGCCGCGTGATGATCGCAACGGTGCAGATCGCGATGCCGATCTCCAGCAGCGTGGCCGCCGCCGTCAGCCAGTGGTGGCGGTGCTCGTGCGCGCGGCTGACGGACAGCAGCTTGTCCCGCTCAGTCTCGCTTTCCAGCGCCTGCTTCCTGACCTCCGACTGCTTGCCGACCTGTTCCTTCGCGGTGTCGGCATACTTGCCCGCCTTGGCGCCGCCCGCGTCGGCGGCGATGCCGTAGATGTGCTTCTTCAGGCTGTCCGCCTGGTATTCGCCCCACAGGTCGGTGGCCTTGTCCTGGGACAGCACCGCCTCGCTGGCCGAGGTGATCGCCCCGCCCGCCTCGATGGTCTCCAGGCTGCCGACGCTGGCGGCCATCACCGCCAGGGCCGCGATGGTGATCGAGACGCGGCTGATGAACGGGTCCTGGGCGTGCGAGGCGTGCTCGGCATGTTCGGCGTGCTCATGGGCTTCGAGCGCGGGGTCGTGGGTCATGCGGCAGGCTCCCCCTGAAGGTGTCCCGCCCATAGCATCGCCGCCGAGTCGCCGGAATGCCCGGGGGCCGCGCTCCGTCGTTGGGCCCGCCCGCGCGCGGCTCTTGGCTATTTCGCGGGCGGTCGGCATATCGCACAGTCCGTCGCGCCCGCGCGCGCCGTTCCGATAACGAGGGGGGGGTTTGAGTGCCGTCGTCTCCGCCGCCCGACCGGCGCGCCGAGGACAGCCCCCTGACGCGCGCTTTCTTCGAGAAGCGCGAGGCCCTGCTGCTGTTTCTGGCGGCGCGCGCGAGGTCGATGGCGATGGCCGAGGACCTGCTGCAGGACCTTTACGTCCGCATCGCGACCCAGCCCCCGCCGGGCGACGTTCGTTCGCCCAACGCCCTGCTCTATCGCATGGCCACGAACCTGCTGGTCGACCAGGTACGCAGCGACCAGCGCTCGTCGCGGCGCAACGCCCAGTGGCGGATGGAGACCCGCACGGTGCTGGGCGGGGAAGACGTGGTTGGCGAGCCTGCGGCGGACGACCTGATCGTCTCCAGACAGCGGGCGAAACAGCTCGCGGAGGCGGTCGCGGCCCTGCCGCCGCAGATGGGCCGCGCCTTCCGGCTGCACAAGCTGGAGGGCCTCAGCCAGGCGGAGACCGCCCAGGCGATGGGCGTCTCGCGCAAGATGGTCGAGCAGCACATCCACGCCGCCATCCAGAACTTGGCGCGGAGGCTGCGCACGCCATGACCTGCCCGCCCCGGTCGAGGACGAGAGAAATTTGGAGGGGACCTAGGGACGGAGCCCGCGGGCGCCGTCTCTGCTGCTGTTCGGCGCCTCGGGCGCAGATCGGGCAGGTGAGCCTATGACGGGCATGGCGCGAGAGGAGCAGGCGACGGCCGATGCGGCCGGCTGGCTTGCGCGCCTGCAGCGCCCGGACATCACCGAGCAGGACGGACTGGAATTCGACGCCTGGCTGGCGGCCGCGCCGCAAAACGCGCCGGCCTATCGCCACGCGCTGAGCCTCTGGCACGAGCTCGAGGCCGGCGCCGATGACATTCTGGCCGAACTGGACGCGGCGGCCCGGCGTCCGGCTCGCGGCCTGCGGGGCCGGTCCGCGCGCCGCTGGCTGGCGGGCGCAGGCGGCTTCGCCGTCGCCGCCGGACTTGCGCTGGCCATCATGCCGTCGTTCACCGCCGGCCCCGCCGCCGTCCAGGCCTACGCCACTGGCAAGGGGCAGCATCAGCGGATCGCGCTGGGCGACGGTTCGACCGTGGACCTCGACGCCGAGACGCGGCTCAGCGTCAGCTTCTCGAAGTCGGAGCGGCGCATCATCCTCGCGGACGGCCAGGCGATCTTCGACGTGGCGCACGACGCGCACCGCCCGTTCACTGTGCAGGCCGGCGACCGTCTCATCCGCGACATCGGCACCCAGTTCGACGTGCGCCGCCGGGCTGACGCCCTGACGGTCACCGTCGCCCGCGGCCGGGTGGAGGTCCGCCCGGTGTCGGCCGAGGCGGGCGGGCGGGCTTTCCGGCTCGATCCCGGCCAGCGGCTGGAGATCGACCGCACAAGCGCTGGCCAGCTCAGCACGGTCGATCCGCAGGAGACCTTCAGCTGGCGGTCCGGGCGCCTGGTCTATCGCGCCCAGCCGCTCGCCGACGTGGTCGCCGACCTGAACCGCCAGTTCGTCGAGCAGACCGAAATTGCCGATCCCGAGCTCGGCAAGACGCCGATCACCGGCGTTATCGTGCTCGACAACCCGCGCGACGTCATGGCGCGCCTGTCCTTGATGCTTCCGATCAAGGCAGTACCTTCCGAACGGGGGCTTAAGCTTCTACGGAAGTAGCCGATAGTCGGGTCGGAGCGGGTCATCAGAAGGCGTCGGACATTGGCGGCTGGCCGAAAGGTCGGCGTCGTCGCCTTGAGCCTGGGCGCAGGCCTAGGCGTGTGCCTCGTACAACCGGCGCAGGCGGCGTCTCCGCGCGTGCGCTTCCACGTCGAGCCGAAGCGCTATTCCGAGGCCCTGCTCGACCTAGCCCAGCAAGCGAATGTCACGCTGATCGGGGCTGCCGCCTGCGACGGCGGCGCGAGCCCCGGCCTGGCGGCGGCGTTCACGGTCGAAGAGGCGTTGGACCGGCTGCTGGTCGGCGCGCCCTGCCGGTGGCGGCTGATCGCGCCCGGGGCGATCGAGATCAGCCCCTTGCCGAAGACGGCCGCCGCACCGCCGGCGCCGATCCCGACCGTGTCGGTCTCCGAACTCCTGGTCACCGCCACCAAGCGCGTGCGCGATCCGCGCCAGCTCGCCGTCTCGATGACCGCCGTCTCGGGTCGCGACCTGCAGGCGACGGGGGCCCGCGACGCCTCCGACGCCGCCGCCCAGCTCGACATCCTGTCCACCAACCTGGGGCCGGGCCGGGACAAGCTGCTCCTGCGGGGACTGTCCGACGGCGCCTACACGGGCCGGGCGCGCTCGACCGTCGCGACCTACCTCGACGACATCCCGATCAACTACAACGCGCCGGACCCGGACCTGCGGCTCGTGGACGTGGAGCGTGTGGAGATCGCCCGCGGCCCGCAGAGCACCCTGTTCGGCGCGGGCTTCCTGAGCGGCCTCTACCGGATCGTCTCGCGCAAGCCCGATCTCGGCGCGTTTTCCAGCGAGATCCGCGCCACCGCGTCGATGACCGAGCTGGGCGCGCCGAGCGGCGCGCTCGAAGGCTACTTCAACGCGCCCGTCTGGTGGGACCTCGCCGGCCTTCGCGTCGCGGCCTACGAAGAGGTGGAGGGCGGCTACCTCGACGACGTCGGGCTCGAGAAGGCGGACGCCAACCGCACGGTGCGGCGGGGCGCGCGCATGAGCTTCCTGGTCCAGCCGCAGAGCGACTGGTCGGTGGAAGTGACCGCGGCGGCCCAGCACCTGCGCTCCGGCGACACCCAGTACACCTTTCCGGGCCTGGGCCTTCGCCGCGTGAACCGGATCCCCGAGCCGCACGTCAACGACATCGGCCTGGTGACCGCCCGCGTGCAGAAGTCCTGGGGCTGGGGAGACCTCACCTCGTCCACCGGCTTCGTGCGGCACGACTACGGCAGCCTCTACGACGCCACCGAGGTGCGGAATCTCTATACCGCCCACGCCAACACCGCGGCCTATTCGGAGAAGGCGCGGACCACCATGCTTGTCCAGGACCTGTTCCTGACCTCACGGGGCGCGGACAAGATCCAGTGGCTGGGCGGGGTCTATGCCGCGGCCACCGAGGAGCATTCGCCCAGCACCCTCTTCGCCCAGCTTTCGTTCGCGCCGGACGTGCCGGTCTACACAGACAACCGGCATGACCGGATCTCCGAGCTCGCGGCCTATGGAGAGGTCACCTACGATTTCGCGCCGGGCTGGATGGCGGCGGTCGGCGGGCGGGTCTTTTCCATCCGCACGCGCACCACGTCCAAGGTGGATTCCGAGCTCTTCCCGCCCCGCCAGCTCGAGCGGGACGCCTCGTTCAAGGGCTTCGCGCCGAAGCTCTCGGTGCAGCATGAGTTCTCGACCGGCGACCTGATCTACGCGGTGATGTCGGGCGGCTATCGGCCCGGCGGGGTCAATTCCGGCGGCGCGGTGCCCTTGCCCGAGGATCGGGAGACCTTCGCGCCCGACCGGCTGACCAACTACGAGGTCGGCCTGAAAATGCAGGCCTTCCATGACCGCGTGGCGCTGAACTCGGCGCTGTTCTACGACCTCTGGAAGGACATCCAGACGGACCAGTTCCGCGCCTCCGGCATCCCGTTCACCACCAACGCCGGGGACGCCGCCATCCTGGGGCTGGAGGCGGCGCTGGACGTGCGCTGGACCGACCATCTGTCCAGCCAGCTCAACGGACGGGTGGCGCACACCCACATCACCCACATCAACCCGATCTTCGGCCCCTCGCTGGTCGACGCCCTGCCCGACGCGCCGGCCACCTCGGGTGGGCTGGTGGTGACCTACGAGCGGCCGCTCCTGCGCAACTGGCGGATGAGCCTGGTGGGCGAGACCACCTACATCGGACAGTCGCGGGTCAATTTCGGCGTCGGCGTGCCGCGGATGGGCGGCTATGTGCGCACCAAGCTGCTGGCCGAGGTGCGCCGCAAGAGCATCGGCGTGCAGCTTTTCGTGACCAACCCGACCAACGCGTTCAGCGACACCTTCGCCTTCGGAAATCCATTCAACCCGGCGCTGCTGCCGCAGGTGACGCCGCAGCGGCCCCGCACGGTCGGCCTCGTGCTGTTCGCGGCCTACTGAGGTCGCGGACCGAGACCTGCGAAAATTTTTGCGGAGGCACCTAGGGATCGCGAGCGCCCGCGCCGTCTCTGCCCCGACACTGCGGCCTTCCCTGGGGGCGCAAGGGTCGAAAAGCGTCGCGGCGCCCATCCCGAGCCCAAAGGATGCGTCGCGGCCGGCCGAGCGCGGCCCTAGGCGAGGAGAGCGCCGAGGGCCGCGCCGTGTCGCATGCGCGCGACTCCGATTTGCCAGATCAGTCAAGGATGATAGGGTGTCTTGCCGCCCTATCGGGACCTGACCCCCGTTTGGGCGGCGTCTGAAGATCGACGCGCCGGATTTCTCTCCAGTCTTCGGCGCAGAATCCAGCCCCGGCCCGAGGACGTCACACCTCGGCCGGGGCTAATTCGTTTCAGGACCCAAAATGCGAAACGCCGCCCCGGAGGGCGGCGCTCAAGCCTCTGACTTCAGAGAAGAATTTGGAGCGGGCGAAGAGATTCGAACTCTCGACCCCAACCTTGGCAAGGTTGTGCTCTACCACTGAGCTACGCCCGCGCTCCTCGAGGCGCCCTGAAAGCCTAGGGCCGACCCCGAAAATTCGAGAGGCGGCTTATGGCAGACGCCCCCCGGGTTTGCAAGCGGACCGGCGCGCGGCTTCAGCGGCGCAGGCGGGGCTCCTTCAGGCGCCGCTTGTTGACGTGGTCCTCGCGGGCCGGGGCCACGTCCTCCGGATACTCGCCCTTGAAGTAATAGCGCTGCCAGGCCTCCTTCGTGGCGTCGGGGTCCTGGCGGAAGATGCGCTTGTTGAACTCGCTGCGGTGCTTCTCCCAGACGCTGTACTGGTGGGCGAGCTCGGGGTTGGAATCGAGGCTTTTGATCACCGGCTGGATGTCGTGCAGGAACTTGTCCTGCAAGAGGGTGATGAAGCAGAACGGCTCGCCCTTCTCGAAGCGGATGCGGCCCGGTCGGGTGAACAGCCAATTCATGGTGAAGGGGAACGGCAGCCAGTCGGTCTCGACCACACCGGCCAGCGGCTGGATGCCATCCTTGACGTGGTTCGGCGCCCCCATCGCCAGCATCGACCAGCCTGGCGGCGTCTTGAACATGTAGCCGGTGTGCATGGTCACCACGCCATGGCTGAAGTGGCTCTTGACGAAGTTCTCCAGGTGCGGATGCGGATTGTCGGTCCAGATCCGGATGTCTTCCTGCATCAGCCCGCCGTTCCACTCGGCGTTGAAGGCCATCGGGCAGAGCAGCTCCCAGCCCGAGGTGTTGGCCATGTTCATCGGCAGGCAGCGGTATGCGTGGCGGGCGTGGAAGTTGTCCATCCAGTCCCGGGGCTGGCGCCCGGAGACGATCTCGGCCGGCGTGACGCCGGGCTGCACAACGGGGTAGCACTCCAATTCCATGGGCATCGAACAAGTCTCGGCGGCTCTGATCGCGAGACCTAAAGCAGCGGGTCGCGTCTTCGTCCAGTTCCGCTATCTAGCCCGCATGCAGACACGCGCCGACCTGATCGCCCTCTTCGATCGCCTGGGGATCGCCCACGACACCATCGAGCACCCGGCGGTGTTCCGGGTCGGCGAGGGCGAGGACGTCAAGGCGCGCATTCCGGGCGCACACACCAAGAACCTGTTCCTGAAGGACGCCAAGGACCGGCTGTGGCTGATCTCGGCCGAGGACAGGGCGGTGATCGACCTCAAGCGCCTGCACCAGGTGATCGGCTCGGCCCGGCTGTCGTTTGGCAACGCGGCGCTGATGGAGGAGACGCTGGGCGTGACGCCGGGCTCGGTCACCGCCTTCGCCCTGGTCAACGATGTGGGCCATCGCGTGAGCTTCGTGCTCGACCGCACGCTCGCCGAGGCGGAGCGGGTGAACTTCCATCCACTGACCAACACCGCCACGACCGGGCTCAGCCGGGAGGGGTTCCGCGCCTTCCTGGCCGCCACAGGCGTGACGCCGCTGATCGTCGATTTCGCCGCCATGGCCGTCGTTGCGGAGGGCGCGCGTTGAAGCCGGGCGCCTGCGGGACCATCTTGGCGGGCGAAAGCGTTTGCCACCTATCGAGTTCGAGGATCTGGCCATGACCCTGATCGGCGAGACCGCCGGCGCCCCGCCGGCCCGTGGCGTCATCAAGGACGCTACCGATGCGAGCTTCGCAGCCGACGTGCTGGACGCCTCGCGCGACACGCCCGTCATCGTCGACTTCTGGGCGACCTGGTGCGGGCCCTGCCGCCAGCTCGGCCCGGCGCTCGAAAGGGCGGTCGCCGCCGCCAAGGGCGCGGTGAAGTTGGTGAAGGTGGACATCGACAAGAACCCGGCCTACGCGGGCCAGCTGCGCGTGCAGTCGATTCCGGCGGTGTTCGCCTTCGTCGACGGTCGGCCCGTGGACGGCTTCATGGGCGCCCTGCCGGACAGCCAGGTGAAGGCCTTCGTCGACAAGCTGGCCAAGCTCGCCAAGAAGGGCGGAGCCTCGCCCGTGGACGAGATGCTGGACATGGCGCGCGAGAGCCTGGAGCTGGGCGACACCGGCGGGGCGGCCCAGGCCTATGCCGCGGTGCTGCAGTCCGATCCCGCCAACGTGAAGGCGCTGGGCGGGCTGGCGAAGGTCTACCTGGCCTCGGGGGACGCGGAGCGGGCGGGCGAAGTCCTGGCCATGGCGCCCGACGGCGCGAAGGACCCCGACCTGGACAGCGTCCGCGCGGCGCTTGCGCTGGCCGCCGAGGCCCCGTCCGACACGGTCGGCTTCGAGCGGCGGCTGGCCGCCGACCCGGAGGACCACGAGGCCCGCTTCGAGTTCGCCAAGGCGCTGGCCGGCCAGCACAACCTCGCCGAGGCCGCCGAGCAGCTGCTGACGATCGTCGAGAAGGACCGCGACTGGAACGAGGGCGCCGCGCGCAAACAGCTTCTGACGGTCTTCGAGGCCGCGGGCCCGGCCTCCGAGGTCGCGCGGACGGGTCGCCGCCGGCTTTCAGCCATCCTCTTCAGCTAGGCCACGAGCGCCCCTTGGCCCGGAGGCCGACCATGGCCGCCTATCGCCGCATCGCCGACCTGCCGCAGATGATCCCCGTCTTCCCGCTGGACGGCGCTCTGCTGCTGCCCGGCGGCGACCTGCCGCTGCAGATCTTCGAGCCGCGCTACCTGAACATGGTGGACGACGTGATGGCCGGCGACCGGGTCATCGGGATGATCCAGACCCGGGCCGGCGGGTCCCGCGAGCGTCCGAAGCTGGCCGACGTGGGCTGCGCGGGGCGGATCACCAGCTATGCCGAGACGTCGGACGGGCGCTACCTGATCACGCTCACCGGCGTCTGCCGCTTCGACGCCGGCGAGGAACTGGCGCTGCAAGCGCCCTACCGCCAGGTCCGCGCCCGGTATGACCGCTTCGAGGCGGACCTGGCCGAGGACGAGGCCGCCCAGGCGCCCGCGCCTGCCCGCACCCGCTTCGCCAAGGCGCTCAAGCGCTACCTGAACCGCCGCGAGCTCGACATCGACTGGGAGACCGCCCAGACCGCGCCGCTGGAGGCCCTGGTCAATTCCCTGGCAATGGGCCTGCCGTTCGAGCCTGCGGAAAAGCAGGCGCTGCTGGAGGCCCCGACGCTGTCCCGACGCTTCGAGACGCTGTCGACCCTGCTGGAGATCGATTCTGTCGAGGACGGCGATGATGAGGGGCGATCCTTGCAGTAGCGCGTGGCCTTGAAGTAGCTAGGGCCCATGACCGAGCCTGCCACGCCAGAGGCCGCCAACCACCCCCAGGTCGATCCACGACTGCTCGAGATCCTGGTCTGCCCGGTCACCCGCGGCCCGCTGGAGTACGACCGGGACAAGGCCGAGCTGATCAGCCGCTCCGCGCGCCTGGCCTATCCGATCCGCGACGGGGTCCCGATCATGCTGCCGGAGGAGGCCCGGGAACTCGGCGATGCCGACTAGCCGTGGCCGCGGGCCGGACTACGGCTCGGTCCGCCGGTTTGGCCTGGCCCAGGTGCTGGGCGCGGTGCTGGTGCTCACCCTCGGCATGGGAATGGTCACCTGGAACTGGGTGCGCGGGCGCAGCGTCGATATCGCCACCGCGCGGGAATGGACGATCGACGGGCCGCCCTGCCCCGCCCTCACCGAGACCCAGTGGACTGCGGGCCACCAACAGACGCCGAAGGCGTTCGACTACGACGGGATCACGCTCGCCCGCTGGTCCGGCGACGCCTTCTGCTCCGACGTGAAGACGGCGGGCGGCGCGGGCTTCGGGACCGACCGTATCTGCCAATTCACCAACCCGACGGCGCTCACCGTCACCTCCAAGGCCGGGACGTTCCGGTTCCTGCCGGGCGTGGGCCAGCCGGCCACCGTGGTCATCCATGAGGGCGTGGCGCGCTGCGTGCTGGCGTCCAAGTTCACCCGCGAGACCGAGTAGCTAGAGCGCTTCGCCCCTCAGCAGCCGGGGCAGGTCGCCGACCGCTCCGCCGGCTTCGGTCATGAAGAAGCGCCTCGCGGGGCCGATGCGGTTGACCGCCGCCATGCCGGCCCCGCGCGCGAGGCGCAGCAGCGGGTTGTCGTTGGAGAACAGCCGCACGAAGGCGTCCATGCCGGCCGAGAGGGTGACGGTGTCGAAGCGCCGCCAGGCGGCGTAGCGCTCCAGCACAGCCTCCGAGCCGATGTCCTCGCCCAGCCGGGAGGCCTCGACCAGCACTTCGGCGAGCGCCGCGGCGCCCTTCAGGCCAAGGTTCAGGCCCTGGCCCGCGATCGGGTGCACGCCGTGGGCGGCGTCTCCCAGCAGGGCCACGCGGGATGCTACGAAGCGCTCGGCGAGCTGCAGGGCCAGCGGATAGGTGAAGACCGGCCCCTGGACCACCGCCTCACCCAGGTAGTCACCGAAGCGGCGCTGCAGGTGGGCGTGGAGCACCTCCGGGCGGGCCGCCTTCAGCGCCGCAGCCCGCGCGGTGGGCTCGGTCCAGACCAGACTCGCCCGCTCGCCGGTGAGCGGCAGGATGGCGAACGGCCCGCCCGGCAGGAAGTACTCGTGCGCCACTCCCTCATGCGCATGGGCGAGCTTCACGGTCGCGACGACCCCCGTCTGCGGATAGTCCCAGCCCAGCGCGCCGATGCCGGCCTCGCGGCGGATCACCGAGCCGCGGCCTTCTGCGCCCACCACGACCGGCGCAGTAAGCTCGCGCCCGTCCTCCAGCGTCACGGTCGCGGCGCGCGGCCCGAACGCCGCCGACGCCACCCGCGCCGGGGCCAGCACCGCAATGCCGGCCGCGGTCACCGCCTGGGCGAGGGCTGCGCGGGTGTGGCGGTTCTCCACCAGGTAGCCCAGCGGCTCGCCCTCCGAACGGTCGGCGATCTCGGCCGCGTCGAAGCGCAGGAAGAAGGGCGTCGGCCCGCCCGCCGTGGGACCAGGCGAGCGCCCATCGGTGACCAGGATCTGCTCGATCCGCTGGGCGTGCGGCTCCAGGGCCTCCGCCAGCCCGAGCGCCCGCCACTGGCGAAACGCCGCATAGGCGATCGCCGAGGCCCGGCCGTCGAAGGTCGGCGCGACCTGGGCGTCGAACACCACCGGGTCGATCAAGAGCGGCTTGAGCCCGGCCTGGTGCAGCGCGAGCGCCAAGGTCGCCCCGGCCATGCCGGCGCCGGCGACGATCACATCGGCGTCGAAGTCCTGCTGTGCAGCCATCGGCGCGATACGCCCACGAAGCCGCTCCGGCGTCCAGAGGCGCCAACCACAGATTTCTTGGACCTGTTTTCTTGGACGAGGCGGTCCATTTTTCGCTTGCCGCAAACCGGCGTTCGGTCATGACTTGGGTTTGGACTGCACGGTCCAGGTTTCGGCAAGGGGGTGTGCCATGGCGGGCTTGCCGAGGAAGCGCATTGTTCCGGTTCTGGCTGTTGGCGCCGTTGCGGTGGCGGTGGCGGCCGGCGGCGCGGCCTGGTGGGCCGGCAAGCAGCACTACGAAGCCACCGACAACGCCTTCGTCGCCGCCGACAAGGTGGCCGTCGCGCCGCAGGTCGACGGCTACGTCACCGAGGTGGCGGTCACCGACAACCAGCCGGTCCGGGCCGGCGACCTCCTCGTGCGCATCGATCCGGCCAGCATCCGCGCCCGGCTGGCGCAGGCCGAGGCCAATGCCGCCGCCCTGGACGCCGGCGTGCGCCAGGTGGACGACAAGGCCAAGCTGGAACAGGCGATGGTCGCCCAGCGGCAAGCGGGCGTCGCCAGCGCCCAGGCGCAGGCGAAATGGACCGCCGCCGAGCTCGCCCGCTATGGGCAGCTTTCGAAGGCCGGTTTCGCCTCGAGCCAGCGCGAGCAGACCGCGCGCGCCGCCCAGGACCAGGCGGCGGCCGGCGTAGACCAGGCGCAGGCCTCGCTGGCCGCCGAGCGCCAGGCGGCCGTCTCCCTGGGCTCAGCCAGGGCGCAGACCGCCGCCCAGGCCGCCGCGGCCCACGCCGCGGTCGAACAGGCGAGGATCGATCTCTCCCGCACCGAGGTGAGGAGCCCGGCCTCCGGGGTGGTCGGCGCCCGCGGCGTGCGGGTCGGCCAGTATGTGCGGCCCGGCGGGGCGCTGATGACCATCGTGCCCCTGCAGGAGGCCTATGTGGTCGCCAACTTCAAGGAGACCCAGGTCTCGCGCCTGCGGATCGGCCAGGCGGTGGAGATCCGCGCCGACGCCTTCGGGAACAAGGCCATCAGGGGCCGCATCGACAGCTTCGCGCCGGCCACCGGCGCCGAATTCGCCCTGATCCCGGTGGAGAATGCCGTGGGCAATTTCACCAAGATAGCCCAGCGGCTGCCGGTGAAGATCGCGGTTGATCGCGCCCAGCCGCTGGCCGGCGCGCTCAGGCCCGGCCTCTCGGTCGAGGTGAAGGTCGACGTCACGAGGCAGACCGGCGCGAGCTTCGCCGACGCCACGGTGGCGCCGGCCGAATTCGCGGGCCGCGGGGCCCAGCGCTAGCCATGGCGAACGCCGTCCCCGTCGCCCTCGGAGCGGGCGCGGCGCGCTCGACGGAGCTGGGCGCCGATGGCCAGGCGGTGAACTGGACCAAGGTGTTCCTGGGCTTCGGCGGCATGATCGTCGGCCAGTTCATGGCCATGCTGGACATCCAGATCGTGGCCAGCTCACTCACTCAGATCCAGGCTGGCATCGGGGCCACCGCCGACGAGATCAGCTGGGTGCAGACCATCTACCTGCTGGCCGAGGTGGTGATCATGCCGCTCACCGCGTACCTGACGAAGATGTGGGGCACGCAGCGGTTCTACGTCGTCGCCTCGATCGCCTTCATCGCCACCTCGATCGCGACCGGCCTTTCGACCAGCGTCGACATGATGATCGTGACGCGGGCGCTGCAGGGCCTGGCGGCCGGGGCGATGATCCCGCCGATCTTCGCCACGGCGATGACCGTCTTCCCGCCCGAGCGGCGGACCTTCGCCAACGTGCTGGTCGGCCTGATCGTGACGCTGGCGCCCACCATCGGCCCAACGCTGGGCGGCCACATCACCGAGGCGCTCTCCTGGCGCTGGCTGTTCTTCATCAACGTGCCGGTGGGCGTGCTGGTGGTGTTCCTGGTCGGACGCTACGGCGACTTCGACAAGCCGGACCCGCGCCTCGCCAAGGGCATCGACTGGTGGGGCCTCGCCCTGATGACCGTGTTCCTGCTCTCCACCCAGTACGTGCTGGAGGAGGGCGCCAAGGACAACTGGTTCGAGGACGACGGCATCCTGTGGCTGACGGTGCTGGCCGTGCTCTCGGGCGCCGCCTTCGTCTGGCGCCAGCTCGCCTACCGCCAGCCGATCGTCTCGCTGAAGCCGTTCGCCGACCGAAACTTCACGCTGGGGGTCGTCATGACCTTCGTGACCGGCATGAGCCTGTTCGGCGGCACCTTCCTGCTGCCGATCTACCTGGGCCAGGTGCGGGGTTTCTCGTCCTCGGAAGTCGGCACGACCATGCTGGTATCAGGGCTGACCATGTTCCTGTCGGCGCCGGTGTGCGGCTGGATGGTGCGCCAGATCGACGCCCGCCTAGCGATGGTGATCGGCTTCACCCTGGTGGGCTGGGCGATCGGCCTGGGCGGGCGGATCACCGACGACTGGGGCTTCCGCGAGTTCCTGACGCTGCAGGTGGTCCGCGGCCTGGGCTCGATGATCGCCATGGTGGCCGCCCAGATGATGACCATCTCGACCCTGCCGGTGAGCCAGATGAAGGACGCCTCGGGGCTGATCAACCTGATCCGCAACGTCGCCGGGGCCATCGGCCTGGCGGCCATCGCCACCATCCTCAGCCGCCAGACCGTCGCCCACTACACCGACATCACCGCGGCGGTGTCGACCGCCAGCCCGACGGGCCAGGGGCTGATGGAGGGGCTCACCGGCATGATGCGCGAGGGCGGCATGGCCGACCCCGAGGGCGGCGCGCGCAAGGCCTTTTCCATGCTGATCCGCCGCCAGGCCGCGGTGCTGAGCTTCGGAGACGCCTTCATGTTCCTGTCGGTGGGCTGCTGGTTCGCGGCCGTGCTGGCGCTATTCGCCCGGCCCGGCGTGGCCATGCCCATGCCGCCGGGCGGGCAGGGGGCGCACTGATGGGACGCGCCGCCGGCCAGATCGACATCGCCAAGTCGGAGGCGATCCTGGAGGCCGCCGCTGAGGTGATGGCCGAGCGCGGGGTGCAGGCGCCGGTGGATGAGATCGCCCGCCGCGCCGGGGTCTCCAAGCAGACGATCTACAACCACTACGGCTCCAAGGCCGAGATGGTCCGGGTGCTGGCAACGCGCCGGGTGCAAGAGATCACCGCCGCGCTCGATGCGCCGGAGGCCATGGAGGACCCGCAGAGCGCGCTCGCCGGCTATGCCCGGGTGCTGCTGCAGGTGCTGCTGCAGCCCAAGGGACTGTCGCTCTTCCGGATGTGCATGCTGGGCGCGGAAGCCATGCCGGAGATCTCACGGGCGATGTACGAAGCCGGGCCGCGTTCCAGCCGCCGTCGGCTGGCCCGGTTCCTGGAGGCCGAGACCCGCGCCGGGCGCCTGGCCTGTCCCGACCCGATGGAGGCGGCGGAGTTCTTCGGCGGCATGGTGGTCTCCACCCGCCAGACCGCCCTGATGCTCGGGGTGCCGCAGACGCTCACCCAGGCGGAGGCCGATCGCATCGCGAGCGAGGCGGCGGCGCGGTTCCTGAAGGCCTACGCACCCTAACCATATCCCTGCATCCGCGATTAACCGCGGGGGGCGTTCCATGGACCCATGCGCAGGCTGTGGTCGGACGTGTTCAGGGGCGCGCTGGTCTTCGGCGGCTGCTACCTCGTGGCCGCGCTCTGCGTGCTGGCGCTGGTCCGCGCCGCTCAGCTCGAGGCGGACCCTTCCTCGTCCTCAGCAAAGCCCATGATGTGGAAGCCGGCGTCGACGTGGATCACCTCGCCGGTCGTCGATGCGCCCAGATCGGAGAGCAGCCATAGGGAACAGCCGGCGATGCCCTCCATCGAGGCGTTCTCCTTCATGGCCGAAAGCGAGCGGCCCTTGGACAACATGCCGCGTCCGCCGGTGATGCCCGCCAGCGACAGTGTCCGCACGGCGCCCGGCGAGACGGCGTTGACCCGGATCCCGCGGGGACCAAGGTCGCGCGCGGCATAGCGCACCGCGGCTTCGAGGGCGGCCTTCGCCACGCCCATGGTGTTGTAGTTCGGGAACGCCCGCTCCGAGCCCATGAAGGTCATGGTGATGATCGAGCCGCCGCTTTCCGGCATCATCGCCGCCGCACGCCGGGCGCAGTCCACGAAGCTGAAGGCCGAGATGTCCATGGCCCGCAAGAATCCAGCGCGGGTGGTGTTGTCGACGAACGAGCCGGTCAGCTCGTCCTTGTTGGCGAAGGCGATGGAGTGGACGAAGAAGTCAATCTGGCCGAACGCCTGCTTCACGACGCCGAAGGCCTGGTCCATTGCCGCATCGTCGGTGACGTCGACCGGGGCAAGCACCTTGACCCCGATGCTGTCTGCCAGCGGCTGCACGCGGCGCTCCATGCCAGGCAGGTGCAGAAACGCCATCTCAGCGCCCTGGGCGGCCAGCTGGGTGGCGATCCCCCAGGCAATGGACTGGTGGTTGGCGACGCCGGTGACCACGCCGCGCTTGCCGGCCATGAGCTCGCCCTTGGGCATTTGATAGTCGTCGGCCACGTGCGCTCTCCCGCGTCAGGAGGGGTTTGTGGCGTTGCCGCGAACGCAGAGCAAGCCCAGATCCTCCCCGACAGGGGGAGGTGGCGCGCAGCGCCGGAGGGGGTTTCACCAGAGACGCCCGGGGCTGAAACCCCCTTCAGTCAGCTTCGCTGACAGCTCCCCCTATGGGGAGCATCTTCAGGCCCGGGCCATCACCAGGCAGCCGTTGGTGCCGCCGAATCCGAAGCTGTTGCTCATCACCGTCTCGACGGCCTGGTCCTTCCGCTCGCGCAGGATCGGCAGGTCGGCGAAGACGGGGTCGAGGGTCTCGATATGGGCGCTTTCGGCGAGGAAGCCGTTCTGCATCATCAAGAGGCAGTAGATCGCCTCCTGCGCGCCCGCCGCGCCCAGGCTGTGGCCGGTCAGCGACTTGGTCGAGGAGATCAGCGGCGGCTTTTCGCCGAACACCGAGCGCACGGCTTCCATCTCCTTGACGTCGCCCACCGGCGTGCCGGTGCCGTGAGGGTTCAGGTAGTCGATCGCCCGTCCACCGGCGCCGCTCATCGCCATCCGCATGCAGCGCGCCGCGCCCTCTCCGGAGGGGGCGACCATGTCGTACCCGTCGGAATTGGCGGCATATCCCACGATCTCCGCCAGGATCTTCGCGCCGCGCGCCTTGGCGTGCTCGTACTCTTCCAGCACCACGATCCCGGCACCGCCTGCGATCACGAAGCCGTCGCGGGCGGCATCGTAGGCGCGGCTGGCCACCGCCGGCCGGTCGTTGAAGTTCGAGCTCATCGCGCCCATCGCGTCGAACAGCACGCTGAGGGTCCAGTCGAGCTCCTCGGCGCCGCCGGCGAACACCACGTCCTGCTTGCCCATGGCGATCTGCTCATAGGCGACGCCGATGCAGTGGGTGGAGGTGGCGCAGGCCGAGGAGATCGAGAAGTTCAGGCCCTTGATCTTGAACCAGGTCGAAAGCGTCGCCGAGGGCCCGGAGCTCATGGCCTTGGGCACGGCGAAGGGGCCGACCCGCTTGGGCCCGCGCGTCTTCGCGGTCTCGGCCGCCTCGACGATCGCCCGGGTCGAGGCGCCGCCGGAGCCCACGATCAGGCCGGTCTTCTCGTTGGAGATCTCGGCTTCCTCGAGCCCCGAGTCGGCGATCGCCTGTTCCATGGCGATGTGGGCGAAGCCCGTGCCCTGCGCCAGGAAACGGGCGGCGCGCCGGTCGACCATGGATTCCCAGTCGATCTGCGGGGCGGCGTGCACCTGGCAGCGGAAGCCTAGCTCGGCGTATTCCGGCGCGGCGACCACGCCCGACTTGGCCTCGCGCAAGGCGGCCAGTACCTCATTTGTGTTGTTGCCGATGGAGGAGACAACCCCCATCCCTGTGACAACGACGCGGCGCATGATGCCTCCCGCCTCAGGTGCGCTGGGACAGGCCGACGCGAAGGTCGGCCGCCGAATAGATGGGGTTTCCGTCGGCTTCCAACACCCCGTCGCCAACGCCCATGACCAGCCGACGGTTGATCACCCGCTTCATGTCCACCTTGTAGGTGACCTTCCTGATCGAGGTTGTCACCTCGCCGCCGAACCTCACCTCGCCGCAGCCCAGGGCGCGGCCGCTCCCCTTGCCGCCGATCCAGCCCAGGTAGAAGCCGACCAGCTGCCAGAGCGCGTCCAGGCCGAGGCTTCCGGGCATCACCGGGTCGCCGATGAAGTGGCAGCCGAAGAACCAGAGGCTGGGATTGATGTCGAATTCGGCCTCGATGTAGCCCTTGCCATGGGCGCCGCCGTCCGCGTTGATCGTGGTGATCCGGTCGAATAGCAGCATGGGCGGGGCGGGCAGCTGGGCGTTGCCGGGCCCGAACATCTCGCCGCGGGCGCAGGCCATCAGCTCGTCGAAGCTGTAGCTGCCCTTGGCCACGAAGTCGGTCATCTGAGGTCCTGTGGCTTGCGGGGCCACGGCCTAGCAGAGCCGTCGGGATGGCGCTAGCGACACTGCAAGGCGTCGGTCGTGCCCCAGAGCTCGCCTTCCCGCGCCCAGCCGGCGGCGTGGTCGGCGCTGACCTTGCACCACCCCTTGCTGCAGCGGTCCAGCGAGGCCACCGCCTTGGGGTTCAGATAGGCGGCGGGACGGGCGTCGGGCTTCGGCCGGCGCAGCAGCACGACCGGCGCCGGATGGGTATTCATCGTGGTGCGGCGTCCATCGGTCACGCGCTTGTGCACCCAGGCGGTCGCGCCTTCCGGATCACAGACGCGCCGCCACTCCAGGGTCTCGGCGATCACCTGCAGCGGCAGGCCGCGGGCGTGGTAGACCCACAGCAGGCGGTGGTCGTCGCCGGGCCCGGCGCGGGCGTTGACCTTGTCGAACTTCAGCGAGACGTAGCGCGGCACCGGCATGCCGGAGGGCGTCTGCCGCTCGGCGGGCGCGGCCTGTGCGCCGGCGGCAAACAGCAGCCATCCCAGCGCCGCGCTTTTCAGCAGGCGGCGTTCGGACCGTCTCAATCGCTGCGCCTCGCCTTGGCCGTCCATGGCGCCTTTGCTAGAGGTTCTGCCGACTATGGCGCCGCGAACCGGCGTCCAGGAAACGTTCCCTCTTTTCAAGACACACCCCAGCACAGTCAAGAATGGCCGCCCGCAAGCCGAAAGTCATCGTCACGCGCAAGCTCCCCGACCCGGTGGAGACCCGCATGCGCGAGCTGTTCGACACCGAACTCAACGTCTCGGATGAGCCGTTCACGCGCGAGAAGCTGGAGGATGCGGTGGGCCGCGCCGACGTGCTGGCCCCGACCATCACCGACCACATCGACGCCGAGCTCCTGGCCAAGGCCGGGCCGAAGCTGAAGCTGATCGCCAACTATGGCGCCGGCGTCGACCACATCGACGTGCCGGCGGCCAACGCCAAGGGGCTGATCGTCACCAACACGCCGGGCGTGCTGACCGAGGACACCGCCGACCTGACCATGGCGCTGATGATGGCGGTCTCCAGGCGGATCGTGGAGGGCGCGAACGTGGCCCAGGCCGGCGGCTACCAGGGCTGGGCGCCGACCTGGATGATGGGCCACCGGATCACCGGCAAGCGGCTGGGGATCATCGGCATGGGCCGGATCGGCCAGGCGGTCGCGCGCCGCGCGCGGGCCTTCGGGCTGCAGATCCACTACCATAACCGCAAACCCGTCAGCTCGCGCATCGCCGAGGAGCTGGAGGCCACCTACTGGGAGAGCCTGGACCAGATGCTGGCGCGCGTGGACATCGTCACCGTCCACTCGCCGCACACCCCGGCCACCTACCACCTGCTCTCGGCGCGCCGGCTGAAGCTGCTGCAGCCGCACGCCATCCTGGTGAACACCGCTCGCGGCGAGATCATCGACGAAACCGCCCTGGCCCAGCTGCTGCGCGATGGCGCGATCGCCGGCGCCGGTCTCGACGTCTTCGAGTTCGAGCCGCGGATCAACCCGAACCTGCTCGGCCTGCCGAACGCCGTCCTGCTGCCCCACCTCGGCTCGGCGACCATCGAGGGCCGCATCGACATGGGCGAGAAGGTGATCATCAACATCCGCACCTGGATGGACGGCCATAAGCCGCCGGACCGGGTCATCCCGGCGATGATGTGACGCCCCCGCAGACGGGGCACTCCGGATCGGCGCCCACCTTCACGGTCCGAGTTTCGGCAGAGAGCGCGTCGTAGATCAGCAAGCGGCCGGTGAGCGGCTCGCCCGCCCCGATGATCAGCTTGATCGCCTCCAACGCCATCATCGAGCCGACCACGCCAGCCAGGGCGCCGACGACGCCCACCGCGACGCAGGTCTCGGCCTCGGGCGGGATTTCCGGGACCAGGCAGCGGTAGCAGGGCTGGCGGCCGAACACGCCCACCTGGCCGGTCCAGCGGCCGATGGCGCCGGAGATCAGCGGCTTTCCGTGGCGCACGCAGGCGGCGTTGACCTCGTATCGCACCGCAAAGTCGTCGGTGCCGTCGAGCACCAGGTCCACGCCCTCACACAGTTCGTCCGCTGTCGAACTGTCGAAGGCGCCATTGTAGCCGGCGACAAAGATGTGTGGATTCAACGCCGCCAACCGGTCGGCGGCGGCCTCCGCCTTGGGCCGGCCGATATCATCCTCGGCGTAAAGCACCTGGCGCTGCAGGTTGGAGCGGTCGACGACGTCGGGATCGACCAGGATCACGGTGCCGACGCCCGCCGCGGCCAGGTAGAGCGCCACGGGCGAGCCCAGGCCGCCGGCGCCGACGATCAGCGCGCTCGCCGCTTTCAGCTTCTGCTGGCCGGGCCCGCCCACCTCGCGCAGCACCAGGTGGCGGGCGTACCGCTCGATCTCGACATCGGTGAACACCATCGGCGACTATCTTGGCCGCCCGGCGGGCGAGCGCAACCGTCGCGCCGGGCAAGCCGCTCGTCGCGAGGGGCGCCGACGCGGCGCCGGACCGACGGCATAGCCGCTGGCCAACGGAGGAGGGGACCTTGCGGACGCCGATGCTTGGACTGATCACCGCAGCGATGGCCGCGACAGGCGCCTACGCTGCCGCGCCGGCGGCCGACCCCGCGCCGGTCATCGCCGCCGAGCGCGCGTTCGCCGCCCGGGCCGGCGAGGTGGGCGTCGCGCCGAGCTTCCTCGAGTTCATGGCGGACGACGCCATCGTCTTCGCGCCGGGGCCGATGCTGGCGCGCGCGGTCTATACCGGCCGACCGCCAGGCAAGCCGCCGAAGGACGGCGGCCCGCTGCTTGCGTGGTGGCCGAACTTCGCCGGCATCTCGCGGTCCGGCGATCTCGGCTTCACCACCGGCCCGGCGACCCTGAACGGCAAGCCGATGGGCATCTTCTACTTCACCGTCTGGGCGCGGCAGCCCGACGGTGGCTGGAAATGGGTCTACGACGGTGGGGCGGGCGCGGACGGCGCGGCCGCGCCGGGCCCGGGGTCACCACCGGTCCAACTGCCGCCCGGCGACGCGAAGCCGATCGCCCCCGCCGTCGCCATGGGCCAGGTGCAGGCCGCCGAAGCCTCACTGGCCCAGCGCGCGGTCACCGACAGCGCCGCCGCGCTGAAGGCCGTCCTGTCGACCGACGCGCACGTGCAGGGCTCAAAATTGGCCCCGGCGGTGACCCCCGCGGCCGTCGACAAGGAGCTCGCCACTCGCGCCCGGAAGATCACCTTCCACGCTATCGGCGGCGGCGCGGCCAAGGCCGGCGACCTCGCCTGGACCTATGGCGACGCGCTCTGGGAGTCCGCCGACCCGAAGGAGGGCCTCGGGCACTACGTCCGGATCTGGCAGCGCCGGGCGGGCAAATGGTCGCTGGTGTTCGACCAGATCCTCTGACGGCGCGTCAGCCGCGTTCCTGACGGGCGTCCCAGATGGCCTTCTGCAGGGCGGCGGCGAAATCGTGCCGCTCGCGCGGGCTGAGCGCCTGGGCGACCGGCAGCTGGCGGTCCGAAAGCGCCAGACGCACGCCGACGGCGCGGCCCTCCTCGCGGTCCACCGCAACGCGGGTGAAGGCTGTGGGGCTTTCCCAGACCACTTTTGACCAGGTCGGCGTCTCGTGCGTCACCACCACCTGGCCGGCGGTCACCTGCACCCGCTGCACCTGGCGCGCGGCGCGGAAGCTGACGATGAAGGCCACGATGATCGCCGCCACGTCGATGCCCAGGAAGAACGGCACGAAGATCGCGCCCATCCGCACGAACACCGCGGCCGAGGCGCAGTTGGCGATGGTGACGACGGCGATCAGCACGATGAAGCCGCGCTCGGAAAGCGAGCGGTGCGGACGGATCTCCGCGTCCATGTACATCAGGCCCAGCATGGCGGCGCCAAGATAGGCCCGCAAAGCGCCTTGGCGAAGGGGGCTCGCGCCGCCATCTTGCGCAACCCATGGCCAAGCCCCTGAAGCGCACGAAATCCGTCTCCCGGAAGAGACGCCTCAGTCCCGCCGAGCAGGCCCGCATCGCCGAGATTTTCGCCCGATTCGAAGCCCAGGAGAGCGATCCCCGCACCGAGCTCGACTACGCCGGCCCCTTCACCCTGGTGGTCGCCGTCGCGCTTTCGGCCCAGGCGACCGACGTCTCCGTGAACAAGGCCACCGACAGGCTCTTCAAGGTCGCCGACACGCCGCAGAAGATGCTGGCGCTGGGCGAAGAGGGCCTGAAGCCGTTCATCGCCTCGATCGGGCTCTACAACACCAAGGCCAGGAACGTCATCGCGCTCAGCCGCATCCTGGT
>JBJMQX010000005.1:0-13069 GCA_045802455.1 Phenylobacterium sp. | reverse complement strand
TGGGCTGGGGCGGCGTCGAGCATGTCCGCGTCGGCCGGACGATCGAGTTCGACCTGGCGTCCGGCGACGCCTCCTCCGCCGAGGCCGAGGTGAAGGCGATGTGCGAGAAGCTCCTGGCCAACACGGTCATCGAGAGCTACCGCGTGGAGCTGGCGTGAGGCGGGGGACCGCCTTGCTTCTCCTCCTCACGCTCGCAGGCTGCGCGCCGAAACCCGAAGCCGGACCGGCCGAAGCGCTGGCCCTGAACTGCAGCCAGGACTTCGAGGCGCAGAAGGCGGCGATCACCGGCCAGCCGGGCCTCAATCCCGCGCCCAAGGACCCGGCCGAGCCCTACCGCTTCTATTCCACCGCCGACGGCCACGCCTCCTGGCTGATCACCGAACCGGACGCCCCCGGCCACCCGGCGATCCTGATGCAGGTGGCCAAGGGCTCCGAGGTGATCACCACCGGCTGCCCCTATGGCGACAAGGCCGGCTACGACAAGCTCCACGCCTACCTCGACAGCCTGAAGTCGTGGCGGCGCAAATGAGGATCCCATGAAGGCCGCCGTCATCGTCTTTCCCGGCTCCAACTGCGACCGCGACTGCAAGGTCGCCATCGAGCGCTCCACCGGCGCGACCGTCGACATGGTCTGGCACGGCGACACCGAGCTGCCGCACGGCGTCGACCTGGTGGTGCTGCCAGGCGGCTTCTCCTACGGCGACTACCTGCGCTGCGGCGCCATGGCCTCGCTGTCGCCGGTGATGGCCGAGGTGAAGGCGGCCGCCGGACGCGGCGTCGCCACCGTGGGCATCTGCAACGGCTTCCAGATCCTCTGCGAAGCTGGCCTGCTGCCCGGCGCCCTGCTACGCAACGACCACCTGAAGTACAACTGCAAGGCCGTCGACCTGGCTGTGGTCAATTCCCAGACCCGCTTCACCGCCGGCTACGCGGGCCGCCGACAGGCGACCATGACCGTCGGCAACGGCGAGGGCAATTTCTTCGCCGACGAGCCCACCCTCGACCGGCTGGAAGGCGAGGGCCAGGTGGTCTTCCGCTACCTGGACAACCCCAACGGCTCGGCCCGAGACATCGCTGGCATCGTCAGTGCGCGCGGCAACGTCCTGGGCCTGATGCCGCACCCCGACAGGGCCTTCGAGTCGGAGCTGGGCTCGGCGGACGGCGCGATCCTCTTCCAGAGCGCGCTCGCCAGCGCCTAAGGTCTGTCCATGAGCCTGAAAGCCTTGCTCGCGGCCCTCGCCGCGGCCGCCCTCGCCCTGCCCGCCACAGCCCAGACGCTGCCCACGGCCCCCGACATCCCGGCGGCCGGCTTCGACTTCCCCACGGTGCAGAACGACTGGGTCAAGCGCACGGTGATGATCCCGATGCGCGACGGGGTGAAGCTCTACACCGTCATCGTCGAGCCGAAGGGCGCGAAGGACGCGCCGATCCTGCTCAGCCGCACGCCCTATAACGCCAAGAAGCGCGCCGAACGCTTCGCCTCGCCGCATATCGAGGCCGAGCTCGCCCAGATGGACGAGCCCTTCGTCAAGGACGGCTATATCCGCGTCCACCAAGACATCCGCGGCAAGTACGGCTCCGAAGGCGACTACATCGTCACCCGCCCCCTGATCGGGCCGCTGAACAACACCAGGACCGACCACACCACGGATACCTGGGATACCATCGAGTGGCTGGTGAAGAACCTGCCGGAGTCCAACGGCCGGGTCGGGATGATCGGCTCGTCCTACGACGGCTTCACCACACTGATGGGCCTGATCAACCCACATCCGGCGCTGAAAGCGGCCGTACCCGAAAGTCCGATGGTCGACGGCTGGATGGGCGACGACTGGTTCCACTACGGCGCCTTCCGTCAGCCCAACCTCGACTACATGACGGGTCAGATGACCGCCCGCGGCGAAGGCAAGGACATCCCTCGCGAAGGCCTCGACGACTTCACCAACTTCCTCGCCAAGGGTTCGGTGAACGACTTCGCCCGCGCCTATGGCCTCGACCAGATCCCCTTCTACCGCAAGGTCGTCGAGCATCCGGCCTACGACGCGTTCTGGAGCGCACAGGCGCTGGACAAGGAGCTTGCCCGCCAGCCGCTGAAGGTGGCGACCATGTGGGTGGGCGCGCTGTGGGACCAGGAGGACATGTGGGGCGCGATCCACGCCTACCTGGCGACCGAGCCCAAGGACGCGGGCAACGATATGAACTACCTGGTGATCGGCCCCTGGCGTCATTCCGGCGTCAACTACGAGCAGCGCCAGCTCAATGCGCTGAAGCTACCCGGGGACACCGCCACCGAGTTCCGCCTGAAGGTGCTGAAGCCCTTCCTGGACGCCCACCTGAAGACCGGCGCGCCCAAGGCGGACACGCCGCCGGTGTTCATCTTCCAGACCGGGACCATGCAGTGGCAGCGGCTGCAGAAGTGGCCGGTCGGCTGTGAGAGCGGCTGCGCGGCCGGCATGAAGCCGCTCTATCTCGAGCCTGGCCTCGGGCTGGGCTTCACCGCGCCCGGCGCCGCCAAGGGCCCGGCCGCCTACGACGAATACGTTTCCGACCCGGCCAAGCCGGTCCCCTACGTCCGCCGGCCGGTGCGCCACGACGACGGCGAGCAGTGGCGCTACTGGCTGACCACCGACCAGCGCCACGTCGACGGCCGGCCCGACGTGCTGACCTATGTCTCGCCGGCGCTCGACGCGCCCCTGCAGATCTCCGGCGCGCCGATCGTCAACCTCTTCGCCTCGACCAGCGGCACGGACTCGGACTGGGTCGTGAAGATCATCGACCTCTATCCCGACATGGTCCCGAGCCAGCTGGAGCTCGGCGGCTACGAGCTGCCGATCGCCATGGACATCTTCCGCGGCCGCTACCGGGAGAGCTTCGAGCACCCGAGCCCGATCCCGGCCGGCAAGGTCGAGACGTACCGCTTCGTCATGCCGACGGTGAACCACGTCTTCCTGCCGGGCCACCGGGTGATGGTGCAGGTCCAGTCGAGCTGGTTCCCGCTCTACGACCGTAATCCGCAGACCTTCGTGCCCAACATCTTCTTCGCCAAGCCCGCCGACTACATGAAGGCTACGCAGCGCATCTTCCATGCCGGGCCCGCGGCCTCGAACATCGAGCTGCCGGTCGTAGAGGCGCATTGAGGCGGTGACGCAGGGTCACGCTTGCCGCTCGTTCGCCGCGGACTAAGCTTACGGGCGAGGAAACGCAGGAGGAGCCCGCCGTGGCCGACTTCGGAGCCGATGTTGAGCTGGAGGACTTCCGGGCGGAGGCCCGCGACTGGATCGCGGCGAACTTCCCGCCCTCGCTGAAGGGCAAGGCGGCGCTGGCCAGCGTCGAGATCACCCACGACGACGCCGACCTCAAGCTCTGGCGCAAGCGCATCGGGGAGAAGGGCTGGGCGACGCCGACCTGGCCGGCGGAATACGGCGCCGGCGGGCTTTCGCCGGCCCAGGCCCGGGTGCTCGGCCAGGAGATGGCCAAGGCCGGCGCCTTCAACCCGCTGATGTTCGGCATGGGCGTGACCATGACCGGGCCCACCATCCTCGACTACGGGACCGAGGGGCAGAAGCAGAAGCACATCCCGCCGATCGTGCGCGGCGAGGTGCAGTGGTGCGTGGGCTACTCCGAGCCCAACGCCGGCTCCGACCTGGCGTCGCTGCAGACCCGCGCGGTCGACGCCGGCGACCACTGGGTGATCAACGGCCAGAAGACGTGGACGAGCGGCGCCCAGTACTCAGACTGGTGCGGCTGCCTGGTGCGGACCGACCCAACGGCGAAGAAGCACGAGGGCATCAGCTTCATGCTGATCGACATGCATCAGCCGGGGATCGAGACGCGGCCGATCAAGCTGATCGCCGGCGCCTCGCCGTTCTGCGAGACCTTCTTCACCGACGCGGTGGCGCCGAAGGAGGCGCTGCTGGGCCAGCTCAACGTCGGCTGGACGGTCGGCAAGCGGCTCCTGCAACACGAGCGGGCGAGCCAGACCGGCGCCGCCGGCGGCGGCCGCGTCACGCCGCTCGACGAGATCGCCAAGCGATATGTCGGCGTCGACGAGCAGGGTCGGCTGGCCGACCACGACCTGCGGGGGCGGCTGGTGCGCCACCAGATGGACGCGCGCGTGCACGGCCTGACGCTGGCCCGCGCCATGGCCGAGGCGAAGGGCAACGCCGAGCCCGGCAACGCCGCCTCAGTGCTGAAGAACTCGGCCACCAACGTCGCCCAGACGCGGGCCGAGCTGATGCTCGAGGTGTTCGGCCACCAGGGCCTAGGCTGGGAGGGTGAGGCCTTCAGCCGCGAGGAGCTGGAGACCGTGCGCGGCTGGCTCTCGGGCAAGGCGATGTCGATCTATGGCGGATCCTTCGAGATCCAGAACAACATCATCTCCAAGCGCATCCTGGGCCTGCCCGACACGACGCAGTCGAGCTGAAGCCGCGGTCAGCCGAGGCTTGCCGACTTCATTACGCCCTCAATCTCAGGAAGGGTCGCCTGGAAATAGTGTTCCTGCGGGGCGAGATAGAGGATCACGTAGAGCTTGCCGCCGCTCTCGGCGACGGCGGCCGTGCCGGCAACCTCCAGGCCTTCCCGCGTCTTGCCCTTGATGTCGAATCTCAGCGCCTGGGAGCCCGCGAACTTGGTGGGTCGTAGCCCGCCGGTTTCCACCCGCTGGTAGTCCAGGGCTGAGACGCTGTCGGCGACGAATTCCACCAGCTCGGTTGGCGACATCCCCTTCTGATAGGTGGGCGTCGGCTTCTCCTTGGCGGTCGGCTTCACAAGGAATTCGCCGGGCGCCAGGCCGTCAGAGAGGTAGAGCCTGTTCAGCGCGGGCCCATCGAGGCTGAGCAGGCGCACGTTCTTCGGCCGTCCGTTCATGATTTGGCTGACGTCCGACCACTCCTGGCCCAGTGTCACCTGGTAGCCGGTGGTCCCGACCTTGAACGCGCCGGCCGGCGCGCTGGTCACGGACACGCATGCCGCGAGGGGCAGGAGAAGGGCCGCCAAGGCGGCGGTACGGAGGCGCTTGGTCATGGGTTTCCCGCGGGTTGCATGGACTTGAGGCTGGCTTCGACGATCCAGCGGTCCTGGGCGTCAGGCGCATGGACGAGATAGTCCTGGAAGGCTTGGCGGGCCGCGGCCGCGTCGCCGGCCTTCTTGGCCGCATCGCCCAGCTCGCGCCAGGCGGCGGGCGGGGCGTCGGAACGGCTGACGGCGGTCTTGTAGGCAGCGAGGGCGAGAGGCGGGTCGCCGTCATGGCGGCGCTGCCGCAGCGCCTCGCCGCGATAGAACTCCAGCACGCCGAGATCCTCGCCAACCGCTTCCAGGCGGTCGATCAGGTGCAGACTCTGGCCATAGTCGCGCCGCCGAAGGTCGTCCTTCAGCCATTCTCCCAGGTGCGGCCGGATATGCGCCCGATAGGCGCGCCGCGCGGCCATGTCCGGGGCGCCCCCTGACCCGCCAGCCAACCCCTGCAAGGCGGCGATCCGCTCGGCGGTCAACGGATGGGTGTTGAACATGCTGCCCCGGGTTTCGCTCTTGCGCACTGTCGGGAAGTCCGAAGCTTGCGTTTCGGCGACCAGGTCCTGCCACAGGTCAACGCTGTCGCCCCCGTGATAGCCGCCGCTCGCGGCGCGGCCGAAGCCGAGCCGATCGGCCTCGCTTTCCTCCTCGCGGTTGAAGCCGAAGAAGGCGGCCAAGCCGGCGAGATAGATCAGGTCGTTCACCGCCTGCGCCGTCTGCGAGATCGAGTTGATCGTGTTGGTCGAACCGGGCGCGCCGCTCCCCGCCGCGGAATACATCGCGCCCGCGGCCACCACAGCCACGCCGAGCTGCAGCACCATCATCACGTTGGCGGTGTTCTTGGCCGACTGCCAGCGCTCCAGGGTGTGGTTGCGGGCGAAATGGGTGACCTCGTGGCCCAGCACGAAGGCGAGCTGGTCCTCGGTCTCGGCCCGAAGCAGCAGGCCGGAGTTGACCTCGACGTAGCCATTGGGCGCCGCGGCGGCGTTGAACACCGGCCGGTCCAGGACATAGACGCGCAGATCGGCGCAATATTCGGTCGCCACCTTGCAGACCACCCCGCGCACATAGGCGTTCAGGGCCGAGTCCGTCTCCAGGTCGGCCGAGCCCTTCACATGCGCCTCGGCCTTGTCGGACAGGCCCCAGATCCCGGCCTCGGGCGTCGACGGGTCCGGCGTCAGGTGCGGCGGACGCATCACCGGCGCGACCGGCGTGGCCGCCCGGACGGGGCCGGCGCCGACGGCCGCGATCAGGGCCGCCGAGAGCGCGAGCGCGCGTGCGATCAAAGCGGGGCGCCCTTCAGCAGCGACTGCGTCAGCGAGGCGGCGCCTTCCGGCGAGCGCATGTCGGCCTGGGGCCCGGCCAGGGCGACGTTGAACCACACGACCTGGCCTGTGTGCAGGTCGACCAGCGAAGCGAACAGCGTCTGGCTGCCGAGCGGGATGCCGACGCCCAGGGCCGCCACGGCCAGGAACATCATCTTGCGTCCAGCGCTCGAGTACGAGCCGCGGCCGGTGACGAAGAGCGCGTAGTCCGCCTCGTGCTCCTTGCCGAGCACCTGGGCGCCGTCGCCCAGCGTCCAGTCGAAGGCGCCGCGCTTGTTGGGCAGTTTGAACGCGCCGTAGTTGAAGGCCATGATCGACTGGCCGACGGCGTCATGCAGCCGCAGCAGCTGGCCGGGCCGGCCATCGCGGGCGGTCTCCGGGTCGAGCACCTCGAAGCGATGGGTCTTGCTCTGCAGCGCCTGCTTCAGGCTGGCCGAGAGGTTGTCGTGGCCCTGCTTGCTCCAGTCCTGGCGCGCCTCCTGCAACCCGGCCGCCGTGAGCAGCGAGAGCTGGATGTCCGGTTCCACCACCAGCACCTTGGAATTGGCGACCGGCGCGGCGATGGCGCTTGGCGCGGCGGTGCGCACGGCCGTCGTGGTGCAGGCGGTCAGGCACAGCAGGACCGCTGCTATCAAGAGCTTCTTCAAGGAACGCCCCCCGTCGCGCGGCCGAACTGGCGGCGGCCCCCCGGCCGAACTCGCGCTGCGATTGAGTGGCATGCGCACCGGGTCGCGCACAAGAGACTACGGTCAAGCTAGGCAACCTGATCGTCGTTCACCGACGCAGGCGCGAAAAAGGCCGTCCGCGAGGACGGCCTCTGCCGCTTCCGATTTGACCGCGCAGGACCGAGATCCTGGGAAGCGCCGCGGGGCCCCACGCCCTGGCGATCGAATGATCGACCGCCGTTGGGCGAGTGATCGCGCCCTCTCGGCCCGAACGCAAGGGCCTGAATGTCGCGCACCTGCAGAAGCCCGCGCCCTGTGGCCGCCACACAACGCCCCGAAATGGCCTCAATCGCGGCCAGCGAGGGCCACATGAGGCTTCCATATGATGATCGTCGGCTGATCGGCATCCGGTCCGGATCCTGAACAGCCCCCCCAGCCCCCCAGACAGGGCGCAGGTCGGCCGACGAACTTCTTAACGTCGAAGAAGCCCTGGTCTCCACCGGGGCTTCTTTCGTTTGGGCTAGGCGAACGCCAGGCCGGCGCGGCGGCGGCGCAGCAGGGCGCCGAGGCCCGCGAAGCCCACCAGCATCATCGCCCAGGTCGCAGGCTCCGGCACGCCGTTGCTGGGCGGGGTGACCGCGCCCACCGGATTGACGCTGAAGGCGGCGATCTGGGCCTGCGACAGCACGCCGTTGTAGAAGGCCGCGACGGCGATGTCGGCCGGCGACCACTCGCCCTGCCCGCCGCCGACCACGTTGTCGAGGAACAGGTTGATGAAGTTCTGCGGGTTGTTGATGTTCATGACGGTCGTGGTCGCGTGCAGCGAACCGGAGACGCCCTGCAGGTAGGCGTTGACGTCGCCGCCCGTCCCAACCGTCAGGATCACGTTCTGATAGGTGTTGTTGGTGAAGGGCACCGCGCCGGTGACCGGGTACACGTCCAGGACATTGCCCGGGTCGACGTAGAAGCCGTTGTCGGACTGGCGGTTCTCCACGTCGATGATGCGGCGCCAGGCGTTCTGGCCGCTCTCGAACTTCAGGCTGAGCGCGATCGAGTAGTTGTCGGGGGTGACCAGGTTCCCGGTGTTGTTGAAGGTGAGGCCGCCCTGCGACAGGACGGGCGACGCCGCGCCGCCGATGTGCAGCACGGTGCGGTTCTGGCCGAACACGCTGTCGGTGACGAAGCCGCTGGTTCCGAGCGGGTCGGTCAGCGTCAGGGTGGGCGCGCCGGCCACGCTCGAGGTCAGCGTGTTGTTGAAGAGGTAGCTCCCGACCAGCGTCGCATCGGCGTGCGCCGCGCCAGCCACCGAAACCGCCGCCACCGCGGCCGCCGCCAACAGCTTCTTCATGGTCTTCGTCCCTCGCTCCCAGCCGTGCAGCGCCCCTCTCCGCCGCATCGCGATCCTCCATCCAGTCCCCATGCGGCCCCCCGCGCAAGCCTGTTCGCGTCTGGCGGGAATCGCCGCGCCGCCCCCATCGGTCCGGCGGGCTCACGCCTGCAGCTTCAGGAGGTAGTCGGCGCAGAGCCGCGCGGACTCGATGCGCGGGTGGGCGAACGGCGGCTCCTGCTCGACGAAGAAGCCGTCGACGCCGGCCGCGCGGGCGGCGGGCAGGAGGCGCTTCCAGTCGATGATTCCGCCGCCGACCTCGGTCGGATCCTGCTGGAAGGCGAAGTTCGGCTTCGTCGAGGCCTTCACGTCCTTGACGTGCATCTGGCGGAACCGGCGCGGATGGGCCTTCAGGATCGCGAACGGGTCCTGGCCCGCGGCCACCACCCAGCCGGCGTCCATCTCGAAGCTGACCAGCGCCGGGTCGGTCTCCTTGAGCAGGATCGCCATCCCGGTGGCGCCACTCCCAGTCTTGGGGGCAACCGGCGCGAACTCGACGTTGTGGTTGTGGTAGGCGAGGCTGAGGCCGGCGGCCTTCAGGGGCGGCGCCTTGGCGTTCAGGAGCGCCGCGGTCGAGCGCCAGTCGGCCTCGGTCATCTCGGCCCCGAGCCTGCCCAGGTAGGCGCGCCGGTCCTCGCCGGCCGCGGGCTTGATCCGCTCGGGGATCGGGAACATCGGCAGCACGATGTGGCGCACGCCCAGCACGCGCGCCTCGGCGATCACCCGGTCGGGGTCGGCCAGGCCCCCCTGCGCCGCCGAGGAGGCCGCCTGCACATGGCTGCTGGCGGCGGCCAAGCCCGCCTTGTCCAGCGCGGCCCGCAAGGCCTCGGGCGTGCGGCCCACGTAGCCGGCCAGCTCCACCGTGCGGTAGCCGGCCTTGGCCACCTGGGCCAGCTGGCCGTCGAGGTCGGCCGCCAGGTCCGGGCCGAGCGTGTAGAGCTGCAGGCCCAGCGGCAGGCCGGCGCGCTGGAAGAAGCCCGCGCCGGCGGCGCCCGCGGCCCTGGCCCCAAGTCCGGCCGCGACGCCTGCGCCGATTCCGGCCGCCCCGCCCGCGATCACCGCCCGCCGTGACATCCGCATGCTCGCCCCCGCTGGTTCCCGACCGCCACCCTATCGCATCCGCGCCCACGACAAAGGGCCGGAGCCGCCAGGCCCCGGCCCTCCTCTCTTTGAGTTGCCGTGGCCGCTAGCGCTTGCCGTCGCGCTCCTGACGGTTCTGCCCGTTCTGGTCCATGCCGGACTGGCCGCCCTGGCCGTGGGACATGTCGCGGGACATGCCTTGGGACTTGCCCGTCTGGCGGTTCTGCTGCTGCGGATTGTGCTTGCCGCCGGCCTGTTGCTGCTGCTGCGGCTGGCGCTTCATGTCCTTGTTCTTGTTGTTCATGACCTTCTCCGGACTGCGGCGCGCTCGGGCGCCAGGACGGGGACCAACCGGAGGGCGCGGCGATTGTTCCGGCGCCAAGGGGAGGAACCGCGGACCCACGCGGACCCACGCGGACATGGCGCGGCAGGCGCACGGGTGCGCTACCTCCCCCATCGCGGCTGCGATGGCGGGAGGGGGACCACCCGCTGGAAAGCGGGTGGTGGAGGGGGCGAGCCGCAGGCGCGGGGCCCCGGGCACGTGAAGTCTAGGAAGTGTTGGGGGAATGAAGCGCGGCGGCGCCGTGCGCGGGGCTTGCCCCCTCCACCGCGCCCTCTGCGGGGCGCGGTCCCCCTCCCGCCGATGCTTCCGCATCGGGGGAGGTAGGGTCGGTAGCGGACGCGGGCGGTTCGAATCCCAGGTCGCGGCAGAGCCTGGCGACCAGGACGTCGATGGGGATGTCGAGGAAGTCGTCGGCGGCCTGCCATTCGTCGAGGCGGGCGTTCATGTCGGCCCAGAGGAGGTCGATATCCTCGTCCTCGTCCATTTCGCGCGCGACGTAGCGGCCGACCGCGGCGCGGATGCGCACGCGCTTGACGTGGCGCGGCACGAACTCGGAGGGTGTCGCCTCTTCCTCGGCCTTCTTCTCGGCGGCCAGGCGCTGGGCTTCCATCCGCTCCTGCACGAGCAGGGACTGGCGCACGCCGCGGGCCAGCTTGGAGAGCGAGCCGCTCAGGCTGACGAACGCCTCGTCGCTCTCGGCCTCCATCAGCCGGCGCTGCGCCTCGCGCGCGGCGGCATGCAGCCACTCGGCGAGCTCGCCCGCGATCTGCTCGCGGCGTTCGGCGGTGGGAGATGGGTCCGACATGAACAAAACAAGAACATACGGCAGGGCCGGTGTCAAGTTTTTTGGGTCATTTTTCTTCGCACGTGAGGCGAACGCTGCCGCTCCTGTTTCCACAGCCACCACGGCCTATGCGCAACTCTCTCCCATGCGGCTTCGCCCTCATCCATGGCCAAGCCCTCGGCTCGGTTGTGCCGCGACGAGAATCCGCGCCATCGTCGCGTATGGCGGAGCCGGACGAAGATGATGACTTCGAGGCCGAAGTCTCGAAAGACGAGGTTGCCCTGGGCCCAGGCGACGCGGCCGATCCGCAATGGCTTGTAGACAGCAAAATCCCGGCGGACATCCGGGCCAAATACGAAATCTACAGCTACCGCAGCGCGGCGACGATCTTGGCGGAAAGCCATCCTGAAGAGTTCGAAGATCTCTGCAATGCGCTGAGGGCATTCACGATCAGCGAAATGATGATCCGCACCGCCGGCGGCAACGAGTCGGATATTCCGAAACTTCTGTCTGCATCACTGCGTCCCAAAGATTGGCGAGAGACCATCATCCGAGGCGATCTACTCGTCGAACTTATCTCAAAGGAGCAAGTTCGGACGACCAGCTCGGGAAAGGCGGTTTTCAAGAGAAGCGTTCGCAAGATCCGCCGAGTAAAATATCTCGACGGCCACAAGGTGGATTACGTGAAGGGCAAGGTTGCGTTCGATCTGGAATGGAACAGCAAAGATCAAACTTTTGATCGCGATCTCTATGCGTTTAGCGCCTTCGCCCAGACTGGCGTGATCGACGTTGGCGTTCTGGTGACTCGCGGGGAGTCGATGACCGACTTCATTAGAGCCCTAGGACCAGCCCTGAAGAAGAACGGGGAACCCGAGCTCACGAGCAAGGGCGCGCTACGGCCGACTGCCGCCAAATACGGCGCCAGCACAACGTGGATGGGCAAGCTGCTCTATCGAATGAACGCCGGACGAAATGGGGCTTGCCCGGTGCTTGTGATCGGCATCACTCCAGCGTGCGTGACTTCGTAGCGACCGCTTGATTTGTGTAGTACAAAAAGGGAACATAGATATGTTCTCGCGTGCGGATCAAATACCTTCCCAACCGCGGTGCTGATTCTCGCGGCCTACCTGGAGCGAACCATGGCGTATGACGATGTGGGGCTCAAAGCCGCAGCCGGTCTCGCAGCTTTCGCGCGAGGGCGGAAGTTCAAGACTATCCTGGCTGATCCGCCGTGGCAGTTTCAAAACCGCACCGGAAAGGTTGCACCAGAACATCGGCGTCTCTCGCGCTACTCCACGATGACGCTGGACGATATCTGCGCGCTTCCCGTGGAAGGCGTCGCGGCCGAGACTGCGCACCTTTATCTTTGGGTGCCAAACGCCTTGCTCCCCGAAGGCCTCAGGGTCATGCAGGCGTGGGGCTTCACTTACAAATCCAATCTCATCTGGCACAAGATCCGGAAGGATGGAGGGTCAGATGGCCGAGGCGTCGGGTTCTATTTTCGCAATGTCACCGAAGTCATTCTGTTCGGGGTTCGAGGAAAGAACGCTCGCACGCTGCAGCCAGGCCGAAGTCAGGTGAACATGATTGAAACCCGCAAGCGCGAACACAGCCGCAAACCGGATGAGCAGTATCGCCTGATCGAAGCATGCTCGCCGGGGCCATACTTGGAGATGTTCGCGCGTGGCGAGCGAAAAAAATGGTCTGTGTGGGGCAATCAAGCGGACGCTGACTACTCGCCCGATTGGAAGACCTACGCCTATAACTCAACCATAGCGGCCGAATAGGCGGCAAAGCACTGTGCGATCCGCCGATAGCGGTGCAGGTGAGTTCGACTCAATGGGTGATAGGTCGTCTAGCCCAATGGCAATCGATACTTCGCCAGGGGCACAACCCCCGCTCCCTGTGAGCGAACCAGTGAAAGCTCTCCGTCGTGATCGACCAAATGAATATGCCAGTAAGTCGAGCCATCGCGCGTGGTCGTATTGAGCGATCCCAAGAGCGGGGAAAAGACGTCCCGTGGAATCGCAAGGGCGTAGTCCAGGTCCATGCTCCCGAGCACAAGGAAGGATCGGGAAGCTTCGCTCAAAAATGCGTCCCATTGCGGGTGGTAGGCGTACCAGTAGAGGACTCGATTTGGGTACCGCTTTGAAATGGTCAGGGCCGCTCGGACTTCATGGTCAACGCTTGAGTAGAGGGCCCTACTCTTGCGAATTAGCGAACGCCCCTCGCGCCGGCTTAGAGCCTCAAGGATTAGCTCCCGCTTGCGTTGAAGAAGGTTAGAGTCGGTGAACTCGTAGGGCGTTTTCTCGCGAGGGTCCTTGCTGTCGGTTGCGGTTACCACCTTCGCGCCCATGTCGGGTTCTAGAAGATCCGGGGATTCCGAGGCCGCCGTCTCAATATCCGCCGCAGTCGAGAACATGACGTCGACCATGCGGTCGAGGCGCGTGTACTCCCTCGGAATGAGCAGACTTCTGA
>JBJMQX010000002.1:0-9935 GCA_045802455.1 Phenylobacterium sp. | reverse complement strand
GGCCGCTGCCCGATCGTCGACACCTGGTGGCAGACCGAGACCGGCGCCTGCCTGATGAGCCCGCTGCCGGGCGCCACCGCCTTGAAGCCCGGTTCCTGCGCGAAGCCGCTGCCCGGCGTGAAGCCGCAGCTGGTGGACGCCGAGGGCCAGGTGCTGGAGGGCGCGACCAGCGGCAACCTGTGCCTGACCGACAGCTGGCCGGGCCAGATGCGCACGGTCTACGGCGACCACGAGCGGTTCATCGCCACCTATTTCACGACCTATCCGGGGAAGTACTTCACCGGCGACGGCGCCCGGCGCGACGAGGACGGGTACTACTGGATCACCGGGCGGGTGGACGACGTGATCAACGTCTCCGGCCACCGGCTGGGCACCGCCGAGATCGAGAGCGCGCTCGTCGGCAACCCGGCCGTCGCGGAGGCGGCCGTCGTGGGCTATCCGCACGAGATCAAGGGCCAGGGCATCTACTGCTACGTGACGCTGAAGGCGGACGTGGCGATCACGCCGCAGCTCGAGCCGGAGCTGCGCAACTGGGTCCGCCAGGAGATCGGCCCCTTCGCCTCGCCCGACGTGATCCAGTTCGCACCGGGCCTGCCCAAGACCCGGTCCGGCAAGATCATGCGCCGCATCCTGCGCAAGGTGGCCGAGGGCGACGTGGGCAACCTGGGGGACACCACGACGCTTGCAGACCCCAGCGTGGTCGACGACCTGGTGCGCAACCGGGCCGACGACAGCGCCGCCGAGGTGTTCAGCCTGGGCGGGCAGCGGATCGCCGGCGATGAGGTGGAACGGGTGCTCGAAGGTCACGACAGCGTCGCCGAGGCGGTGGTCGCCGCGGCCGGCGACGGCTTGGAGGCTTTCGTCGTGCTGACCCCCGACGCGCGGGCTTCCGACATCCTGGAGGCCGACCTGAAGGGGCTGGTGCGCCGCGAGGTGGGTCCGGCCGCGGCGCCGCGCTCCGTGCGCTTCGTCTCCGCCCTGCCGCACTCGAAGTCGGGACAGGTGGCCAGGCGCATCCTGCGCAAGGTGGCGGCGGGGGACCTTTCGAACCTCGGGGACCGCGGCGCGCTGGCCAATCCGGAATCGCTGGACGAGCTTCTCAGGCGACCGACCCCGGCCTGATCCGCCGCGAAGGGGCATTAAGGGACTGTGCTGCGCGCAGTCCTGGCCTTCGCCGTTTTCATGCTCGCCGCGCCTGCGGCGGCCTTCGATCTGCCGCCCGGCGCCGAGGCGGCGCTGGCGCACGGCCGGCCTTACGTCGAGGTCCAACGCGCGGCGGACGGCGCCTCGGGCCGGATCCGCGCGGTCATCGAGATCGACGCGCCCCAGCAGACGGTCTGGGGCCTGATGACGGATTGCGGCCTCGCGCCCAGGCTGGTGCCGGACCTGAAGAGTTGCCGAATTGTGGAGCGCGATCCAAAGGGTCTCTGGGATGTCCGCGAACAGGTGAGCCAGGGCCCCTTCCTGCCGTCTGTCCGCACGGTCTATCGAGAGGAATTCAGAGAGCCCGATCGGGTCACTTTCCATCGGGTGGACGGCGACCTGAAGGTGCTGGAGGGCGAGTGGCGGCTGACGCGCAACGGCGAGGCGACCCGGGTGACCTACGAGGCGCGCGCCTCGGCGCCGTTCGCCGTGCCCTGGTGGCTGGCGAGGCTCGCCTTGCGCCGCAACGTGACCGGCGCACTGGCGGCGCTGCGGCGCGAAGCGCTGGCGCGCGCCGCCGATGACGGCTGAGCTGCCCCCGGCCCTGCGGAGCGCGCTGGACCAGGCGATGGCCGGCCGGGCCCGGCGGGACCTCTCCGAGCGCGCGGCGCGGGCCTCGCAGGCCTACCGCGCGGGCGAAGGCTCAGCCGGCGTGATCCGCGACGCCGATGACGCGCTCAGCTACGCGCTCACCCGGCTGCCGGCGACCTATGCGGCGTGCGAGGCGGCGTTTGCCGCGGCTCGGGCGAGCGCGCCGGGCTTCTCGCCGAAGAGCCTGCTGGACGCTGGCACGGGCCCCGGCGCGGCGAGCTGGGCCGCGGCCGAGACCTGGCCCCAGCTGGCGCGGATCGTCTGGCTGGATTCCAGCGCGCCCTTCCTGACGCTCGCGGGGCAGTTGGCGCGGGATGCGGCGGCAGCGCTCCGCGAAGCGCAAGCCCAGCGCGCCGACCTCGCGGCCGGCGGCCCGTGGCCCAGCGCCGACCTGGTCACCGCCAGCTACGCCCTGGCCGAGATCGCGCCCGAGCGGCAGGCCGGCGTGGTCGCCGACCTCTGGCAGGCCTGCGACGGCGTGCTGGTCCTGGTCGAGCCGGGGACGCCCGCCGGCTATGCGCGCCTGCTGGCGGCGCGAACCCAACTGATCGCGGCCGGTGCGGCGATCCTCGCGCCCTGTCCGCACCAGGCCACGTGCCCGATCGCGGCGCCGGATTGGTGCCACTTCAGCGTCCGGCTGCCGCGCAGCCGCGACCATCGGATCGTCAAGGGCGCGGAGGCGGCCTTCGAAGACGAGAAGTTCGCCTACCTCATCGCCGCGCGGCCGGGCGTCGCCGCAGTCCCCGCCCTGGCGCGAGTTCTGGCGCGCCCGCGCATCGGCAAGGCGGGCGTCGAGCTGAAGCTCTGCACCGCCGAGGGCCTCCAGGTCCGCCGCATCGCACGGCGCGAAAAGGCGGCTCTTGCCGCCGGACGCAGGGTGGCCTGGGGCGACCTCTGGGATCACGGTTGAGCCGGCGAGAGCTGCGCCGCACAATCGACGCCGCATTTCATTCAGTCATTTCCGGAGACCCGCCATGCCCAAGAGCCGCGAAGTCCACCTGATCCAGCGCCCCACCGGCGCGCCGAAGGCCGAGGACTTCACCCTGGTCGAGCGCGACGTGGCCGACGCCGTCGACGGCCAGGTGCTGGTCCAGAACCTGCTGATGTCGGTCGATCCGGCCATGCGGCCGCGGCTGACCGCCGGCCAGGCGCTGAACGAGGCCATGGGCGGCGGAGCGCTGGGCCGCGTCGTGCAATCGAAGCATCCCGACTTCGCGGTCGGCGAACTGGTGACCAACCGCAGCGGGTTCCGGGAATACTTCACCTCCGACGGCAAGGGCCTGACCAGGCTGACGCCCGACCCCGACCTGCCGCTCAGCGTGCACATGCACGCCCTGGGCGGCACCGGCTTCACGGCCTATGGCGGCCTGCTGCACATCGGCCAGCTCAAGGACGGCGAGCAGGTGTTCGTCTCCACCGCCGCCGGCGCCGTGGGATCGGTCGCCGCCCAGATCGCCAAGATCAAGGGCTGCTACGTCGTGGGCTCGACCGGCTCGGACGACAAGGCGCGCTGGCTGAAGGACGAGGTCGGGCTGGACGCGGTGATCAACTACAAGGCCCAGCCGATCAAACAGGCGCTGGAGGAGGCGACTCCGAAGGGCATCGACGTCTATTTCGACAACGTCGGCGGCGACCACCTGGAGGCGGCGCTCAGGCGCATGAACACGCTCGGCCGCATTCCGGTGTGCGGCTTCATCTCCGGCTACAACTCCGGCCACTCGTCGGTCTCGAACCTCTCCAACATCATCTATTCGCGGGTAATGCTGCGCGGCTTCGTGGCGCCGGACTTCATGCACCTCTACCCGGACTTCCAGCGCGACATGCGCGGCTGGCTGAAGGAGGGCCGGGTCAAGTACCAGGAGACCATCCGCGACGGCATCGAACACGCCGCCGAGGCGCTGATCGGCCTGATGGCCGGCGAGAACACCGGCAAGATGCTGGTCAGGCTGGCCAGCTGAGGCGCATGACAACCTCGTAAGCTTCCGGCGCGCGCGTGGAGTGCTAAGGGTCTGGCCCGAGACCTCCACGCGATCCGGAACCCCAGATGTTGCAACGAGTCCTTGCCGCCGCCCTCCTCCTTGCGCTTGCCGGCGCGGCCCAGGCGGCGCCCGCCCACAAGACGGCGCCGGCGCAGCCAGCGGCGCGACCCGCCGCGGCGCTCGCTAAGAGCGTGGTCCCGCCGATCGTCTACACGAAGCGGACGCTGACCAACGGGCTGCAGGTCTACGAGAGCCTCGACCGTTCGACCCCCAACGTGACGGTGCAGGTCTGGTACGGGGTGGGCTCCAAGGACGACCCGCAGGGCCGGTCGGGCTTCGCGCACCTCTTCGAGCACATGATGTTCAAGGCCACGCGCGACCTGCCGGCCGAGAGCTTCGACCGGCTGACCGAGGACGTCGGCGGGCTGAACAACGCCTCCACCTACGACGACTTCACCAACTACTACGAGGTGGTGCCGGCCAACCACCTGGAGCGGCTGATCTGGGCCGAGGCGGAGCGGATGGGCACGCTGGTCATCGACGAGCCGAACTTCAAGTCCGAGCGCGACGTGGTGAAGGAGGAGCTGCGCCAGCGCGTGCTGGCCCAGCCGTACGGCCGCCTGTTCGCGCTCTATGTGCCGCAGGCCACCTACAGGACCCACCCCTACCATCGGCCGGGCATCGGCTCGATCGAGGAGCTGGACGCCGCCACCCTCGACGACGTGCGGGCCTTCCACGAGGAATACTACCGGCCCGACAACGCGGCCCTGATCGTGGTCGGCAACTATGACCAGGCCCAACTCGACGCCTGGATCGACAAGTACCTCGGCGCGCTGAAGAACCCGCCCAAGCCGATGCAGCGGGTGACCGCCGTCGAACCGCCGCGCAAAGGGCCCGGCGTCTATGAGGGCTATGGGCCCAACGTGCCGCTGCCGGCGGTGGCGATCACCTGGCTGGGCCCGAAGGCCGCCGACCCCGACGCGGCGCCGCTGAAGGTGCTGGACGCGATCCTCTCGAGCGGCAAGTCCTCGCGGCTCTACGACAGCCTGGTCTACGAGAAGCAGATCGCCGCCGAGGTCTATTCGAACGCTGACCTGCCGGCCCAGCCGGGCAGCTTCATGGTCGGCGCGGTGATGGCCTCGGGCCACTCGATCGCAGAGGGCGAGCAGGCGCTGATGGCGCAGGTCGAGGCGTTGCGCGACAAGCCGCCCTCCGCCGCCGAGCTGGATGAGGCGAAGAACGAGCTGATCGCCGGCAAGCTGCGTGAGCGCGAGACCATCGACGGGCGTGGCTTCGCGCTGGGCTACGCGCTGCGTATCCAGGGCGACGCGGCCAAGGCCAACACCGAGCTCGCCGACCTGCAGGCGGTGACCGCCGCCGACGTGCAGCGGGTCGCCAAGAAGTACCTCGATCCGCAGAGGCGGATGACCATCCGCTACCGGCCCGAGAGCGAACGGCCGAAGGGCGAGGCGCCGCCGGTGGCGCCCACGCCGCCCAAGCAGGTCGCGACCTACACCGGCCCGGTCTTCGCGCTCGCGCCCGAGGGCCAGCGGCAGGCGCCGCCGCCGATCGGCAAGCCCGTGCAGCCGGTGCTGCCGAAGCCCGCCGAGAAGACGCTGGCCAACGGCCTTCGGGTGATCGTCGCGCGCTCGTCCTCGCTGCCGCTGGTGACCGCCGACCTGACGCTGAAGACCGGCGGCTGGGCCGATCCGCCGGGATTGGCCGGCGCGGCCGGGATGACCGCCGACATGCTGACCGAGGGCACCAAGACGCGTTCGGCGCAGCAGATCGCGCGCCAGACCGAGGCGTTGGGCGCCAATCTAGAGTCCGCCGCCAGCCTGGAGGCGTCCTCGGTGACCCTGAACGTCATGCCCGACAAGCTCGTCCGCGGCATGGCGATCATGGCCGATGTCGCCAAGAACCCGGCCTTCGCCGCGGAGGAGCTGGAGCGGCAGCGGGCGCAGTCGTTGGACGGCCTGCGCGTCGCCTACCAGCAGCCGGGCTCGGTGGCCGGCTTCGCTGCCGCGCCGGTGATCTTCGGCGGCACGCCCTTCGGCCACGTGCCGAGCGGCACCCCCGGCTCGATCGGCAAGCTGAAGACCGGCGACCTCGCCGCCCTGCACCGCACCTGGTACCGGCCCGACAACGCGGTCCTGGTGATGACCGGCGACATCACCCCCGAGCAGGGCTTCGCGCTCGCGGAAAAGGCGTTCGGCGACTGGAAGAAACCGGCGACGCCGCTTGGCGCTCCGCCGGTGATCCGTCCGCAGACGAAGCCGCGGGCCATCGCCATCGACCTGCCCGGCACAGGCCAGGCGGCGGTCACTGTCGCAGGCCCGGCGATCCCGCGCGGCGACCCGGACTACTATCCCGGCATCGTCACCAACGCCGTGCTTGGCGGCGGCTATTCGGCGCGGCTGAACGAGGAAATCCGGGTCAAGCGCGGACTTTCCTACAACGCCTCCTCTGGGCTGTCGGCCAACCGCACCACTGGTTCCTTCCGCGCGGCCGCCCAGACCAAGAACGAGTCGGCGCCGCAGGTGCTGCAACTGATCGAGGAGGAGATGGGCAAGCTCGCCAAGGGGCCCGCGGGCGAGGAGGAGCTGAAGGCCCGTAAGTCGGCGCTGGTCGGCAGCTATGGGCGCAGGCTCGCCACCACCGGCGGCCTCGCCGACATCCTCGGCAACCTGGCGCTCTACGGCGTGCCGCTGGACGAGATCACCCGCTACACCGAACGCGTCGAGGCGGTGACGCCGGCCCAGGTGCAGACCTTCGCCGGCCGCATCATGGACCCGGCGCGCGCCAGCGTGATCGTGGCCGGCGACGCCAAGGCGTTCGCGGATGGGCTGAAGGCGAAGCGGCCGGACCTGGAGGTAATCCCGGTGACCCAGCTCGACCTGGACAGCCCGACGCTGCGGAAGTGAGCCTTCCGGCCGGCGCCTAGGCGATCTCGGCGGCCATCTCGGCGAGCTTGGCGACGGTGTTGAGGTTGCGCGCCGTGCCCGTCTTCGCCGCCGGGATGCGCAGCTTCGACTGGCCCATGCCGGGGCCGTAGAAGACGTAGATCTCCCGCGCGCCCAGCGCGATCTCCTCGTCCTTGCGGCCCACGGCCTGCTGGGCGGCGTCGTTCGGCGGCGGGCCGTCCAGGAAGATCGCCACGGTCGCATTGGCCGGCCGGTCCGAAAACGGATTGGCGTCGCGCACCGCGGCCACCTCGCCCGCAGTGCGGACCATCACGCCCACGGGCTTGCCGGCGTAGGCCGCGAGCCTGCGCTCGAGCTCGGCCTTGACCTTGGCCTCCGGCAGCCTGCTCGCGAAGACCACGTTACCGCTGGCGATGTAGGTGCGGACCTTTGCGAACCCGGCCTCCTCGCACATGGCCTTGAGCTCGCTCATCGGCAGCTTGCCGGTCCCGCCGACATTGACGGCTCTCAGCAGGGCTACGAAGGCGGTCATGGGCCCAGAGATTAGCTGTGCGTCGTCCAACGCCCAAGGTCGCGCTCGCGGCCCATCAGCGCGAGGCCCGAGGCGATGGATTCCAGCTCCGCGCCGGTCTCGATGCGGGCCGGGTCGAAGCGGCGGTGGAAGATGGCGCGGACGGCCGGCACCAGCGACGAGCCGCCGGTCAGGAAGATGCGGTCGACGCCTTCGGGCTGAAGGTCCGCACTGGCCAGCGCCTGGTCCACCGCCCGTTCGATCAGGGCCAGCTCGGGGGCGATCCAGCGTTCGAAGGTGGTGCGCTTCACGTGGCCGGCGAGCGCGATGGAGCCCGCCTCGAAGCGGAACTCGGCCACCTCTTGGACGGACAGCGCCTCCTTCAGCCGCGAGACCGAGCGGTAGAGCTGGTAGCCGTAGTTCTCGTCCAGGGTCTCCACGAGGCGGGCGATCTTCTCGGGCTCCACGGCTTCACGGACGAGGGCGCGGATCTCGCGCATATCGCGGCTGGCGCGCATGAGGGCCAGCTGGTCCCACCGGGCGAACGCCGAATAGTAGCGGTTGGGGATCGGCAGCACCTTGCCGAAGCTTTCGTAGCTCGAGCCCTTGCCCAGCGCCGGCGAGACCAGGTTGTCGATGATCCGGTAGTCGAAGGCGTCCCCCGCCACGCCGACGCCGGAGCGGCCCAGCGGGTGGGCGCGGATCTCGCCGGCCTCCCTCTCGAAACGGATGATCGAGAAGTCCGAGGTGCCGCCGCCAAAGTCGCCGACCAGCACGGTGGCGTCGTGGTCGAGCTCGCGGGCGAAGAAGAAGGCCGCGCCGACCGGCTCGTAGGCGTAGAGGATCTCGGTGAAGCCCATCCGCCGGAACGCGGTCTCGTAGCGCTCGAGCGCCAGCGCCTCGACCGGCGCGCCGCCTGCGAAGGTGACCGGGCGGCCGACGATCACCCGGTTGGGCAGCTCGGCCATGCCGGCCCCGGCGTAACCGCGCAGCTTCAAGAGGAAGGTCGAGAGCAGGTCCTCGAAGCGGTAGCGGCGGCCCAGCACCTGGGTCTCGGAGAAGCTCTCGCTGGCGGCGAAGGTCTTGAAGGACTGGATGAAGCGGGTCTCGGCGGGGTCCTCCACATAGGCCTCGATCGCCCAGGGACCGGCGGCGATGGCGCGCTCCGTGGGCCTCTCCGCCGGCGCGTGGAACGAGAGGCAGGAGCGGAAGGCGAAGAGTTCGCCCTCCGGCGCCGGGAACCGCACCAGGTGCGCCGGACCGCTCGCGTCGGCCAGCGCCACCACCGTGTTGGTCGTGCCGAAGTCTATGCCGAGGGAATAGGGCGAACTCATCTCACGCTCCCTTGGGGCCGGACGACGGATCGCCCGCTGCCCCCGAGGCGCGCGATCCCTAGTTCGAAAGGCGCTGCGCCGTCCGCATCAGGCGTCGATCTCCACGAGCGGGCGGTCGTAGGCGCAGACGGTGGCCATGTGCAGGATCTTGGAGACCGAGGCCGATAGCGGACAGATCTGCACCGCCCGGTTCAGGCCCAGCAGGATGGGCCCGATCACCGTCGCCCCGCCCAGCGACTGGATCAGCTGCGTCGAGATGGCGGCCGAGTGGATGGCGGGCATGATCAGGACGTTGGCCGGACCCGAAAGCCGCATGAACGGATAGTTGCCCCGGCCTTCGGGCTCCAGAGCCAGCTCCGGCGGCATCTCGCCCTCGTATTCGAAGTCGACGCCGTCGGTCTCGTCGAGGATGGCGACCGCCTCGCGCACCTTCTCGGAGCGCAGGCCCATCGGGTTGCCGAACGTCGAATAGCTCATGAACGCCAGACGCGGCGTGTAGCCGAGCGTGCGGACGGCGCGGGCCGCCTCCTTGGCGATCTCCACCAAGTCCTCGGCCTCGGGCATTTCGGTGACGTTGGTGTCGGCGACGAACAGGGTGCGGCCCTTGGCCAGGATCACGCTCATCCCGATCACCCGGCCGTCCGGCGCCGGGTCGATGACCCGCAGCACCTCTTCCAGCACCTGGTCGAAGGAGCGGGTGACGCCGGTGACCATGCCGTCGGCGTGGCCCAGGGCGACGATGGCGGCGGCGAAGGCGTTGCGGTCCTGGTTGATCAGCCGCTGCACGTCGCGGCGCAGGTAGCCCTCGCGCTGCAGGCGTCCGTAGAGATAGTCGACGTACTCGGTGTTGCGGCTGGAGAGGCGCGCGTTGAGGATCTCGATGTCCACCTCTGCCGGATCGAGACCCACGGCGCGCATGTTCTCGTGCACCAGGTCCTCGCGGCCCACCAGGATGGCGTCGCCCAGGCCCCCGGACTGGAAGGCGTAGGCGGCGCGGATCACGCTGGGCTCCTCGCCCTCGGCGAAGACGATGCGCTTCTTCGGCCCGGCCAGCACCGCGCCCTGCAGCTTCTGCAGGAAGGCCGCCGTCGGATCGAGCCGCTGGGCCAGGGCCGCGCGATAGGCGTCCATGTCCTCGATCGGCTTGCGGGCGACGCCGGTGTCCATGGCCGCCTGGGCGACGAACGGCGGGATGTACCAGATCAGCCGCGGGTCGAACGGCGTCGGGATGATGTACTCGGGGCCGAACTTCAGCTGGGTGCCGTGGTAGGCGGCGGCCACCTCGTCGGGCACGTCCTCGCGGGCCAGCTGGGCCAGCGCGTTGGCGCAGGCGATCTTCATCTCCATGTTCACCCGCCGGGCCCGCACGTCGAGCGCGCCGCGGAAGATGTAG
>JBJMQX010000027.1:0-11837 GCA_045802455.1 Phenylobacterium sp. | reverse complement strand
AGGCCGAGACGCACTCGGAGCCAGATCATGGGGAGGTCGTGCACCAGCCGCGGGAAACTGCCTGGACCATGCGCCTGCCGCTGCTCGTGCTGGCGGTCGGCGCGATCGCCTCGGGCTTCCTGTTCGTGGAGAAGTTCGTCGGCGCCGAGCAGCGCGAGTTCTGGCGCGGCGCGATCTTCACGGCGACCAACAACCATGTGCTAGGCCCGGCCGAGGCGCCGGAGTGGGTCGTGCTGGCTCCGCTGGTGGTGTCGATCCTGGGCCTGGCGGCCGCCGCCTACGTCTATCTGATGCGCGAGGGGCTCGGCGCGCGGCTCGGGGCCAACCGCGGCCCGGTCTACCTGTTCTTCTACAACAAGTGGTTCTTCGACGAGCTCTACCAGGCGACCTTCGTGCGCGCCGCCAAGTGGCTGGGCGACCTCTTCTGGAAGGGCGGCGACCAGCGGATCATCGACGGCTTGGGCCCCGACGGGGTTTCCGCGGTCAGCTATGCGGTGGGCAAGGGGACGGGCCGGCTGCAGACCGGCTACGTCTACCACTACGCCTTCGTGATGCTGCTGGGCGTGGCGGCGATCCTCTCCTACGCCCTCTGGGCCTGGAACGCGTAGGGAGCGACGGACCATGCCCATCCTCTCCCTCATCACCTACGCGCCGCTGATCGGCGTCGCCGCCATCTTGGTGCTGCGCTTCTTCGGCAAGACGGACGACCCGCGCACGGTCGAGGCGTCCAAGTGGATCGCGCTGGTCACCACGCTGGCGACCTTCGCGCTATCGGTGCTGCTGGTCGTGCAGTTCGACCCCAACACCGCCGGCTTCCAGTTCGTCGAGGAGGCGCCCTGGTTCGCGGGGCTGAACTACCGGATGGGCGTGGACGGGATCTCCGTCCTGTTCGTGCCGCTGACGGCCTTCCTGATGCCGCTCTGCATCGCGGCGTCCTGGACGTCGATCACCAAGCGCGTGCTCGAGTACATGATCGCCTTCCTGATCCTCGAGACGCTGGTGATCGGGGTGTTCTGCGCCCTCGACCTGATCCTGTTCTACATCTTCTTCGAGTTCGGCCTGGTCCCGATGTTCCTGATCATCGGCATCTGGGGCGGCCAGCGGCGGGTCTACGCCGCCTTCAAGTTCTTCCTCTACACGCTGCTGGGCTCGGTGCTGATGCTGGCCGCGATCCTGTTCATGATCGGGACCGCCCACACCAGCTCCATCCCCGAGCTGATGAGCTACCACTTCGCGCCCGCGGTGCAGACCTGGCTGTGGCTCGCCTTCTTCGCCTCGTTCGCGGTGAAGATGCCCATGTGGCCGGTCCATACCTGGCTGCCCGACGCCCACGTCGAGGCGCCGACCGCCGGCTCGGTGATCCTGGCCGGTATCCTCCTGAAGCTCGGCGGCTACGGCTTCATGCGGTTCAGCGTGCCGATGTTCCCGGACGCGTCGCACCTCTTCGCGCCGCTGGTCTTCGCGCTTTCCGTCATCGCCATCGTCTACACGTCGCTGGTCGCCTTCCGTCAGCTCGATATGAAGAAGCTGATCGCCTATTCGTCGGTCGCGCACATGGGCTTCGTGACCATGGGCATCTTCTCGGGAACGGCGACCGGCGAGCAGGGCGCGCTCTACCAGATGCTCAGCCACGGGGTGATCTCGGGCGCGCTCTTCCTCTGCGTCGGCGTGGTCTACGACCGGATGCACACCCGCGAGATCGCCTTCTACGGCGGGCTGGTGAACCGCATGCCGTGGTACGCGGCGACCTTCATGCTGTTCACCATGGGCAACGTCGGCCTGCCGGGCACCTCGGGCTTCGTGGGCGAGATCCTGACGATGACCGGGACCTACGGCGTCTCCACCTGGACCGTGTTCATCGCGGCCACCGGGGTGATCCTCTCGGCCGTCTACGCCCTCAACCTCTACCGCGCGGTGATCTTCGGTACGATCTCGAACCCGCAGCTTTCGGCGATCACCGACCTTGACTGGCGCGAGGTGGCGATCTTCGCCCCGTTGATCGCAGCGACCCTGGCGCTCGGCGTCTATCCGAGCGCCGTCTTCAACCTGACCCAGGCCTCCGTGGACCACCTCGTCTCGGCCTACCACATGGCCATCGGGGGCTGACCGGATGACGTTCAACGCGGACCTCAGCCTGGCCTGGCCCGAGCTGATCCTGGCGATCGGGGCCATGGTGATGCTGGTCGTAGGCGCCTATGCGCCGAAGGCGGGCCGGCTGGTCGGCTGGGCGGGCGTGGCGCTGCTCGCCGCAGCCGCCTATGCCGCCGCTACCGGGCCGTTCGGCCGTGGCTTCTCCGGAGGCCTGATCGCCGACGCCGGCTCGGCCTTCGCGCAGGTGGCGATCTTCGTCGCCAGCGCCGTCGCCATCCCCCTGGGCCATCCCTGGTTCCGGCGTCGTGGTATCGACAGCTTCGAGTTTCCGGTCCTGGTCGTCCTTGCGGCGCTCGGCATGGGCATGATGGCCGGAGCCGGCGACCTGATCTCACTCTATGTGGGCGTCGAGCTGCACTCGCTGGCGCTCTACGTGCTGGCCGCCCTGCAACGGGACAACGCCAAGGCTTCCGAGGCGGGGCTGAAGTACTTCGTGCTGGGGGCGCTTTCGTCGGGCCTGCTGCTCTACGGCGCGAGCCTGGTCTACGGCTTCGCCGGTTCGACCCTGTTCAGCGACATCGCCGTGGCCGTGCACGGCGGCGCCCACACCGGCGTGCTCTTCGGCCTGGTCTTCCTGATGTGCGGGCTGGGCTTCAAGGTCTCCGCCGCCCCGTTCCACATGTGGACGCCGGACGTCTACGAGGGCGCGCCGACGCCGGTCGTGGCCTTCTTCGCCGCGGCGCCCAAGCTCGCCGCCATGGTGCTCTTCGCCCGCCTGCTGGCCCAGGGGTTCGGGGGCGCGATCGTTCAGTGGCAGCAGGTGCTGGTGGCGCTGGGCCTGATCTCGGTGGCGGTCGGCGCCTTCGCGGGCCTCGCCCAGCGGAACCTCAAGCGCCTGTGGGCCTATTCCTCGATCGCCAACGTCGGCTACGCCCTGATCGGCCTGGCCAGCGGCACGGCCGAGGGCGTCCAATCCATGCTGGTGTTCATGGTCCTCTACATGGTGGACGTGACCGGCTTCTTCGCCTGCCTGGCGGCGCTGTCGCGCAAGGGCAGGTCGATGGAGACCATCGAGGACATGGCGGGCCTCTTCAAGGAACAGCCGGGAATAGCGCTGGCCATGACCGCCTTCTCGCTCTCGGCTCTGGGCCTGCCGCCGTTTTCCGGCTTCTGGGCCAAGGTGTTCGTGTTCAAGGCGGCGCTGGGCGCCGGGCTCTGGGGGGTCGCGGTGCTGGGCCTGGTGGGCTCGGTCGTGGCCGCCTTCTACTACCTGCGCCTGATCAAAGTGATGTGGTTCGACGCGGCCGAAAGCGGCACAGACGCGCCGCCTTTGGAAGCGCGCGCTATCGCCGTGGGGCTGGCGCTGTTCAGCTTCCCGCTGGTGATGGGCGCCCTGATCTGGATCTACCCCGCCGCCGGCCGCGCCGCCCACGCCTTCGGCCTGGCGTAGGACCGTGGCGGAGCATCCGCCCATCGAAGCCTACGACGAGATCGACTCCACCAATGCCGAGGCGCGGCGCCGGGCCGAGGCGGGGCAGGGCGGTCCCGTCTGGATCACCGCCGGCCACCAGACGGCCGGCCGGGGGCGCCGGGGCCGGGCCTGGTCGACGGAGACCGGAAACCTCGCGGCCACCCTGCTCACAACCACCGATGTTCCGGCCGCAGAGGCGGCCCAGCTCTCGTTCGTCGCCGCGCTGGCCGCCTGCGACCTCGCCGACACCTGCCTCGGCCCGGGCGCTGCGCGGCTGAAATGGCCCAATGACGTGCTGGTGTTCGGGCGCAAGGCGGTCGGCATCCTGGTCGAGTCCGGCTCCCGCGCCGAGGGCGGCCTCTGGCTGGCGGTCGGCATCGGCGTCAACCTCGCCCATGCGCCCAGCGGGACGGAGCGGCCTGCGACCTCCTTCGCCGAGCACATGCAGGGGCAGCCGCCCAAGCCGGCTGACGCCATCGAGGTCCTCGCAACGAGGTTCGAAGCCTGGCGCAAGCTCTGGGCCACGCAGGGCTTTTCGCCGATCGCCAGGGCCTGGACCGAGCGCGCGCTGGGTCTCGGCGAACGCTGCGAGGCGCGGCTGCCGAACCGCACGCTTTCGGGCGTCGCCGAGGGCATGGACCTGGACGGCGCGCTGCGGCTACGGCTGGACGACGGGGCCATAGAGCGGATAACGGCGGGCGACGTGTTCTTCGGAGGCGCCTGATCCATGCTGCTGGCCATCGAACAGGGCAACACCAACACGCTGTTCGCCGTGCACGACAACGAGCGGTGGATCGCCCAATGGCGCACGGCGACCCACTCCAGCCGCACGGCCGACGAATACGCCGTCTGGCTGTCGCAGCTGCTGAACATGGCCGGCTTGCAGCTGGGCGTCTTCACGGGCTGCATCGTCTCCTCGGTGGTGCCGCAGTCGATCTTTAACCTGCGTAACCTCGCCCGCCGCTACTTGCACGTGGAGCCGCTGGTGATCGGCGAGAACGTCGACCTGGGAATCGAGGTGCGGATCGAGAAGCCGTCGGAGGCCGGGGCGGACCGGCTGGTCAACGCGATCGGGGCGCACATCGTCTACCCGGGCGACCTGATCATCATCGATTCCGGCACCGCCACCACCTTCGACGTCGTGGCCGCGGACGGCGGGATGGAGGGCTGCGCCATCGCGCCCGGCATCAACCTTTCCATGGAGGCCCTGCACCAGGCCGCGGCCAAGCTGCCCCGCGTGGCGATCCAGCGTCCGCGCGGCAATACCTCGATCGGCAAGGACACGGTGGCGGCCATGCAGTCCGGCGTCTACTGGGGCTACATCGCGATGATCGAAGGCCTGGTCACACGCATCAAGGCCGACTGGGGCAAGCCCATGACCGTCATCGGAACCGGCGGCGTGGCCTCGCTCTTCCATGGGGCGACGGCGTCGATCGACCACTTCGATCCCGATCTGACGATCCGCGGGATGCTCGAGATCTACCGCCGGAACACGGCGGCGAAGGTGTAGATGGCCAAAACAGACAAGGGCGACGAGCTCGTCTTCCTGCCGCTCGGTGGCTCGAACGAGATCGGCATGAACTTCAACCTCTACGGCTTCGGGCCGGCGCACGACCGCCAGTGGATCGTGGTCGACCTGGGGGTGACCTTCGGCGACCAGACCACGCCGGGCGTGGAGATCATCCTGCCCGACCCGCAGTTCATCGAAGACTACGCCGACCGCATCCTGGGGATCGTGCTGACCCACGCGCACGAGGACCACATCGGGGCGGTCGCCTGGCTGTGGCCCAGGCTGAAGGCTCCGATCTACGCGACGCCCTTCACCGCCTTCCTGCTGCGCGAGAAGCTGCGCGAGGCCGACCTGCTGGACGCGGTCTCGATCACCGAGGTGCCGCTCAGCGGCCGGATCGAGCTCGGCCCGTTCAGCCTGGAGCTGATCACGCTCACCCACTCGATCCCCGAGCCCAACGGTCTGGCGATCCGCACGCCGCTGGGAACGGTGCTGCACACCGGCGACTGGAAGATCGACCCGGACCCGCTGCTGGGCGCGGTGACCGACCAGGGCGCAATTCAGCAGCTCGGCGACGAGGGCGTGCTGGCCATGGTCTGCGATTCCACCAACGTCTTCGTCGATGGCCACGCGGGCTCCGAGGCCGACGTGCGCGAGGCGCTGATCCCGCTGATCGGCGAGCTCAAGGGCAAGGTGGCGGTCGCCTGCTTCGCCTCCAACGTGGCCCGCATGGATAGCGTCTGCCGCGCCGCCGAGGAGGCCGGCCGGCGCATCTGCCTGGTCGGCCGCTCGATGATCCGCATGGCGGCCGCGGCCCGGTCCGTTGGCCTGATGGAGGACCTGAAGCCCTTCATCCCTGACAACGAGGCCAAGAGCTTCCCGCCCAACGCCATCCTCTACCTCTGCACGGGCAGCCAGGGCGAACCGCGCGCAGCGCTCAGCCGCATCGCCGACGGCACCCATCCGCACGTGAGCCTGGGCGCGGGCGACGCCTGCGTCTTCTCCTCGCGGATCATTCCGGGCAACGAGATCCCGATCCGCAACCTGCAGAACAAGCTCGCCGACCGGGGGGTGCGCCTCTACACCGAGCGCGATCACCCCGGCATCCACGTCAGCGGCCATCCCTGCCGCGACGAACTCGCCGAGATGTACCGGTGGGCGCGGCCGCAGATCTCCGTGCCGACCCACGGCGAGCGCCGCCACCTCCTGGAGCACGCCGCCTTCGCCCGGGACCTGCAGGTGCCGCAGCAGGTGACGCCGCGCAACGGCGATATGGTGCGTCTGGCTCCAGGCCGCGCCGAGATCGTCGACGAGGTGCCGGCCGGTCGCCTTTATGTGGACGCCGGCGTGGTCACGCCCGAGAACGGCGACGCCCTGCGCGAGCGCCGCCATGCGGCCTTCAACGGCATGATCACGGTCGCCCTGGCCCTCGACGGGCGCGGCAAGCTGGTCTCCGGTCCGCAGGTGCGGGCGCTGGGCCTCCCCGCCGACGAGGACGACCCGCTGGAGGACCTCCTCGACGATCTAGCCGACGAGGCCGAACAGGCGCTGGCCCGCCTCAAGGGCGACGACCGGGAAATGGACGACACCGTCGAAATGGCGGTCAGCCGCGCCGTGAAGAAGGCCAGCCAGCGCATCTGGGGCCGCCGTCCGGTCGTCGAGACGACGGTGCTGCGTCTCTAGAATTATCGTTTGACGAAAAGATATTGATGTAAGACGGTGCGGATGTCCGGCGAAGGAGTCCCGCCATGGCCGATGTCCTCGAATTCTCGCCGAGCCTCGCGGAGCACCCCGCCTATCGCCGGGTCCGCGCCAGCAGCCGCGGCTTCGCGATCCTGTTCGGCGGCCTGCTCTGGGCCTTCGTGGCGCTGGCGGCCTTCGGGGTCTGGGCGGTGCTGTTCTATCGCGGGGGCGTGCTGTCGCTGGGCGCGCCCGGCGGCATGATCAGCACGGGTGGCCACCCGCCGCCCGGCTACGTGACCTTCGCCTCGCTCAGCCTGACGCACCGGCTGGTCTACGCCCTGGTCTGGATCGTCCGCTCGGCGCCGATGGTGCTGCTGTTCTGGAACCTGCAGCGCCTCTTCCGGCTCTATGCGCGCGGCCAGGTCTTCGCGACCGGAAACGCGCGGCGCCTGCAGTGGGTGGGGATCGCGCTCTTGGCCGACGCCGTGCTGCCGTTCGTCTGCCACCTCGCGCTCAGCGCCAGCGGCTATGAGATCGACCGCAACTGGGCGCACATGACCAGCGTCCAGGAGCTCCTGCTGGGCGGTCTCGTCCTGGTGATCGCCCAGGTGATGCTGGTCGGCCGCGAGATCGAGCAGGACCGCGAGGGGTTCGTCTGATGGCCATCGTGATCCGCCTCGACCTGATGATGGCGCGACGCAAGGTGCGCTCCAACGTGCTGGCCCGCGCCATCGGCATCACCGAGGCTAACCTGTCCCTGCTGAAGTCCGGCAAGGTGAAGGGCATCCGGTTTTCGACCCTGGAGGCCATCTGCCGGGTGCTGGAGTGCCAGCCCGGCGACCTGCTGGAATTCGTACCGGACGAAGGCGCCGAGGCGCTCCGCCTGGCGAGCTGAACGACTCGACCGCTCCCTCTCAGCAGTGCTTGCCGAGCGGCCCGGCCGCGGCTTTGATGGCCGGGCAGGGGAGGCCGCCAGTGTCCGCTTACCGAGGTGTCCGGATCGCCGACTTCAGCCAGGGCGTCGCCGGGCCGATGGCGTCCATGCTGCTGGGCGACTTCGAGGCCGAGGTCGTCAAGGTCGAGCCGCCCGGCGGCGACCGGCTGGCCGATCACCCCGGATACCTCGCCTTCAACCGCAACAAGCAGGTGATCACGCTCGATCTCGACAGCGCCGACGGCATGACCGCCGCCCGGCGGCTGATCGCCGGATCCGACGTCGCCATCTTCGATTCCGCACCGGGCGAGCTGGAGCGCCGGGGCCTGGACGGCGCGACGCTGACGGCTTCCCATCCGGCCCTGGTGCACGTCTGGATGCCGCCTTACGGGACCGCCGGCCGCTGGAGCCAGCTCGCGGCGCACCACAGCCTGCTCGCCGGCCTCACGGGCTCCGCGTTCCGCCAGGGAGCCTACGCCGACCAGCCGGTGCACCTGGTCCTGCCGATCCTCTGGTACGCCCAGGGCGTGATGGGCGCGGCGGCCATCGGCGCGGCCCTGCACGAGCGGTCGCGCAGCGGCCAGGGCCAGGCCGTGGTCGTATCCGGACTGCACGGCGCCTCCGAATCCTCCGGCGGGGCGCGGGCGCTCAATCAGCCGCCGCTGCCGCGCGGGATCCCGCCGGGCGCCAACCCGCGCTACCGCCTCTACCAATGCGCCGACGGCGAGTGGTTCTTCCTGGGCACGCTGTTCACCAACTTCTACCGCAAGGCCTTCGAGGTCCTGGGGCTCGAGGACGCCTTCGAGGCGCTCGAGAGCGACATGGTCGCCGCGCGCGACCTACTGGAGGAGATGTTCAGCACCCGCACCCGGGCCGAGTGGCTGGAGGCGCTGCAGGCCAACGACGTGCCCTGCGCGCCCGTGCGCCGCCGGGAGGCGTGGTTCGCGGGCGAGACCGTGCGTGAGGGCGGCCTGCGCGAGGTCTTCCAGCACCCGCGGCTGGGCGAGGTGGCCATGCCCGGCCCGCCGGCGCGGCTGTCTTCGACGCCCGCCTCCATCCGCGCGCTGCCGCAGCCGGTCTCCAAGCCACCGGCGTGGCAGCCGCGAGCGCTGGCGCGCAAGTCGTCCTCCGGTCCACCGCTCGCCGGCGTGAAGGTGTTGAACCTCGGCACGGTGATCGCCGGCGCCTACGCCGGCGCGCTGCTCGCGGACTTCGGGGCCGACGTGCTGAAGATCGAGCCGCCGGAGTTCGACCCCTTCCGCTCCGACGGTCCGGGTTTCCTGAGCTACAACCGCGGCTGTCGCGGCCTGGGGCTGAACCTGCGAAAGCCGGGCGGGCGCGAGCTGTTCCTCGACCTGGCCCGCCAGGCGGACGTGGTGATCGACAACTATCGCCTGGGCGTGCGTCAGCGGCTCGGCATCGACTACCCCGCGCTGCGCGGGGTCAACCGGCGGATCATCTCCTGCTCGGTCAACGCCTATGGGAATCGCGGGCCACGCGCCGCGCTGCCCGGCTTCGATCCGCTGCTGCAGTCCGAGGGCGGCATGATGGCCGCGCAAGGGGGCGACGGTGACCCGATCCTCTACACCATCGCCGTCAACGATGTCGCCACGGCCTCCGTCGTGACCATGTCGACCATCGCCGCGCTGAACGCCCGCGAACGAACGGGCGAGGGCCAGGAGATCATCACCAGCCTGATGGCCCAGAGCCTGCTGTTCCAGCTGGGCGAGATGGTCAGCTACGAAGGCCGCCAGCCGAACGACCTTGGCGGCCTCGACTGCCTGGGGGTCCGGGCCCTTCACCGCTATTACGCCTGCGCCGACGGCTGGATCGGCCTGGCCGCGGACACCGACGCCGAAGCGCGAGCGGTGGGCGAGGTGCTCGGCCTCGACATGGGTGCAGCCGCCCTGCTGGCGCCGCGCGAGGGCGAGCTTGCTTCGCGCCTGGAGGCGGCGTTCGCCGGCCGGGCTCGCGGCGAGGTGCTGGACGCCCTGCTCAGGGCCGGTGTGGCCGCAGCCCCGGTGCTTCGCAGCGCCGAATCCCTCGAGGACCCCTGGCTCGCGGAGAACGGTTTCTACGAGCCGTGGACGCACCCCAGGCTGGGGCCGATGATGACGGTCCGCGGCTACGCCGAGTTCACGCGAACGCCCGGCGGGCTCTTCCACCCGACGCCCGACCCCGGCGAGCATACCCGTGAGATCCTGGCGCAGTCTGGCCTTGCTCCCAATGCGATCGAGGCGCTGTTCGCGTCTGGCGCGGTGTTCGAACCGAACGCGCCGGCCGCCGCGGCTGCGGTGAGTTGAACCGCCGCCTCGCGCGCTCGGTCAGAGCGCGCTAGAACGCCCGTCATGATCGGCAAACTCAATCACGTGGGCGTCGCCACGCCCTCCATCGAAGCCTCGGTGCGCATGTACCGGGATATGCTGGGCGCGACCGAGTTCAGCGAGACCTTCGCCATGCAGGAGCAGGGCGTGTGGGTCTGCTTCGTCGACCTGCCCAACAGCCAGATCGAGCTCATCGAGCCGATTGACGAGACGTCCCCGATCACCGCCTTCCTGGCCAAGAACCCCAAGGGTGGCCAGCACCACGTCTGCTTCGAGGTGCCCGACATCGAGGCGGCCCGCGACGACATGCAGGCCAAGGGGGCGACGGTGCTCAACGACGGCAAGCCGCGCATCGGCGCCCACGGCGTGCCGGTGATCTTCGTCCATCCGAAAGATATGGGCGGCGTGCTGGTCGAGCTGATGCAGACGCTGAAGGGCGGCCACTGATGGGCGGTCCTTTCACGATGTTCGCGATCTACCTGACCATCTGGTGGACCGTGCTGTTCGCGATCCTGCCGCTGGGCACCGTCACCCACGCCGAGGCGGGCGTCGACCCGCAGGGCGGCGATCCCGGCTCGCCGGTCGATCCCAAGCTGAAGCGCAAGTTCTTCACCACCACCTGGGTCTCGGCGATGGTGTTCGCGCTCATCTGGCTGGTGATCCACTTCAAGCTGATCACCCCCGACATGATCCCCTGGCGGAAGGGCTAGGTCGCTCGCGCGTTGCCAAGCCTAAGCGGGCAGGGCTATCAGGGCCGCTCGCTTTCCGCGTAAGGACCTGCCGCCCCCATGCGCCTGTCGCGCTACTTCATGCCCACGCTGCGCGAGGCCCCCGCCGACGCCCAGATCGTCTCCCACCAGCTGATGCTGCGCGCCGGCCTCATCCGCCAGGAGGCGGCGGGCATCTACGCCTGGCTGCCGCTGGGCCTGAAGGTGCTGAAGAAGATCGAGCAGGTGGTCCGCGAGGAGATGGACCGGGCCGGCGCGATCGAGGTGCTGCTGCCCACCCTGCAGCTCGCCGACCTATGGCGCGAGAGCGGCCGCTACGACGACTACGGCGACGAGATGCTGCGCATCAAGGACCGCCATGACCGGGACCTGCTGTACGGCCCCACGGCGGAAGAGGTGATTACTGAGATCTTCCGGGCTTTCATTAAGTCCTACAAGGATTTGCCGAAGAATTTTTACAACATCCAGTGGAAGTTCCGCGACGAGCGGCGGCCCCGGTTCGGGGTGATGCGCGGCCGCGAGTTCCTGATGAAGGACGCCTATTCCTTCGACATCGACGAGGCCGCCGCGCGGCGCTCGTACAACCGAATGTTCCTGGCCTACCTCAACATCTATGCGCGGCTGGGGCTGAAGGCGATCCCGGTGAAGGCCGATCCGGGGCCGATCGGCGGCGACCTCTCCCATGAGTTCATCATCCTGGCCGACACCGGCGAGAGCCAGGTCTTCGCCCATGGCGACCTCGTCGAGATGGGCGCGCCGGGCCCCGACATCGACTGGGATGGCGACCTCGATCCGATGGTCAGCCAGCGCGCCAAGCTCTACGCCGCCTCCGACGAGATGCACGACCAGGCGCGCTTCGAGGCCGAGGTCCCCGAGGCCAAGCGGATGACCGCGCGCGGCATAGAGGTCGGCCACATTTTCTACTTCGGCGAGAAGTACTCCAAGCCGATGAAGGCGCTGGTCACCGGCCCCGACGGCAAGGACGTCCCGATCCACGGCGGCTCCTATGGGGTCGGCGTCTCGCGGTTGGTGGCCGGCATAATCGAGGCCAGCCACGACGAGGCCGGGATCATCTGGCCGGACGCGGTCGCCCCGT
>JBJMQX010000026.1:0-56693 GCA_045802455.1 Phenylobacterium sp. | reverse complement strand
GTCGGCACCATGATCGAGCTCCCGCGGGCGTCGCTGCGCGCCGGCGAAATTGCGCAAACTGCGGAGTTCTTCTCCTTCGGGACTAACGATTTGACGCAGACGACCTTCGGCATCAGCCGCGACGATTCCGGGCGCTTCCTGAACGCCTATATCGATAAGGGCATCTTCGAGAAGGACCCGTTCGTCAGCCTGGACCAGGAGGGCGTCGGCGACCTGATCCGGCTGGCGGCCGAGCGCGGCCGCGCGGCGCGGCCGGACGTCAAGCTCGGCATCTGCGGCGAGCACGGCGGCGACCCCGCCTCGATCGCCTTCTGCGAGACCGTCGGCCTCGACTACGTCAGCTGCTCTGCCTACCGTGTGCCGATCGCCAGGCTGGCCGCCGCGCAAGCCGCGATCGGCGAGCGCGAGAAGGACCGATAGCATTCAGAGGATGTCGGCCGTCCGCGCCTTCCTGCGCTTCGGCCCGGTCCAGACCACGCCGGGGAAGCCCTTGAGCGGCTTCAGGCGTTCGCCGCGGTAGGCCCACTCCGGCTCCTCACCGATCCCGAGGTGGTAGAGCGGCTCGCGGCCGACGCCGCTGGAGAAAAGCGCCCGGGGCAGGTTGATCATCGTGTGGGCGTGCGCGCGCTCGTAGGCGATCGGCGTGCCGCAGCGGGCGCAGAAGCTGCGGGTGGTCCCGGCCTCTGCGTCCTCGTAGCGGGCGATCTGCTCTTCGCCTTGCAGCACCCGGAACCGGCTCTTGTAGCTGCCGACGTAGGTCGCATAGGCGCAGCCCTGGGCGTGCCGGCTCCTGGCCGAATGGTCGTGCCAGGCCCAACGCGCGGGCACGCCGATCTCGATCCGCACCGCGCCGCAGACACAGGCGCCCTCGGCTCGCGTGGGGCCCTCTGGCTTCACCACGTCCACGCCTTGGCGCTCGCCCGGCAGCCGCCGTCCTTCCAGCCTTTCCAGCCGCGGCCGCGGACCACCTGGCCGGCGTGGGCGCCGGTGGCCTGGCTGTCCCGCAGCACCGGTTGGCCGTTGACCAGCACGTCGGTGACGCCGGTGGCGAGCTGCTGTGGCTTCACGAAGGTGGCGTGGTCGGTGACGGTCTTCGGGTCGAACACGACGACGTCCGCATAGTCGCCCACCTTCAGCATGCCGCGGTCGTGCAGGCCGAGGTTGTGGGCGGGCAGGGCGGCGAGCCGGCGCACCGCCTCGGGCAGGCCGATCAGCTTCTCCTCACGTGAGTACTTGCCCAGCACGCGCACGAAGTTGCCGTAGGCGCGGGGATGGGTGGAGGAGAGCAGGAAGACGCCCTCCGGCGCCATGGCCGCGGCGTCGGAGCCGAAGCTGACCCAGGGCAGCTTCATCTGCTTCTGCACATTGGTCTCGGTCATCGAGGAATAGACCACCTGCACGCGGCTGCCGTCGGCGATGATCAGGTCGATGATGGTGTCCTCGGGGCTTGTGCCGCGCTCCTTGGCGACCTCGGCCAGGGTCTTGCCGGTGAGCGGCTTCAAAGCCGGGTTCTTGAAGCCGACCAGCAGGGTTCCTTCGGCGCCGCCTGCCTGGCGGAACGAGTTCTCCCAGTCCTTGGGATGCTCCTGGCGCATCTCGGCGATCACCTTGGCGCGGGTGGCGGGGTCCTTCAGCCGCGCGATCCAGGCTTCCACGCCGCCCGCCTGGACCCAGGTCGGCATGGCCGCGTCGAAGCCGGTCGAGGAGGCCGCATAGGTGTACATGTCGGCGGTGATCCGCTGGCCCTTGGCGCGGGCGGCCTCGATTTTGCCGATGAAGGCGTCCTCCTTGCCCCAGTTGTCCTTGCCGGCGGTCTTCATGTGGAAGATCTCGGCCGGCGCGCCGGACGCCCGCGAGATCTCGATCAGCTCGTCGGTGGCCTCGAAGATGTGGTCGCCCTCGGAGCGCATGTGGCTGATGTAGATGCCGCCGCATTTGCCGGCCTCGGTGACCAGCGCGGCCAGCTCCGGCGTCTTGGCGAATGTCCCCGGCGCATAGATCAGTGCAGAGCCCACGCCCATGGCGCCGTCCTCCATCGCCCGGCGGACCAACATTCGCATCTGCGCGAGCTGCGACGTGGTCGGCTGGACATCGTCCTCGCCCAGCACATGCACGCGCACGGTGGCCGCGCCCACGAACGAGGCGACGTTCAGAGAGACCCCGCGCCTGACCATGGTCTGCAGGCCTTGGTCGAGGGTGGACCAGGTGACCGGGTACTTGATGTCGTGCTGCCGCTGCTGCTCCAGCAGCTGCATCTTCGGCGTCAGCGGCCCGATCGAGCCGCCTTCGCCCATCACCTCCAGAGTCACCCCCTGGCGCAGCTCGGAAAGCCCGCGCCCGTCGGCCATGAAGCTGTCCTCTGAGTGGGAGAGCATGTTGATGAAGCCGGGCGCCACCGCCTTGCCGCGGGCGTCGATCTCGCTCCTGCCGCGGCCGGGCGCATGCGGGCCGACGTAGGCGATGCGCTGGCCCTTCACCGCCACGTCGCCGGTGAACGGCTTCCCGCCGGAGCCGTCGAGGATCTCGCCGCCGCGGACCACGACGTCGTAAGCCGCGGGCGGGGCCCGCATCGCGCTGAGGTTGGCGGCAGCGGCCAGGATTGCGAAGGAAACGGTGGCGGAACGCAGCATGGGAAACTCCAAATTCGCCTGAGCTTAGCGCGCTTTCGGGCCTGACAAGCTTGGCTTTCTCTGGCCTCCTGCGGCCACGAAACGGGGGAGGGGCGAATGGCCCAGGGATTCGATCCGGCCGCGGCCACCGCGGCCTATCTCGCCACGCTGCCGCCGGAGGTTCACGCCAAGGCGACGGCCTATACCCAGGGCGGCCACTGGGTGCTGCTGTGGACGACGGTCGTCAGCGTGCTGGTGTCGTGGATCGTTCTGAAGAGTGGGTTGCTGGTCCGCGTCCGCGCGGGCGTCGAGGCGAAGAAGCCACGGCCCTGGCTCGCCGTGGTCGTGGTGCTGCTGATCGATGGCGTCGTCGAGGGGCTGCTGTCCATTCCCTGGGACTCCTACGCCCGCTGGTGGCGCGAGAAGAGCTATGGCTTCACCAGTCGCCCCTATGGCGGCTGGCTGAGCGAGCGCCTGCTGCTGATGGTCATCGGCACGGTGGCCGGCCTGATCACCTTCGCGCTCGTCTACTGGCTGATCCGCCGCGCGCCGAAGACCTGGTGGCTGTGGGCCGGCCTGGCGACGACGGTTGTCAGCCTGGTGTTCTTCGTGGCCGGTCTCTTCCTGGTCGAACCCCTGCTCAACAACTACCAGCCCGCGCCGCCTGGTCCGGTCCGCGACGAGGTCGTCGCCATGGCCAAGCAGGTCGGCATGCCTTCGGACAAGATCCTGATCTACAACGGCTCCAAGCAGTCAAATCGCTACACCGCAAACGCCGGCGGAATCTTCGGCTACGGGCGCGTCGCCATGAGCGACGTGATGTTCAAGAAGAACGCCGACCTGGCCGAGGTGAAGGGCGTCGTGGGCCACGAGATGGGCCACTATGTGCACAAACACGTCCTAATCGGCGCTGTCTTCAAGGGCCTGGTGGCGCTGGTGGGCTTCTTCCTCGTCGATCGGCTTTTCGGCTGGGCCTCGCGGCTGCTGGGCGCCAAGGGCGTGAAGGGCCTGGCCGATCCGGCCGGCTTCCCGGTGATCTCCATCCTTCTCGCGGTGCTGGGCCTCCTGGCCACACCGATCACCAACACCTTTAGTCGCTGGGGCGAGTCGGACGCCGACCACTTCTCGGTGGCGCACTTCAACGAGCCCGACGGCTTGGCGAAGGCCCTGGTGAAGACCCTCGAGTACCGCGCCGCGACGCCGTCGAAGCTGGAGGAGGTGATCTTCTACGACCACCCGTCGGTGGGCGCGCGGGTTCGGGCGATGATGGACTGGAAGGCGGCGCATCCGAAGCCGGAGGCGCCTCAGTCTCCGCCGCCTAGCGCTTCCTGACGAACACCGTGCCGGCCGAATAGCCCGCCCCGAACGAGCAGATCAGGCCAGTCTCGCCCGGCGCGAAGTCGTCGCTGGCGCGGTGGAAGGCGATGATCGAGCCGGCCGAGGAGGTGTTGGCGAATTCGTCCAGGATGATGACGTTCTCGCCGGGATTAGGATCGCGGCCCAGCACGCGGCGGCCGATCATCTCGTTCATGTTGATGTTGGCCTGGTGCAGCCACAGGCGCTTCAGCCCGTGCGGGTCGATGCCGAGGTCGTTCGCGTGCTCGACGATCATGTCGGAGACCATCGGCACGACCTCGCGGAACACCTTGCGGCCCTCCTGCACGAAGAGCTTGTCGGTGGCTCCGATCCCCTCCGGCGCGCAGCGGTTCAGGAAGCCGAAGTTGTTGCGGATGTTGTTGGAGAACTGGGTCTTCAGCCGCGTGCCGAGGATCTCCCAGCCGGCCCCCAATCCAGTTCTTGGCGCCTGGGCCGAGTCCTCCACGATCACGGCGGTAGCCACGTCGCCGAAGATGAAATGGCTGTCGCGGTCGCGGAAGTTGAGGTGGCCGGAGCAAATCTCCGGATTGACCATCAGCACCGCGCGCGCCGAGCCGGAGGCCACGAAGTCCGCGGCCGTCTTGATGCCGAAGGTGGCCGAGGAGCAGGCGACGTTCATGTCGAAGGCGAAGCCCTGGATGCCGAGCGCCTGCTGCACCTCGATGGCCATCGCCGGATAGGCGCGCTGCATGTTGGACGCCGCGCAGATCACCGCGTCGATCTCGCTCGCCGCCTTGCCCCAGCGGTCGATCGCCTGCCTCGCCGCCTCGACGGCGATCTGGGCCAGCACGGAGAGTTCGTCGTTGGAGCGCTCGGGAATCACGGGCCGCATGACCTCGGGATCGACGAGGCCGGTCTTGTCGACGACATAGCGCGCCTTGATGCCCGAAGCCTTCTCAATGAACTCCGCGGACGAGGGGACCAGGGCCTGCGTCTCGCCGGCGGCGATGGCCTCGGCGTTGGCCGCGTTGAACCGCTCCACGTAGGCGTTGAAGGTCGCCACCAGCTCCTCGTTCGAGAGGCTGTTCGGCGGCGTGTAGAGCCCGGTGGCGGCGATCATGGCGTGAGGCAAAGCGGCAACTCCCCTGCGACGGAGACTACTAGCACGCTGGCGAGGGGCGTCAGCCGGCTTGTGGCCGCAGGGTCACACCCGGGCCCAGCCCTATCAATGTGGCCGAACCGACAACCCGCCGCCGCGTTTGACGCCGATCCCCAGGGGCACGGGGTTGTTCTCCTCAGTACGGAGCCTAGTCAGCATGAAGTTCCTGATCGCCGCGGCGGCCGCCGCGACCCTTCTCCCGGCCGTCGCCTTGGCGCAGACCGCGCCGCCGACCGGCCTCTACGGTACGCTGGGGTACGCCAACGCCCACGCGGGCGACTTCAACTTGGGCGCCGTCCAGGGCCGGCTCGGCTGGCGGTTCAACGACTGGCTCGGCGTCGAGGGCGAGCTGGGCTTCGGCGTCAACGACGACAAGGGCAGCCAGACCGTCGGCGGCGTTAACGTCAACACCAGCGTCAAGCTGAAGGACCAGGAGGCGATCTACGCGGTGGGTTTCCTGCCGCTCTCCAATCAGTTCGACCTCCTGGCGCGCATCGGCTACGGCCATCAGAGCGTCAAGGCCTCGGCGACGGCGACGGGAACCGGCGGACCGATCACCGTCTCCGACCGTGCGGACGGAGATTCCTGGAACTTCGGCGTCGGCGCCCAGTACCACTTCGACGGCGCCAACGGCGTGCGGGCCGACTACACCCGCGAGGAGTTCCGCGGCTCGGGCTCGGACCACGCGGACATCTGGGCGATCGCCTTCAGTCACCGATTCTAGACACCGGCGCTCTGCGGCCAGGCGAAGCCCCCTTCCTTGCGGAGGGGGCTTTTGCTTGACCGGCCCGGCCGCGGGCGCGAGCCTCCTGCCCAGGAGGACTCGCCGCTGCTGACCCATGCGCTCTATATCCAGCTCGCCGGCTCGGCCGCGGCGGTGTCGGTGCTGGTGGCGGTCACGGCCTGGGCCAATATCGCCCGCTCCGCGCCGCCGCTGGACGAGGACCGCGCCCGCAAGCTGCTGGCCGAGGAATTCCCCGGCCGCAAGATCGAGCGGCTGTGGATCGCTGTCGATGGCCTGGGCGCGCTCGCCAAGGCGGGCGGCATGGCGCTGGTGCTCTGCCGGCTGGGCGACGGCTACGTGGCCCGCCAGATCCCCTGGGCCCAGGCGCTTGCGGCCAGTTTCAAGGACGGGCGGATCTCCATCGACCTCTCCGACGTCGCCGCGCCCAAGGCAGTGATCTCGCTGCCCTCCTGGCCGCCGAAAGGCCCCGCGAAAGACGCGATGGGCGATTGGGCCGCCTGATGAGGTTCGATCCGGTCACGCTGGCCACGCCGCTCTTCGTGCTGACGGTTTTCCTGGAGATCGTACTGGCCCGCCTGGGCTGGCTGCGCGCCCGCTACGAGACCAAGGACACCGCCGTCTCGCTGGTCATGGGCCTCTTCTCGACGCTCTCCGGCCTGCCGGTGGCGGGCGTCGTCGTCGCCGCAGGCCTCTGGGCCTACCAGCACCGGCTGTTCACGATCTCCATGGGCTCGCCCGTTGCCTGGGTGGCGATCTTCTTCCTCGAGGACCTGACCTACTACGTCTTCCACCGGATCAGCCACGAGCGGCGCCTCTGGTGGGCGGCCCACGTCAACCACCACTCCTCGCAGCAATACAACCTCTCGACCGCGCTGCGGCAGACCTGGACCGGCGGCGTCGCCGGGACCTGGCTCTTGTGGGTTCCGCTGTCGCTGATGGGCTTCCCGCCCGCCATGGTGGCGATCGAGAAGGGGATCAGCCTAGTCTACCAGTACTGGATCCACACCGAGGCGATCGGGCGGATGCCGCGCTGGTTCGAGGCGGTGTTCAACACCCCCAGCCACCACCGGGTGCACCATGCGCGCAACCCGCGCTACCTCGATCGCAACTACGCCGGCATCCTGATCATCTGGGACCGCATGTTCGGCACCTTCCAGCCGGAGCTCGACGAGGAGGCCTGCCGTTACGGCTTGGTGCACAACCTGGGCACGTTCAATCCGCTGCGCGTGGCCTTCCATGAATGGATCGCCATTGTCCAGGACCTGGTGCGCAGCCCCCGCCATGCGGCGGGCTGGCTGTTCGGCCCGCCCGGCTGGAGCCCGGACGGCCGCCGCGACACGAGCGCGTCGCTGAAAGCGCAGTGGACGGCCCGGCGGGCGGCGGCGGTCCCGCCGGAGCGGAAAGCCGCCTAGTCCCTGAGCAGCGGCAGGCTCAGCCCGCTCACCGGCCTTGCGCCGAGGATCTCGCGGCGGAACCGGTAAAGCTCGGCGGGGCGGCCGCCGGTCTCGGCGTCCATGCGGCCGAGGCCCTCGACGAGCTCGGCGCGCTCGAGCGCGCGGCGGAAGTTCTGCTTGTGCAGCGCGACCCCAGCGATCGCCTCCACCGCCCGCTGCAGGGCCGACAACGTGAAGGCCTCCGGCATCAGCTCGAAGACGACAGGGCGGTACTTGAGCTTGCCGCGCAGGCGGCTGACGGCGGTCGCGAGGATGCGACGGTGGTCGGACAGCATGGGCGCCCCCAGCGCGGCGGCGAGCGGGCCGGGCAGGGGGTTCTGGCCCTCGCCGCGGTCGCGGGCCGCCTCGGGAGCCAGCCCTGCCTCGTAAAGGAGTTCATAGCGCTCCAGCACCCGCTCCTCGTTCCACGGTGCGCCGTCGAGGGCGAAGAGCAGACGCGCGCGGCTGATCCGCTGGGCGTCGCCGTCGGCCCAGCGGCGCAGCGCCTCCTCGATCGGCGCAAGCGCGCCGGGCCGACCCTCGCGCCAGTCCTCGTAGGGGAAGAACCGCGACCAGGGCCGCCATTCCGAACCGGGCGCATGGGTGTCGACCGGCGTCGGCGCCAGCGCCAGGTACCCGACCGAGATCACACGCGCGTGGTCGGAGCGCTCGCCGCCGCCACGGTCCCCCATGTCGGCGACCGGCGCGTCGCGGCCCTTGTCGCCGAAGGTGTAGAGCTGCTCGACATAGCCCAGGTTGAAGCGCGTCTGCTCGGTGACGAAGGCGCGCATGGCGAGCTCGAAGGTGCGATGGCCCTGCGGGTCGAAGGGCCCGAACGGCAAGCCTTCGAGGCTGGCGCCCGGCGGCCGCACGGTCAGCACCACCGCCTCGTCGTCAGCGATGGCCACGACCACGGCGGAGAGGCCGATGACGATCGCCCCATCTGGCGCACTGTGCGAGGGCCCGCTCATTCGGTGTCGAACGCCTGGGCATGGGTGACGTAACCGGCGGCCTCGGAAAGCACGTCGAAGCGGCGCACATAGTGGGCCTGAGCATCGAAGGGGGCCTGCGGGTCGATGCGGAGGCTGTAGCCGCGCGGAGGCGAGCCGAACAGGGCCAGCGCCTCGTCATGGCCGAAGCCCGCCAGCTGGGTCGCTTCGAAGAAGGCGCAGGCCCGGTCCGCCTGCTTGATCAGAGTTTTGACCGACGGCGGGATCTTGGCCGGCAGGCCGAAACGGACGTGGATCGCGCTCTCCAGCCGGTCCTCGAAGGTCCGGTAGTCGACGCCCAGGGCCGCCTTGAACGGGCTGATCATGTCGCCGATCACGTATTCCGAGGCGTCGTGCAGCAGGGCGGCCAGGCGCCACTTCGGGGCGACGTCTGGCTGGATATGGGCGACGATCTCCTCGACCACGACGGAATGCTGGGCGACCGAGAAGGCGTGCTCGCCTACCGTCTGGCCGTTCCAGCGGGCGACGCGGGCCAGACCGTGAGCGATGTCGCCGATCTCGATGTCCATGGGCGAGGGATCGAGCAGGTCGAGACGGCGCCCCGACAGCATGCGCTGCCAGGCCCTCGGTTCGCCGGCCGAACGACGCAGCCCTTTCCTCACAGGCGCATTCCCTCCATGGTCAAGGTCGTGACTGGCCCACGACCCGGTGAAAACTCCGGCGTGATCCAGATCAAGGTGAGCATAGCGTCTGATGAGCGAAGTTCACGCGAGGAGGTACACAGCCAGATGAGCTGGGCTCGCATCATGGCGCCGCTCTCGGGCGGCAGCGGGGACGCCGCCGCGGTGGCCGCCGCGGTGGCGCTGGCCGAACCGTTCGGGGCCGAGATGCTGGGCGTCTTCACCCCGGCCGACGTCGCCGACGTGATGCCCTGGATGGGCGAGGGGTTCCTGGGCGGCGTGCAGACTACCGCGCTGGAGTCGCTGAAGGAGGCGGCCCAGGTGGGCGAGAAGAACGCGCGCGCGGCCATGGAGACGGCGACCTACGCCAAGAGCCGCTTCGTGGCCTTGCAGACCCCGGTGTGGGCCGGTCTTTCGGCCGAGAGCCGGCTTTCCGACGTGGTGGTGTTCACGTCCGACCCGGGCCGGGGCCGAGGCCCTCTGGCCGAGGCCTTCCAGCAGATGGTCGCCGACGAGCAGCGTCCGGTGCTGATCGCCCGCGAAGGGCTCAAGGTCGGCGGCACCGTGGTGGTGGCCTGGGACGGCGGCAAGGAAGCGAGCCGAGCCGCGCGGCTGGCCCTGCCGCTGCTCGAAAAGGCTGACAAGGCGGTGATCCTGGCCGCGCCGAAAGCCAGCGCCAGGAGCTTCGACCCCGGGCGGCTGAAGTCCTACTATGCGGCGCGCGGCGTCGACGCCAACGTCCAGGTGCTGCCGGATACCGGCGACGCGGGGCCGGTGCTACTGTCGGCGGCGCGCAAAGCCGGCGCCGACCTCCTGGTGGCCGGCGCCTTCGGCCATCCGCGGCTGCAGGAGTTCATCTTCGGGGGAACGACACGGACGCTATTGAACTCAGACGACCCGTCGTTGTTCTTATCTCACTAGCTTTCAAGAGGTTGCCCATGTCCCTGTCGCGTATCGTCATGCGGCTTGCCCGCAATCCCGGCACGGAGTTCGCCGGCGGCGACGATCACCGCGGCTATGCGCTCACCGCGCCGCTGACGGACGACGGACGGCTGGACGAGGGCGCCTATTCCAAGACCAAGGACGCCTGCGCCGTGCGCCGGTTCGCCCCGGACGAGGACCCCGCGGACGGCAAGCTGATCAAGCGCGGCCAGCGTTGGTACTTCGACTACGACGAGGAAGACACCGCCGACGACGAGCAGCCCTACCGGCTCGGTGAACACCGCTTCGCGGTCGGCGAATATGTGACCATCACCGACGAAGACGGGCGGCCGCTGACCTACAAGGTGGTCGAGGTCCAGCCGGCGGGTTAGGCCGCCCTGCTCAGACCCCCGCGTTGCGGCGGACCAGCCGCTTCACGTCGTCGAGCACGTCGTGGTGGTCGCCCGTCCTCGACTTGACCACAGCCACGGTGATCGGGCCCGCCTTCGGGCCGGCGGCCTCGTAGCCGACTGCGCGCCAGCCGTCCTTCAGGTTGTCTTTGGCGAGGATGTAGCTGGCGCGGAAGCCGCGCCGGGTCGGCGACAGCGCCTCGCCGCGCAGACGGACCTCGCGGGCCATGCGCACCGTCGCCCCGTCCTCGCCGGCGTTCACGTGGATCATGCCCACATCGACATCGGCCTTGCCCTTTTCGTCGGCGTTGATGTGGATCCCAGGCAAGTCGATGCGGGTGGTAGCGCCCACGTCGGCGGCGTCCTTGGCCTCGGCTTCCGCGGCCTTCACCTCGCCCAGGGCGTCGTCGGCGGCCTGCTTGGCGGCCTGGGCCGCGCCCTTGGCGCTGGCGGACGAAGACTTCGCGTCGGTGGCCGCGGCCTTGGCGTTCTCGTCGGCCTCCTTGACCTTGGCGGCGGCGACCTCCTGCTCGGTCTGCACCTCGCCCTGCAACTCCTGCTCGATGGGCGTCAGCGCCGACTGGTAGCTGCCCGACGAGACCGGGATGAGCCGCAGGGAGACCTCGTCGCCGTCGCGCGTGGTGTAGAGGCAGGTCTTGCCGTCCGGCGCCACGCTGGTGCGGTTCAGGTCGCCCTGGCTCGTCGGGCAGTCCAGCGACGCGCGCGCCGCGGGCGGCCCGCTCGGGGCGCACGCGACCGCGGTGGCCAGCACCAACCCGCAGGCGGAGGCGAAGAGCAGGGACTTCATGCAGCAGGACTCCAGTCGTTCGCGGCGGAATCTGCCGGGAGCCCCTTCAAATGGCGAGTGAATTCGGCGTAACGCCGCGGGCCGCGGGGTCCTACGCCTGCCCGGGCCGCGATCCTGCGCCTTCGCGGCGGGCCAGGAAGGCCAGCCGTTCGAACAGGTGCACGTCCTGCTCGTTCTTGAGCAAGGCGCCGTGCAGCGGCGGGATCAGCTTGGTGGGATCCTTCTCCTTCAGCGCATCGGCGTCGATGTCCTCGACCATCAGCAGCTTCAGCCAGTCGAGGAGCTCGGACGTCGACGGCTTCTTCTTCAGGCCGGGCACCTTGCGCATGTCATAGAAGATCCGCAGCGCCTCGCCCACCAGCTTCTGCTTGATGCCCGGGAAGTGCACCTCGACGATCTCGTTCATCGTCTCGGCCTCGGGGAACCGGATGTAGTGGAAGAAGCAGCGCCGCAGGAATGCGTCGGGCAGCTCCTTCTCGTTGTTGGAGGTGATCAGCACGATGGGGCGGACCTTCGCCTTAATCGTCTCGTTGGTCTCGTAGACGTAGAATTCCATCCGATCGAGCTCCTGCAGGAGGTCGTTGGGGAATTCGATGTCGGCTTTGTCGATCTCGTCGATCAGCAGCACGGGGCGCTGTTCGCTCTCGAACGCCTCCCAGAGCTTGCCCTTCTTGATGTAGTTCTTGACGTCCTTGACGCCGATCTCGCCCAGCTGGCTGTCGCGCAGGCGGGTCACCGCATCATATTCGTACAGGCCCTGGATCGCCTTCGTCGTCGACTTGATGTGCCATGTGATCAAGGGCGCCTTCAGCGCCTTGGCGATCTCGTAGGCGAGGACCGTCTTGCCGGTGCCGGGCTCCCCCTTGATCAGCAACGGGCGTTCCAGGGCGATGGCGGCGTTGACCGCGACCTTCAGGTCTTCCGTGGCGACGTAGTCCGCCGTGCCTTCAAAACGCTCGCTCATACGGCTCCCCAGGAGGCGGGCTCGGGCCCGGTTTCGATTGTGTGTTTCGAACAGTTGTTTGCCTGGCGCAGCCTAAAGCGACGCGCGCGTCATGCAAGCGGCTTCGAAGAGGCGGGATGGCGTCGTTGTCGCAGGCCCAGATTCGGGGCTACTGCTGACCGCGGAACGGAGGGCCGGCCGCTTGAATCTCGCCATTCTGCAGGCCCGGATGAGCTCGTCGCGGTTGCCGGGCAAGGTCATGGCGCCGGTGCTGGGCGAGCCGATGATCGGGCGACAGGTGGAGCGGCTGCGCCGCGCCGCCGGGATCGACAAGCTGATGGTGGCGACCTCCACCGACCCGAGCGACGACGAGCTGGCGGCCTATTGCCAAAGCCTGGAGCTGGAGGTGTTCCGCGGCGGGCTCGATGACGTGTTGGGACGCTATTGCGCGGCGCTCGCCAGGAACCCCGGGACGAAGGCCGTGGTGCGCCTGACGGCCGACTGCCCGCTGGCCGATCCCCAGCTGGTCGACAAGGTGATCGAGCACCATCGCGAGGCAGGCGCCGACTACACCTCCAACGTGCTGGGCTCGCGCACCTATCCGCAAGGGCTCGACACCGAGGTCATGCGCCCGGAGGTGCTCATGGAGGCGGGCGAGCGCGCCGCCGACCCCTACGAGCGCGAGCACGTGACGCCCTACATCTATCGGCGGTCGGATCGGTTCCGGCTGGCGGGCGTGGCGCGGCACAAGTCGCTCGCGAACCTCAGGTGGACGGTGGACGTGCCGGACGACCTTGCCTTCGTGCGCGAGGTCTACGCCAAGCTCTATCCGTTCGACCCGGAGTTCACGTCCGACGCCATCGTCGCGCTGCAGGTGAACAGCGCCCCGGCCCCGGCGTGAGCGCCGCCTCCAAAGTTCGGCTGCGCAAGGCGACGCCGTCGGATGCCCTGGACGTGTTGGCCTGGCGCAACGATCCGCTGACGCGGGCCATGTCGCGGTCCGCGGAGGAGATCCATCCCGGCGAGCATCTGGCCTGGTTCGAGAGCGCTCTCGGCAATCCGGCTCTGATCTTGCTGATCGGCGAGGCGGATGGCGGCAAGGTCGGCATGGTGCGCTTCGATGTCGGCGTGGAGACCGAGGTATCGATCAACGTCAATCCCGCCTGCCGCGGCCGCGGCTACGGCTATCGGCTCCTGTCGCAGGCTCTCGCCCAGGTTTCTGGTCCGGTGGTCGCCGACATCCGGCCGGACAACCTGGCGAGCCAGCGGATCTTCGAGCGCGCGGGGTTCCGGTTCCTGGCGCTGCGTGACGGGCTGCGGCGCTACCGCTACGACCCCGGCTGATCAGCGCCCGTCAGGCTTGGCGCGGGTGACGCCGCCGCGCTGCTCGGAATAGCCGAGGTCCGTCAGGTCGTCGTCGTCGAGGTTCGTCGACTGGAAGTCGGTGACGTCGTCCTCGCCACCCTCGGCCTCGCCGGCGTCGCGCACCTCGTCGAGCCCCTCGATCTCGTCCCGCGCGATGCGCGCCTCGTCGAAGCCGTCCTCAGGGCCCAGGCCGTCGATGTCGTCCTCGCGCTCTTCGGTCGCCGCGCGGTAGTCGAGCTCGTCGTCGTCTTCGAAGTCTCCGTCGTCGATGGCGTCCTCGTCGAACTCGTCGGCGTCCAGCGCCAGGGCCTCGTCTTCGTTGCGGTCCCCCTCGGCCTGGGTGAGGTCGAGCACGTCGGGCAATTCCTCGAACGTGCGCATGTCCTCGCCGACCCTCAGCGGGGAGTCTCCGGCCAGCGGAGAATCGCCTTCGCCGCCGACCGTCATGCTCTCGTCGAGGGCCTCGGCCTGGTCTTGAGGGTCGGAATCGGAGTCGGATTCGAAGCTCGTGCCGGGCATGGAGGGCTCCTTGGCTGATGCGCGAGGCTGCGCCGTCGGAAGGATCAACCCCAAGCCAGGGTCAGCGTTCCCCCATCAGCGTTCCTGGGTCGGCGCTCCGCCGTCAGCCCTTGGCGGCGAACGCCCCGACCGCCGCGGCGACCTTGTCCATCACCGCCGCCCACTGACCGAAGCCGGGCGGCAGGAAGAGGCGGGCCTTCGGATACCAGCGATAACGCTCCGTCTCGCCGAGCCTGGGCCAGGCGCCGGGCGTGGAGATCAGGAAACTGGGCACCCCGCAGGCGCCGGCGATGTTCAGGGTGGCGTTCGAGAAGCCCACCACCAGGTCGAGCGCGCAGGCCAGGGCTGCGACCTCGTCCAGGTCCTGCTTCAGGTCGATGCCCGGCGGATCCCAGATCTCGACGCCGAAGTCGCGCCTGGCCGCCGCCAGCTCCTCGGCGCAGTCGCCGTACTGCAGGTTGACGAAGGTCACGCCCGGCTGGGCCAGCACCGGAGCCCAGGCCTCGAACGGTGAGAAGTAGCGGGTGCGGGCGCTCTTGCCGACGGCGCTCTTCCAGAGCAGGCCGACCTTGCGGCCGGCGGGCGCCGACTTCAGCGCCTTCTTCCAGTGCGCCACGCGCTTGGGGTCGGCGGCGAGATAGGTGTCGCGCGCCGGATAGGTGTCCGCCGCGCGCCGGAACTCGCGCAGCAGCGAAGCGATCGGCGTCCAGAGATCGATTTCCGAAAGGTCTTCCAGGAACTCCGCAGTGCGGCCGAAGCGGCCGCCGAGGTCATAGGTGCCATGCGCTCCGACCTTGGCCGTCGAGAAGGCGCGCTGGAACATCGGCACGAGCCGCCGCTCGACGGCGAGGTAGAGCTGGCCCTCCGGCCCCAGCCGCTCGATCACGTCGGCGATCAGGTTCCCGAACAGCACTTCGTCGCCCAGGCCCTGCTCGCCGACCACCAGCAGGCGCTTGCCGGCGAGGTTCAGGCCCGGCTCCCAGCGGGGGCGGTCAATCAGGAACTCGGTCCGGTCCTTGAACTGCGGGTGGAGCCGCGCCTCGTACTCGTCCCAGCCTTCGCCGAGCCGACCCTGGCAGAGCAGGATCGTGGAGCGGGAGAGCCGCATCATCTGGCGGTCCTCCTCGGGCATGACCGCCTTGAGCGCCGCCTCACAGTCTTCCAGCGCGCCGTCGGTATCACCCAGCAGCAGCCTCGCGCTGCCGCGGTTATAGCGCGCCTTCGGGAAGGCGGGATCGAGCCGCAGCGCCTCGTCGAAGAACAGCAGCGCGCTTTCGAAGTCGCTCTGGTCGGAGACGATCGTGCCCATGGTGTTCCAGAGCATCGGCATGTCGGGCGTCTTGACGATCGCCGGCCGCAGCGCCTCGACCGCCTCGTCGTGGCGGCCCTGGTCGCGGATCGCGCAGGCGAGATTGTTGGCGCCGTCCGGGCTGTCGGGGTGGCGGGCCAGGAAGGCGCGGAAGAGCTGCTCTGCCTGCGGAACCATGCCCATACGGAAGGCCAAGCGGCCGAGGTCGTTGGCGATCTCCGCCTCGTCGGGCAGCACCTTCAGGGCGGTCTCATAGGCCTGGATGGAGGTCGCGAAGTCGCCGGCGCGCTCCAGCGCGATGCCCAGCAGGTACCAGCCGAAGCCGTTCCGCTCGTCCTGGCCCAGCGCCTTGAGAGCCCATTCGCAGGCGCTCTTGGCGTCCTCGGCGCGGATGGCGTCCACCGCCCGCTGCAGCATCGGCGCGGCGGCCATCGCCTTCAGCTCGGAAATGGCGCCGTTGAGGCGGGCGAGCGTGTCGGCCGAGCCGGCGCGGCCCATGGCGTCGGCGCTGAGCTTCGGCGGCTCGTGCGCCGTCTGCAGGGCCTGGGCGGACGTGGCGCTGGGGCGGGCCGACTGCGGCATGGATTCTCGAGACTCCCACTGACCGATGGAGTCCTCGGCCAACATGGCTAATGGCGCGTTAAGGCTTCGCGGCCGCCGCGCCGGATACAGCCGCAACAGGCCGTTAACCGGGTTTCGCTTATCTGATCGAGACGCGGGGGCCGGCAGAGGGCGACAATGCGCCGTTCGAATCGAGACGCTCGGTTCGGTCTTGCTGGGATCGGGAGGCGGACTTGCCGCTCAAATTGTCACTGAAGCCCGGAGAGAAGTTCGTTCTCAACGGCGCCGTCGTCCAGAACGGCGACCGCAGGGGGGTCCTGGTCCTGCAGAACAAGGCCTCGGTCCTGCGCGAGAAGGATATCATGCAGGAAGACGAGGCGACCACACCGGCGCGGCGCATCTACTTCCCGGTGATGATGATGTACCTCGATGAGCCGAACGCCGACCGCTACTACGACGAGTTCGTGCGGCGGCTCACCGAATTCATGGGCGTGATCAGCAACCCGGCGATCCTCGCCGAGTGCGTGAACATCTCCAAGCACTGCATGGCGCGTGAGTTCTACAAGGCGCTGATGCTGTGCCGGAAGATCATCGAATACGAAGACGAGAGGCTGGGGAATGTCCCTTCAAGCATATCAGCAGGCGGCGACGCGGGCTGAAAGCCCGCGGGAGCTCGAATACCGGCTGTTCGCCCAGGTGACCTTGGCCCTCATGGAGGCCGCCAAGGCCGACCCCAATGACTTCGGCGCGCGGGTCGACGCGCTCGACTGGAACCGCCGTGTATGGACGGTGCTGGGCGACGACTGCGCGAGCCCGGGCAACCAGCTGCCGGCGCAGCTTCGCGCCTCGATCATCTCGCTCGCCCTATGGGTCGGCCGGCACACCAGCGCCGTGATCCGCCGCGAGGAGGAGATCGAGCCCCTGATCGACGTCAACCGCCTGATCATGCAAGGCTTGGCGCCGGCTTCGGACGCGGCCGCCGCCTAGATCGTTCCACCTCTCGCATCCTTTCCGAGCCCGCGCCTGACGGCGCGGGCTTTTTCCTAGCTATCGCCCGCCTTTGCCGCCCCGCCCCGGCAACAATTGCCCACCGGCCGCCGAGCTAGGCAACAATTGCCGGGTCGGTTCGTACTTAACGGGTCTATAACACTGTCTTTCCAATGACATACAGGACGTGGCGCTAGTGGCCAAGCTGGCCCGATGCTTGCTGCCTAGGAACGCGGGCAAAACGCCCGGGGCTGCCAAAACGGCGGTCTGGAGACCCTAGAAAAGGACACAAAGCCGATGGCTTTTAGCGTCAATACCAATGTCGGCGCGATGGTCGCGCTGCAGAACCTCAACAACACCACCGGGCAGCTCTTCACCACCCAGAACCGGGTGAGCACGGGCCTGAAGGTGGCTTCCGCCAAGGACAACGCCGCCATCTGGGCTATCGCTCAGAACCAGCGCGCGACGTCCAACTCCCTGAACTCGGTCATCTCTTCGCTGCAACGCGGTCAGTCGACCGTGGACGTGGCGCTGTCGGCCGGCAGTTCGGTGTCGGACCTGCTCCTTCAGATGAAGGAAAAGGCTCTGGCCGCTTCGGACAGCACCCTCGACACCAACAGCCGCACGGCGCTCAACGACGAGTTCAAGTCGCTGCGCGACCAGATCAACAAGACCGTGACCAACGCGGTGTTCAACGGCGGTAACATGCTGCTGGGCACGTCGACGGGCGGTACGGCGATCACCGTGAAGGCCCTGGCCAACGCGGACGCCACCTCGGTGATCACGGTCCAGTCTCAGGACCTGTCGCTGGGCGGCACGGCCCTGACCACCAACGTCGGTACGACGTCGACGATCGGTACGGTGACTACGGCGACCAACATGATCGCCTTCCTCAACACCGCGATCGCGGGTGTGTCGAGCGCGCTCGGCAAGCTCGGCACCGGCAGCAAGGCTCTGGCCTCGCACCTGTCCTTCATCCAGAACCTGCAGAGCACCGTGGACGCCGGTATCGGCAACCTGGTCGACGCGGACCTGGCGAAGGAAAGTGCGAACCTCCAGGCCCTGCAAACGAAGCAGCAACTGGGCATCCAGGCGCTTTCGATCGCCAACCAGTCGTCTTCGATCCTCCTCGGCCTGTTCCGATAGGCCGTCTGGCGGCGGCGAGCGGGCCAGTCCCGCTCGCCGTCCGCTTTTTCGTTCAAGGAGAGTGAGCGCCCCAGGCGCCCGCGACAGGAGAAATGGACAACAAGGTTGCGGCCTTCGCAGCCACGCCAGATCCCACCTTCGGCCAAAAGCCGGCGCCGCAGCGTCCCGTTGGGGGCGCGACCGCGGAGCAGGCGGCTCAAGGCCAGGATACGGCGGACATGCGACTGGTCATAGAAGAGGACAAGGCTAGCGGATTGTACGTCTACAAGACGGTAGACCGCCGCACGGGCGAAGTGCTCCAGCAGCTGCCTAGGGAACAAGTCCTGCAGCTCAAGGAACAAGTCGACTACGTGGCCGGAAACGTCGTCCGCACCAAGGCCTGACGCCTCCCCCGGAGCGCTCACCGCGAGCGCGACAATTCGATCCGATCCCGTCCCGGTCCGCCGGCGGCGGGCAATTCGCGTTGGGCGTTAACTTTCTGCTCACCACGATTCCATAGCGTCTCTTCGAATTCGCGGTCCGACTCGCATCAGGGCGGGCAGCGGTGACGAGGAGATTGCCGATGCCGTTCAGCGTCCACACGAACGCAGCCGCCCTGACCGCCCTGCAGAACCTGAACAAGACCACTGAGGATCTGACCCAGGTCCAGAATCGGATCAACACCGGCCTGCAGATCAACAACGCCAAGGACAACGCCGCGGTCTGGGCCATCGCCCAGGGGCAGAGGGCCGACATCGGCTCGCTGGGTGCGGTGAAGATGAGCCTCGACCGGGCGACCTCGATCGCCGACGTGGCCTCGGCCGCCGGCCAGACCATCTCCGACCTGCTGGTGCAGATGAAGGAGAAGGTGACCGCGGCGATGGACCCGTCCATCGACACAGCTTCGCGGACCGCCCTCGACAGCGACTTCAAGTCGATCCTGCGCCAGGTCACCCAGGTGATCTCCAACGCCGCCTTCGACGGCGCCAACCTGCTGAACGGCAGCGTCGGCCAGATCAAGTTCATCGCCAACGCCGACGCCACCGGCTTCATCACCCTCTCGAGCCAGAACCTCTCGCTGGCCGGAACCGGCGCGGGCTCGGGCTTGATCATCACGGTCCCGGCGACCGCCTCGCTCGGCACCATCACCTTCGCCACGACGGTCCTTGGCCAGCTGACCACCTCGATCAGCAACACCAACCAGGCCCTGGGCAGCCTCGGCTCGCAGTCCAAGCAGATCGGCAACCACTCGCACTTCGTCTCGCAGCTCACCGACCAGCTGACCGCCGGCGTCGGCAACCTGGTCGATGCCGATCTCGCCAAGGAGAGCGCGCGGTTGCAGGCGCTGCAGGTGCAGCAGCAGCTCGGCACCCAGGCCCTCTCGATCGCCAACCAGGCGCCGCAGGTGCTCCTGCAGCTGTTCCGCGGCGGCTAACCCTTTCCGTTGGGGCGTAAGGGAAGGCCCGGGCTTGTCTCGGGCTTTTTCTTTGTTAGTCAAACTGTTGTGCTGGCAGCTTAAGGTCTTGCCTCTTCCCGTCGCGGCGGCGGTCGTTAACGAACCCTAAGCGCTGCGGGCCGCATAGTCGCAAGGCGGATTTCCGTCCGCGGAAAGCGGGTCATGCAGGTCGGCGTCAACCAGAGCTACGTGCTGGGACTGTTCGGGTCGACGAGCGGGTCGAGTTCGCTTGACCTGACGAGCCTGGCGGTAAGCGCGTCGCTGCCGGTTTCATCGACATCGACCCAATCCCAGCCCGTCGCTCCGACCCCGCCGTGGACCCACACGGAGACTCCAGCGCAGGCGACCGACGCGGTGCGGAGCGCGCTGGCGGGCCATGACCTGATCAACGAGGGCGCCGCCAAGCTGGACCTGCCGGGCGCCAGCGACGACTACAAGAAGCTCTTTGCGCTCTATCAGGGCCTGAGCACGCTCGCGGACCTCGCCACCAGGGCCCAGGCCAAGAACCTTGCGCCCGTGGATCAGGCGCAGCTGGCCAAGGCGTTCGCCAAGGGGCTGGCCGAGGTCTCCGCCTATGCCGACACCTCCGACTTCAGCAAGCTTCGGCTGGCGGTGGGGACGGATACAGCGAGCGCAACCAGCAAGCTGCCGGTCACCCGCGCGGCGACGAGCTATGTCACGCCGCCGCTGGCGAACAATATCACCGCGGAGGTTCCGGCCTTCACGGGTGCGGTCCAATTCAACATATCGATCAAGCGCGTATCGACGACGTTTAATGTGGCGATCGATCTAGCCGGCATGGGCGCGCAGGCGCGGACCCTGCCCAACGTGATCAACTACATCAACGGCCAGCTGGCTGCGACCGGCGTGGAGACGCGGCTTGGTTCGAGCCGGATTCCCGGCGTCGCCCAGACCATCCAGGTGAACGGCAAGCCGGTCACACTGCCGGCGCCGCCCGACCAGTATGCGTTGAAGGTGAACGTCGGAACAGCGGAGACGGTGACCTTCAGCGCGCCCGCGACCGCCAACGCCGTCTACCTGGCCCAGACGGTCGGCGATCCTGACCCCGACCACACCCCGTCGACCAACGATGGCAAGACACAGACCCAGCTGCTCAAGTTCCAGACGGACACTACCGCTGTCGCCGCGCCCACGCAGACGCCCGGCCAGCCGAACTGGGTCGACGGACGGGTGTTCGCCGCCAACCTGGATCCCGACATCAAGACGGTGCGGGCCACCCAGGTGGGCGCAGACGGCTCGGTCTACATGCTCGCCGACGTCACCGGCGCGGTGAACGGCCAGGCCATCGAGAGGACGCAGGACGTGGCCCTGCTGAAGTACGACAGCGCCGGCCACCTGACCTATACGCGCACGCTGGGCGCCTCGGACCAGGCGAGCGGCCTGAGCCTTGCCGTCGCCGCCGACGGGAAGGTCGCCATCGCGGGCTCCCTGACCGGAGCCCTGAACGGCTCTGTCGATGGGGCGCTGAATTCCGGCGCGTCCGGATCGTTCGCCGCGAGCACCGACAGTTTCGTTACGCTCTATGACGCCCAGGGCCAGGAGGCTTGGACGGAGCGGCGCGGGACGAGGCTGAACGACGAGGTCGACCAGATGACCTTTGGCGCCGACGGCACGCTCTATGTTGCTGGCCGGGCCCAGGGCCAGATGCCCGGCGCCGACGCGGGCGCGCCGATCGGCGGCTACGACGGCTACCTGGAGGCGTTCACGACCGACCCTGCGGGCAAGCCCTCGGTGGCGTTCACCCAGAGCTACGGGACCGCGGGACAGGACAAGCCCAAGGGCCTGGTGGTCAGCGGGACCAACCTCTACACAGCCAGCGTCGAGGACGGCCACGCCGTCGTGCGCAGCTTCGACATCTCCTCCGGCGCACCGGTGCTCGCCGCGACCCGCGACCTCGGCGATCTGCAGGGCGGCGACATCACGGGCCTGGGCCTGAACGGCGGCAACCTGATCGTGGCTGGATCGACCGCCAACGGCGCACTCTCCGCCGGCGCGGTCACCCGTGCCGCTTCGGGCGGCGTCGACGCGTTCGCCGCTCAGATCTCCGCCGACCTGACGAACCAGCCTGGCGACGCCATCGCCTACTACGGCGGATCGGGTGACGACCGGGCGACCGCGATGTCGGTGGCCGGCGGGCAGGTGTTCATCGCGGGGGCCGCCGGGACCGACCTGCCGGGCCAGCCCGTGGTCGGCAGCAAGGACGGTTTCCTGGCGCAGCTCGACATCGCCACGGGCGCCATCGCCTGGTCGCGGCGGTTCACCGGCCAGGCCAACATGGCGGCACCCACGTCGATCGCGGTCGCCCCCACCGGAGCCAGCGTGCTCGACCGCCTGGGCCTGCCGACCGGCACCCTGCAACTCGCGGACTCCCAGCAGCTGATCGCCCAGAGCTCGCTTCGGGCTGGCGAGCAGTTCACGATCAAGACCGGCTCGGCCGGCCTGGCCAGGACGATCACCATCGACGCCGGCGAGACCTTCGACACCTTGGCGAAGAAGATCCAGCGGGCCACGGGCTTCGAAGTCCAGGCCAAGGTGACGACGGGCCTCGACGGGGCGCGTCAGCTACGGATCACTCCGGTCTATTCCCAGATCACTTTCGAACTCGGAGCTGGGCCGCAGGGCAAGGACGCGCTTTCGACGCTCGGCCTCTCCGAGGGGATGGTCAACCTGACCCAGCTGAAGAATGGCGTGACCAGCCCTGCCGACGGCGGGGCGAAGATCTATGGACTGGGCCTCTCCAGCAGCCTGAACCTGAGCAACGCCAGCCAGATCAGCCACGCCCTGGCTTCGGTCTCCTCCGCGCTAGGCGTGATCCGGCAGGTCTATCGCGACCTGGTCGCCGCCGCGACCCCGAAGAGCGCGCTCGCCGCGGCACAGGCGGCGGGCAAAGTCGGAGAAGCGCCCGCCTATCTGAAGGCACAGGTGGCCAACTACCAGGCAGGCCTTGCGCGCCTGCTCGGCGGCGGCGGATCGTCAGGCGGACTGTTCTAGAGCCTGCTTGAAAGGCCGGACCGCCCGGTCTAGCGAGAGCCATGGAATTGCTGAAGGACCGCCGGACGGTGCTGGCGCTGTCCGGCGCCGCGGTGGCGCTGGTCGCGGGCCTTTCCATCGCCTGGTTCATGGTCGCGGCGCATCGGGGCGAGATGGCCGCGCCGCCGCCGGCTTCGCAGGCCGGGCTGGTGATCGACCCCTCCGGCGCTCCGCAGGGCCACAGCGACGCGGCCAAACCGCTCCGTTGCTTCGTCGGTGGTCAGTTCGTGGGCGATATGAGCCTCGCCGACTGTGCGCGACGCAACGGCGTGGCCACCGACGCCCTGGACGTGGGCCTGGACCCGAGCGGCGCCCTGGCGGCCGCCCAGCAGGCGGGTCCTATGCTGACGCCGTTGCCGCCGCCGGCCGCCAAGGCCGCGCCCCCGGTGGTCGTCGAACTCCCGCCGGTCGCGGGGCAGGGGCTGCAGGGAGGGCCCACGGCCGCCTGCTGGCGCTTCGCGGACAATCAGTGGCGGAAGCTGCCCTCCGACCTCACCCTCGGCGCCTGTGTCCAGACGCTGTTCGCCGGCCACTGCGAGCGGCCGGGCGGGGCGACCTACGGCCGCTGGGCGCAGGAGACGCTCAGGCTGGTGCCGGGCCGGATCGAGGTGTCGGGCGACAACCGCAGCTTCCGCACGCTGATGGAGCAGGGGCCGGGCTGCCCGCTTAGCGGCTGAGACCTCGCGACGCCCCCTGGAGGCTGACGGTGCGAGGCATATTGTGTAGGACATGGGCCATGCCACGCCTCGCGCTAATCGCCTCCGTCGCCGCAGCCGCCGCGCTCTGCGGATGCCAACAACGGACCGAACCCCCCGGCGACCCGGGGATCTGCTACCACGTCGTTCCGCAGAAGGACGGCAAGCTGAAGTACAACAAGCTGGTCAACGCGCCGAACCTGGAGACCTGCGCCGCCAACCTCGAGGCCATGCGGGTGAAGTTCCTGAACATGGGCGGCGGTCAGCAGAACATCTACGGCGCCTTCCAGGCAAATTTCCTGTTCCTGCAGCCCGAAGGCGTGCTGACCTCCACCAGCCTCGAAGGGCCGCGCTACGTGGCCCTGGTGCGCACCGGCGATGGGCGGCTGGCCATTCCGGGGGCTATGCCGGCCGCGCCGCAGCAGTAGCGGCAAATCCCCTGTGGACGGTTCCGCGCAATCATGAACGGAACGAGAACAAATCTGTTGCCCATGCGTCGCCGGCCCGCTAGCGTGCCGCCGGCTCGCAAGCCCGCGAGCACAGAAGCCTAGGACATCCACATGGCGGGCAGCGTCAACAAAGTCATCCTCATCGGCAATCTCGGGGCCGACCCCGAGATCCGCTCCCTCAACTCTGGCGACCGGGTCGCGAACCTGCGCATCGCCACCTCGGAATCCTGGCGCGACCGCGGCTCCGGCGAGAAGCGCGAGAAGACCGAGTGGCACCGGGTCGTGGTCTTCAACGAAAACATCGTGAAGGTCTGCGAGCAGTACCTGCGCAAGGGCGCCAAGGTCTACGTCGAGGGTTCGATCCAGACCCGGAAGTGGACCGACCAGCAGGGCCAGGAAAAGTACTCCACCGAGATCGTGCTGCAGAAGTTCCGCGGCGAGCTGACCATGCTGGACGGCCGCGGCGAGAACGCGGAGGCCGGCGAAAGCGGTTACAATGGAGGCTTCGCGTCGGGCCCACGGGCCCCAAGCTCAGGCCCGCGCGAGGACTTCTCGGCCGACCTGGACGACGAGATCCCGTTCTAGGCGCTAGTCCGCAGGGCAGGCCTCGGCGAGGCGCCGGGCGTCGGTCTCGGCGCGAACCGGGATGGTCAGGCCGCCGATCTTGGGCGAAACCTTGGCCTCGAGGTGCATGGTGTCGCTGGAGAAGGTCCCGGCGCCGGAGATCGGCACCGGCGGGCCGTCGCGCGTGGCGCAGCTGCCTTCCAGCCGGATCTTGCCATCACCCACCACCTTCGTCGGGTAGGTGCAGGTGTAGATGTGGTTGATCTTGCCTTCCATGAACTTGGCCACATCCTGCGGCTTGATGCAGCGCCGCTCGGTCTTGTGGGTCGGGAAGGGGGAGGTGACCTTGCTGGTGGTCTCCCAATAGCCGGGGCTGATCGCGCTCTGGGCCAGCGCCGGGCTGGCGCCCACGGCAGAGGCGAGAGCGAAGGCGGCGGCCAGCACGCCGGCGGCGGATAGCAGGTGAAGCGATCTCATCGTCTTGGCGCATTCCATAGGATTGCGCCGGAATTGGGGGCGCGGCGGGTGAACCTCAAGCCCCGTCTCCCACCTGCAGCGCCGGCAGGTTGGCTTCCCGGATGCGGGCGCCCTCCTCGTCGTAGAGGAAGGGCAGGTAGGCGTAGCGGCGCCCCGCCGTCACCGGCGTCGCCTCGTGCTGCAGACTGCAACAGAACACGACCGCCCCGCCGGTCGGCGGCCGGTACGTTCGCCGCCCGAACTCGGGGAAGCGCAGGTCGCCGCCTTCGAATTGATCCGCGTTGAGGTTTATCGAGACCGCATACCGCCGGTGCTTGGTGCCCAGCGACTGGTTGTCGCGATGGGGCCGGAAATAGCCGCCCTCGCCGGCGTCATAGCAGGCGATCAGATAGCGCTCGAAGCGGGTCACCTCGAACTGGAACACCCGCTTGATCTCCGGCAGCAGCCTGCGGACCAGCCGGGCGCGCACCTCCTCGCGCAGCGCCGGGTCGTCGATGACCACGTCGCGGCGGCTCTTGAAGCTATCGAGCACCCCGACGGTCTTGCCGTCCACATCGCGCATCACGCCCGATAGGGCGCCGCCCAGAGCATCGTAGTGGGCGATCAGCCGCTTGCAGATTTCGGCGTCGAAGACCCGCGGCACGATTGCGACAGGGGCGGGGACCTCCAGGCCCGAATGGCGGTCGGCCGGCGGCAGGGCCGCGAGCTCGGCGAAGAACCGTTCGCTCTCCCTCGTCGAGGCCGCCTTCAGCACGCGCAGCATGGGGTCGAGCAGCAGCCAGTACGGAGTCTCCTTTCCCTGCTCGTCGAGGGCGCCATAGAGCCGCGACACCTGCCCGTCAGGATCGAAGAACCAGCGCAGGCCCGGCGGCTGGTTGCGCGCCCGGCCGATCGAGAGCGCGTCGCGAAGCACCATGAAGGCGGCGAGGTTGTCGTCGTCGAACAGCTTGCGCTGAACGGCGAAGGCGCTCAGCGCCGCGTCGCGCTCGGGTCCACGCGACGGCAGGAAGCCCAGCAGCACATAGCGCCCGACCACCGTCGAGAAATGGAATTGCGCCTGCTCGGCCGTGGGCGCACTGAACCAGGGCGCCAGGTCGCCGGGCGCCAGGGGCGCAGTCCAGGCGTCGGCAAGGGCGGCATTCATCAGGCGATGGTCCCCGCCTGCGCCGCGCCGACCCGCTGCTCATAGGCCGACCGGACCTCGGCTGCGGCATCGTCGTACAAGAACGGCAGGAAGGCGTAGCGACGGCCCCGGGTCACCCGAGTCGCCTCGTGCAGCAGCGCGCAGGAGAAGACCACGGCTCCGCCGGGCGGCGGGCGATAGGTGGTGCGGCCGTACTCAGGAAACCGCAGGTCGCCACCTTCGAAGCCGTCGTTCAGGTTGATGGAACAGGCGAACTGCCGGTGAGCGGTGCCCAGGGTCGTGGAATCGCGGTGCGCGTGGAACACCGCGCCATCCGCTGCGTCGTAGCAGCTAACGACGTAGCGTTCGATGTGCCGGGCCCCGAAGCCCAGGAAGCGGGCGATCAGCGGGAAGAGCCGCCGCTCGATTCGGTCGCGGACCACGGCCTGCAGGGTGGGTTCGGCAACCAGCACGTCGCGCCGCTTCTTCAGCTCATCCATCACCGCCACGGTGCGCTCGCCCTGGTCGCGCATCACCCCGGTGAACTGCCCCCCGTCCGCCTCGTGCAGCGCGATCAGCTGTTGGCAGAGTTCAGGTTCGAAGATGCGCGGCGCGATCAGCACCGGCGGGTGCAGCGGCGTCCCCGCGTACTCCTCCGCGGACTTCAACCCCGCCAGGAAGCTGAAGACCATCTCGTGGTTGGACAGCCTGACCCGGCCCATGACCCGCAGCGCGGGGTCGAGGATCAGCCACATGGGCGCCTCGTCGCCGTCCTCGTGGAGAGCACCGTAGAGGCGGCTCACCGCACCGTCGAGGTCCAGGAACCAGCGGAGGCCGCGCATGTCGGTCGCCGTGGCCGCCGTCCCGGGATCGCGCACAACGACGAAGGCGCTGAGCTTCTCATCGTCGAAGGCCTGGCGATGCGCGGCCAGCGCCCTGAGCGCCTGGACGTTGCCCGCCGCATCGTCGCGAGACAGGAAGGCCAACAGGATGTAGCGCCCGGCGGCGGTGTCGAACACGAATTCGGGGTTCGATGGCGTCGGGGCCGTGAACCAGGGGGCGGAATCGCCAGGTTGCAGCATCGGGCAGTGACCTTTCCGGATGCTTCTTAGGACGCCGCGCGCGGCCGGTCACCGGCGCTTTCGGGCGCAGGGCGCGGTCAGACACAGGCGGTCGCGCGCGTACGCGTGCGCGCGCAGTGGCCTTCAGGCCTTCCGGATGCTAACCATGCACCCCACACAAGCCGTACGATTCTCGGAACGATTCCCCCACCTTGACCGACGAAACCACACCCCCTCCGGCCGACCGGCCAGGAGGCTCCCACGGGGGCATTGCGCCTATCGCCATCGAGGACGAGCTGAAGCGCTCATACCTTGACTATGCGATGAGCGTGATCGTCAGCCGCGCTCTCCCCGATGTGCGCGACGGCCTGAAGCCGGTCCACCGGCGCATCCTGTTCTCGATGAACGAACAGGGGCATACGCCCGACCGCAGCTATGTGAAGTCCGCCCGCGTGGTCGGGGACGTCATGGGTAAGTACCACCCGCACGGGGACGTCGCGATCTACGACACCCTGGTGCGCATGGCCCAGCCGTTCTCGATGGGCCTGCTGCTCATCGACGGCCAGGGCAACTTCGGTTCGGTGGACAACGATCCGCCGGCGGCCATGCGCTACACCGAAAGCCGCATGACGCGCGCCGCCATGTCGATCCTGGCGGACCTCGACAAGGACACGGTCGACTTCAAGGACAACTACGACGGTTCCGAGCAGGAGCCGGTGGTGCTGCCCAGCCGCATCCCCAACCTGCTGGTCAACGGCGCCGGCGGCATCGCCGTCGGCATGGCCACCAACATCCCGCCGCACAACCTGGGGGAAGTGATCGACGCCTGCCTGGCCTATGTGGACAATCCTGACGTCAGCCTGGACGAGCTCTTGGACATCGTCCCGGGTCCGGACTTCCCCACCGGTGGACAGATCATCGGCCGCACGGGCGCGCGCCAGGCGCTGATGACCGGTCGCGGCTCGGTGATCATGCGCGGGGTGGCCACGGTCGAGGAAATCCGCAAGGAACGCGAAGCGATCGTCATCCACTCGATTCCGTACCAGCTCAACAAGGCGGCCCTCGTCGAACGGATCGCGGAACTGGTCCGGGAAAAGCGCGTCGAAGGCATTTCCGACCTGCGCGACGAAAGCGACCGCCAGGGCATGCGCATCGTCATCGAGATGAAGCGCGACGCCTCGGCCGACGTGCTGCTGAACCAACTCTATCGCTTCACGCCCCTGCAGACCTCGTTCGGCGTCAACATGCTGGCGCTGAACCGCGGCCGACCCGAGCAGATGGGCCTGCGGGACATGGTCACCGCGTTCGTGGATTTCCGCGAAGAGGTCGTGGTCCGGCGGACCAAGTTCGAGCTCTCCAAGTCCCGCGACCGCGGGCACGTACTGGTGGGCCTGGCCATCGCGGTGGCCAACATCGACGAGTTCATCCACATCATCCGCTCGTCGAAGGACCCGGCGGAGGCCCGCGAGCGGCTGATCGCCAAGGACTGGCCTGCGGGGGACATGCTGCCGCTCGTCGAACTGATCGCCGATCCGCGCACCCTGGTGATCGACGGCGACAAGATCCGGCTTTCCGACGAGCAGGCGCGCGCCATCCTGGCGCTTACGCTGTCACGCCTGACCGGGCTGGGCCGCGACGAGATCTTCGGCGAGGCCCGTGAGCTCGCTACCGCGATCCAGGGCTACCTGGAGCTGCTGGCTTCCCGCGATGCGGTGATGGGCATCGTGCGGGCGGAGCTGGTGGAGGTGCGGGAGGCCTTCGCCGTGCCGCGCCGCACCGAGATCGTCGAGGGCGACGCCGACGTCGAGGACGAGGACCTGATCGCCCGCGAGGACATGGTGATCACGGTCACCCACGGCGGGTACGTGAAGCGCACCCCGCTGTCGATTTACCGAACCCAGCGGCATGGCGGCAAGGGCCGCTCTGGGATGGCGACCAAGGACGAGGACGCGGTCACCCGTGTGTTCTCGGCCAACACCCACACGCCCGTGTTGTTCTTCTCGTCGGGCGGCAAGGCCTACCAGCTGAAGGTCTGGCGCCTGCCGATCGGGACGCCGACGTCCCGCGGCAAGGCCTGGGTGAACCTGCTGCCCATCGAGCCGGGCGAAAGCATCACCTCGATCCTGCCGCTGCCAGAGGACGAGGCCACCTGGGACCAGTACGACGTGATGTTCTCCACCCGCTCCGGCGGCGTGCGGCGCAACAAGCTGTCGGACTTCATCGGCATCAAGCGCAACGGCAAGATCGCCATGAAGCTGGATGAGGGCGACGCCATCGTGGGCGTCGCGGTCTGCAACGCAGGCCAGAACGACGTCCTGCTGACGACTGCGCTCGGCCGCTGCATCCGCTTCCCCGTCGAGGAGGTTCGCGTGTTCGCCGGCCGCGACTCCACCGGCGTTCGCGGCGTGCGGCTGGCGGAGGGCGACAGCGTGATCTCCATGGCGATCCTGCGCGCCGTGCCGGCGACGCCTGCGGAACGCACCGCCTATCTCAAGCACGCCAAGCTGATGCGCAACGCGACCGAGGGCGACGAGGGCGAAGAGATTGCCGCGCCGGAAGACGATGAAGCCGCGGGCGAGGGCGAGGTCAGCCTGACGCCGGAGCGGATCGCCGAACTGGGCGCCGCCGAGGAGATCATCCTGACCGTCTCCACCGAAGGCTACGGCAAGCGCACCTCGGCGTACGAGTTCCGCCGCACCGGCCGCGGGGGCCAGGGCCTGCTGGCGCAGGACCTCACCAAGAAGGGTGGGCGCCTGGCTGCCTCGTTCCCGGTGGACGAAAGCGACCAGATCCTGATGGTCACCGACCAGGGTCAGCTGATCCGCACGCCCGTTCGGAAGGTGCGTCTGGCGAGCCGCAACACCCAGGGCGTGATCGTCTTCCGCACATCGGAGCAGGAACACGTGGTCTCTGTTGAACGCCTTGCTGACAGCGGCGAGGAGAGCGATGACGACCTGGACGACGGCTCGCCGCTGGATGGCGAGCAATCCTAGGCGATCGCGGCCTGTCGCGACCTCTGGCTCCGGAACGCGCGCACCTACTCGGAGGGAGGCTCCCACAGTTCCACCGGATTTCCCTCCGGATCGTGGATGCGGGCGAACTTGCCGGTCTCGGGCGAATTCCAGGCAGGGTCGGTGATGACCTCTATGCCGCCGTCGCGGAGCGCCGAAAGCAGCGCATCCAGTTCCGTCACCCGGAAGTTGAGCATCGACTGCTTGGCCGCGGGAAAATAGTCGGTGTCCGCCGGGAACGGCATGAACACGGTGGGGCCGGACTGCTGCATCCACGGCGAAGCGCCATCGAAGAACACGCCCAGGTGCTTTCGATACCATTCCTGCTGAGCCTCAGCGTCGTTTGCCCGGAAGAAGACGCCGCCGATACCCACCACTGGCATGAGAAATCCCTCGCTGAGCACCGAAGCGTAACCGCCGCTATCGGTGAAACCAAGGGGCGCCCCCCCGCGGTCTCGGGCGCTAAGGGGCCGTCACCACTTTGTCGGCGCCTTCGCGGTTGGTGAGGGTGAGGGCCATGCGCCCCTTTTCCGGCGCGATGCGCGCGTAGGCGGGGTCCACCCCACCGCCCAGCCCCAGGCCGCCGCCCTCTTCGCTGGCGCCGATCTTCACGTTCGGCTTCCCGTGCTCGTCAATGAGCCTAAGCAGCACGGTCTCCGGCGAGCCCACCCGACCGTCGGGATAGCGATCGCTCGGATTGGCCGGCATCACCGAGATGCTGGCCCGCACGCGGCCCCGGTCGTCGACGATCTGCAAGCCACGACCGCGCAGCATGCCTGACGTGTCGGCGTGGGCCGCCCTGGTCTGGGCGATGTTGAAGGCGAGCAGCGCCAGGTTGATGGCGGTCAGCGCGACGAGCGCCGTCTGGGCTTTCATGGCAGGGCCTCCGCAAGGCGGACGGCGCACCGGCCAGCAGGACGATATTCGCCGAACGCTGGATGATGAATTTGACAGCTTCGCCGCGTCGGATCAACGTTCGCCCAAAGCAACCCTAGGGGTGGGAAATGGGCAAGATCCTGGCGTTTCTGTACGGCGCGGTCTGCTACGCGATCTTCTTTGCGTCGTTCCTCTATGCCATCGGTTTTGTGGCGGGGCGTGTGGTCCCGAAGACGATCGACAGCGGGACCGCCGGCGCGCTGATCCCGTCACTGCTCATCGATGCGGCCCTGCTCGGGATTTTCGCCATCCAGCACAGCCTGATGGCGCGTCCGGCATTCAAGGCGATGTGGACCCGAATCGTGCCGACCCAGGTGGAGCGGTCGACCTATGTGCTGTTCTCCTCGCTGGCGCTCGTGCTGTTGTTCTGGCAGTGGCGGCCCCTGCCGCAGGCGATCTGGACGGTTGTTGATCCCAACGCCGCCGCGGCCCTGATGGCCATCAGCGCCCTTGGATGGCTGACGGTGCTGTCGAGCACCTTCCTGATCAACCACTTCGACCTCTTCGGCCTGCGCCAGGTCTGGGCATACGCGTCGGGCAAGGAAACACCCCCCGCCGAGTTCCGCACGCCACTGTTCTACCGGGTCGTGCGCCACCCGCTCTACCTGGGCTTCATCGTAGCCTTCTGGTCGACGCCCAGGATGAGCCTCGGGCATCTGGTCTTCGCCGTAGCCACGACCGGCTACATCCTGGTCGCCATCCAGTTGGAGGAACATGACCTGACGGCGGTGTTCGGCGACACCTACCGGGCGTACAAGCGCCGTGTCTCCATGATCGTGCCCTGGATTCCCAACTCGAAGGCCTGAGATCGCCGGGGCGCACGTCGCGCGCGTCCCGCGATTTTCCTTGCCAGAACCGCGCTCTGCGGCGAAAGGCGAAGGCGGACAGTTGGGGGACCAAGCCGCATGACGCGCGTCGGGCTTTATCCGGGCACCTTCGACCCCATCCACAACGGCCATACCGACATCATGGGCCGCGCGGTGAAGCTGGTGGACCGCCTCGTCATCGGCGTAGCGATCAATGCCGGCAAGGGGCCGCTTTTCGACCTCGATGAGCGGGTGGCCATCGTGGAGGAGGCGATCGCGCCCCTGCGCAACGGCACCGAAATCGTCGTGCAGCCCTTCGAAGGGCTGACCATGCACTTCGCCCGTGAGGTGGGGGCCACGATCATCGTCCGGGGCTTGCGCGCGGTCGCCGATTTCGAGTTCGAGTTCCAGATGACCGCAATGAACCAGCAGCTCGACCGCGACATCGAGACCGTCTTCCTGATGGCCGATCCGCGGCACCAGGCGATTGCGTCCAAGCTGGTCAAGGAGATCGCTCTGCTGGGCGGCGACGTGAGCCGCTTCGTGAGCCCGGGGGTCAAGGCACGGCTGCTGGCGCGCGTGGGCCGGGGCTGACCTGGCGGCGAGAGGGGTGCTGGCGCGACGCGCGGCGGCCCGCTACGAGGACGTCCATGAAACGCCTGTTCTTCCTCGCCGCCTGTGCAGCGGCCATTTCCGCCGCCGCCACGGCCGCACCGCCCAAGCCGAAAGCCGCGGCGGCCGTGGCGCCGCCCGCGCCGGGCCAGCCCAGCGCCGCCGACTGGCGGACGCCCGACCCCAACGACGTACTGGTGATCGACACCAACAAGGGCCAGATCCTCGTCGAGATGATCCCCGAGGTCGCGCCGCTCCACGTGGCGCAGATCCGGGCTCTCGCGCACGAGAACTTCTATGACGGCCAGCGCTTCTTCCGGGTGATCGACAAGTTCATGGCCCAGACCGGCGATCCGCAGAACAATGGCCAGGGCGGCTCGCCCAAGCCGAACATCCCGGCGGAGTTCACCTTCCGCCGCGGAGCCGACCTGCCATTCGTGATGGCCGCCGACCAGACGGTGGCCGAGATCGGCTTCATCAAGTCCCTGCCGGTCGAGAGCCAGTCGATGATGATGGCTCCCTTGACCAAGGACCAGAAGGTCACGGCCTGGGCGCTCTACTGCCAGGGCGTCGCCGGCATGGCGCGTGACGAGAACCCGGACAGCGGCAACAGCCAGTTCTTCCTGATGCGCTATCCCTATCCGTCCCTCGAGAAGCGCTACACGGCCTGGGGGCGAGTGATCGCGGGCGAGGACGTGGTGCGGCAGATCAAGACCGGAGAGCCGGTAGAGGCGCCGCAGGACCGCATGGATCGCGTCCGCGTGCTCGCGGATTTACCTGAGGCGAGCCGGCCGAAGGTGCGCGTGATCGATCCCAAGGGCGCGTGGTTCAAGGCCGAGGTCGCCCGAATGCGGGCCGCCAAGGGCGCGGACTTCACGGCCTGCGATGTGACCATTCCCGTTGAGGTGAAGTGATGGACCCCGAAAACACCCTCCTGATGCAGCTCGAGACCGGCCCGGTGACGATCAGGCTTCGTCCCGACCTGGCGCCGGGCCACGTTGAGCGCATCAAGGAATTGGCGCGCGAAGGCTTCTACGACGGCGTCGTGTTCCACCGGGTGATCCCCCGCTTCATGGCCCAGGGCGGTGACCCGACCGGCACCGGCATGGGCGGCTCCAAGAAGCCGGACCTGAAGGCCGAGTTCTCCCGCGAGCCGCACGTCCGGGGGGTCTGCTCCATGGCGCGCAGCAACAGCGAAGACTCGGCCAACAGCCAGTTCTTCATCTGCTTCGAAGACGCCCGCTTCCTCGATGGCAAGTACACCGTCTGGGGCGAGGTGACCGAGGGCATGGAGAACGTCGACGCGCTTCCCAAGGGCGAGCCGCCGCGCGATCCGGGCCGCATCGTGTCCGTGAAGGTGGCCGCGGACGCCTGAGTCGGCCCATGGCTGCGCGGCTGAAGGTCTTCGTGACCTCGGATGGGCTCACGGACTATGTGGTCGCGGTGAGCTCCAAGGCGAAGGCGCTGGCGGCCTGGGGTCTGCGGCAGGACGTCTTCAAGGAAGGCCGCGCGCGTGAGACCGACGATCCGGCGCTGGTCAAGGCCGCGACCGCGAGGCCGGGCGAGGTGCTGCGGCGGCCGGCGGGGACGCGCGGCAAGCTCGAGAAGCTGAAGTCGACGAGGCGCGCCGAGCCCAAAGGGCCCAGCAAGGCGCAGCTGAAGAGGGTGGCCGACCTCGAGGCGCGGCTGGCCCGGGCCGCCGCCGAGGGCGAAGCGGCGCGGGCGGGCTTGGCTAAGGAGGAGGCCGTGCTCGCGAAGAAGCGAGATGCCGTTGAAGCGCGGCTTACAGCGGCGCGGGCGCGTCTGGAGGCCCGGCTGGCCGCGGCGCGCGCGGCGCTAGCGTAACGACCACGGGATAGTGGTCTGACCCGAGCTTCGGTCCGCGTTCCACGCGCACCGTGGCCCAGGCCGAGCCCGCATAAACGTGATCGATCGGCAGCAGCGGGAAAGGCAGGTGGAACGCCGCCGGCCAGCTGAACACCGCCCGCGTCCGCCGAATCAGCCCGAAGGCGCGGTCCTCGCGCCGGCGTGCGAACGACCACGGTGTTGAGTTGAAATCCCCGGCCAGGATCGTGGTCTCCGATGGATAGCCGCGCACCACTCGAACGAGGTCGGCGGTGTACTGCATACGGTCGCGCTCGGTCGGCCACGGATAGTGCACGCCCAGGATCGCGGCGGGTCCTGCGGGGGTGCGGAAGGTCGCCGCGTTCAACATCATCGGCCCCTCCTTGTCGTTTCGCGGCCGTGCGACGGAGATGGGTGGCTCGCGGCTGAGGATGGTCACCTCGGTGCGGCCGTCGACGATGTGCAGGCCGGCTTTCGCCGCAATGGCCTGCCGCAGGCGCAGGTTGGTTTCCTGCATGATGACGATGTCGGGCTGCTGGGCGGCGATCCAGGCGGCCGGCCGTTCGAGCCCGCCATGCCCGGCCCAGGCGTTGAACTGAATGATCTTGAAGGCGCCCGGAGCGGCTTTGTCGGCCCGCGGGGGTTTTGCATCCAGGTACTCCGGCGCAATCAGCAGCGCTGCCCCCAGCACCGCCGCAGCGCCGACGATCAGCGCCGCCGTCCGGTAGCGGTCACTGAACACCAGGCCCGCGGCCAGCGCGATCATGCCGCCGACCAGGTAGAACGGCGCGGCGTGGGTGAGAACGTCCCAGGCAGGGCTTCTTCGGCCGAGCTGGGCCAGTCCCGCTGCAAGGGCGCAGAACAGCGCGCCAACCACGACTGGCGGCCCGAGGATGGCGGTCAACACGAGTCGCGCGAAGTGCATCTGATCCTTGCCTAGCACGGGCCGCGGCTTGACGGGAAAGACCTCGCGTGGCCTTCAGCCGCCTTCCATGCAACTCGCCGACTTCGACTTCGACCTGCCCCAGGAGGCCATCGCGTTACGGCCCGCGAGCCCGCGGGATTCGGCGCGGCTGCTGGTCGTTTCGCCGGACGCGCCCCTGCGGGACCTGATCGTGCGCGATCTGCCTGGCGAGCTTCGGCCCGGCGACGTCCTGGTGCTGAACGACACGCGGGTGATCCCCGCGCGACTGAAGGGGGTGCGTCGGCGCGAAGACAGCACCGTCGCGGTGGAGGCGACCTTGCACCGGCGCCTCTCGCCGCACGCCTGGACCGCCTTCATGCGCCCCGGCAAACGGCTGGCGCCCGGCGACCGGATCGCGTTCGGCGAGCGCGCCGACCGCGCCTGCCTGCTGGGCGAGCTGAACGCCATCGTGAAGGAAAAGGGGCAGGGCGGCGAGGTGACGCTGGCCTTCGACCTGTCCGGGCCCGCCCTGGACGCGGCGATCGCCGAGCGCGGAGCGATGCCGCTGCCGCCCTATATCGCGGCGCGGCGCGCCGAGGACGAGCAGGACCGAGCCGACTACCAAACGGTCTACGCCGCCGAGGACGGCTCCGTCGCCGCGCCGACCGCGGGCCTGCACTTCACGCCGGAGCTGTTCGCGCGGCTGGCCGAGGCCCGCGTCGAGACGGCCTTCGTCACCCTGCACGTCGGCGCGGGCACCTTCCTGCCGGTGAAGACCGAAAACCTCGCCGAGCACCGCATGCACTCCGAATGGGGCGAGGTGGACGCCGGGACCGTCGAGCGCCTGAACGCCGCGCGAGCGGCCGGCGGCCGGATCGTCTGCGTCGGCACTACCTCGCTGCGGCTTCTGGAGTCAGCCACAAGCGAGGACGGCAGAATTCGGCCCTTCATCGGGGAGACGGCGATCTTCATCGCCCCCGGCTATCGTTTCCGCGCCGCCGACGGCCTGATGACCAACTTTCACCTGCCGCGCTCGACGTTGTTCATGCTGGTGGCGGCCTTCGCCGGCCTGGAGACCATGCGAGCGGCCTATGCCCACGCCGTCGCCACCGGCTATCGGTTCTATTCGTATGGCGACGCAAGCCTGATCTGGAGAGCGGCCTGATGGCGGCATTCCCGTTCCGGATCGCCGCCACAGATGGCCCGGCGCGCACCGGGGTGCTTTCGACGCCGCGGGGCGAGATCCGCACCCCCGCCTTTATGCCGGTGGGGACGGCGGGCACGGTCAAGGCGCTGACCGTCGAGCAAGTGGCGGCGACGGGCGCGGACATCATCCTTGGCAACACCTATCACCTGATGCTCCGGCCTTCCGCGGAGCGCGTGGCGCGGCTGGGCGGCCTGCACAGATTTATGCGCTGGGAGAAGCCGATCCTGACCGACTCCGGCGGATTCCAGGTCATGTCGCTCTCGAAGATCTCCAAGGTCACCGAGGAGGCGGTCACCTTCCAGAGCCACATCGACGGCTCGAGGCACGTGCTCACTCCTGAGCGCTCGATCGAGATCCAGGCCGACCTCCTCCGCGCGGACATCGTCATGCAACTCGACGAGCTAGTGGCTCTGCCGGCCACTGAGGCGAGGGCCGCGGAGGCGATGCGCCGCTCGGCTCGTTGGGGCGAACGGTCCAAGGCTGCATTCGGCGTCCGCGAGGCCCAGGCTCTGTTCGGCATCCAGCAGGGCGGCACGTCCGAGGCCCTGCGGCGGGAGTCGGCCGAGCGGCTGACGGAGACCAGCTACGACGGCTATGCGATCGGCGGACTGGCGGTCGGCGAGGGGCACGAAGCCATGGTCGAGGTGCTGGACTTTGCGCCCGCCATGCTGCCCGCCGATCGACCGCGCTACTTGATGGGTGTCGGCAAGCCGATCGACATCGTCGAGGCGGTGGCGCGCGGCGTGGACATGTTCGACTGCGTACTGCCGACCCGCTCGGGGCGCCACGGTCAGGCCTGGACGCGGGACGGGCCAGTCAACCTGAAGAACGCCCGTTTCGCCGATGACGAGGAGCCGTTGGACGCGAGCCTCGATTGTCCGGCCAGCCGGGACTACTCCAAAGCCTACCTGCACCATCTGGTGAAGTCGGGCGAGATCCTGGGCCAGGTGCTGCTCTCCTGGCACAACCTGGCGCTCTTCCAGGCGCTGATGGGCGAGCTGCGCGCCGCCATCGCCGAGAGCCGCTTGGGCGCCTACCGCCGCGATTTCAGGGCTCGGACGGCAGCCGGATCGGATAGCGTGGCTTGAGCGCCTGGGTCGGCACCTCGGTGCCGGCCTTCACGTGGCTGGGGGTCGCCGGCGGATTGCAGCCGCGGGCCTCGCCGAGACCCTTCAGGTAGGCCCGGCGCACCGCGCCGGCGGTGATCGCCTGCTGCACGAAGGCGTCGTGCCTTTCCGCGCCTGTCAGCTTGCGGACCCAGCCGCGGAACGGAATGGCGTCCGACGCAGCCCCGGCGGCGAACCCCAGGGCCGAGCCCTTGCCCTGTTCGACCATGCCCTTCTGGTCCTTGGTCGCGATGTCGAGGTCGTCACCGAGGGCGTCGTCCAACGGCTGGACGAGGGCGACCATCTCGCGGCATTGCCAGTCGTGCGGCGGGCGGCTGTAGGGGTCCGCCATAGCGAACAGCAGCGCGTCGGGCACCTTGGTGCGCAGCAGGTTGACGTCACGCAGCGGCGCCTCGGCTGCGCGCTTCAGGCTCTCGCGGTTCGCCTCCGAGGTCGTCTCGACCTTGGGAGAGCCGTTCTCGCGGGTCGTCAGGCAGCCGGACAACAGGGCGCCCGCCGCGAGCAGGATCAGGGGCGTTTCAGGTCTCATCGGAGCCCATCCTAGACCATATCGTGGGCGAATTGAGGGCGCGGCTTCAGTGTGCCGCGCTTGCGTGCGCCCGGCCGCATGCTAAACGTCCGCGCCGCTTCGCCGGGCCTTCTCGGCGCCAATGCGTCGCGGGCCGGTAGCTCAGTGGTAGAGCATTCGACTTTTAATCGAATGGTCGTGAGTTCGAACCTCACCCGGCCTACGAGCGCCGCCCTGGCGGGGCGGGGGCGCACCCCTTAGATCTAAGCGGCTGCGGCGGGCTACGACGGCCCTGTGGCGCGCCGATCGTCGGCCCCACACCGGACGCAGGGTCAGAGCGTCTTCGCAAGAGCGCTCTCCCGCCGCAGCGCCTTCAGGCCTCCCACCAGGGATAGAGTCCCGGCATGTCCGCCGAGGCTTTGCCGGGGAACTTCGGCGACCGTTTTTCGAGGAACGCCTGGACGCCTTCGCGCACGTCGGCTCCCTTGCCGAGTTCCATGGAGAGGCGGCCGTCGATGGCGAGCAGCCCGAAAGGGTCGGGCGCGCCGGCGTAGCGCCAGAGCATCTGGCGGGTCAGGGCGATGGAGACAGGCGCGGTGTTTTCCGCGATTTCCCTGGCGATCGCGCGAGCCCGGTCGAGCAGCGCCGCTGGCTCGGTCACCTCCGCCACCAGGCCACCGTCGCGGGCTTCTTCGGCGGAGATCAGGCGGCCGGACAGGCACCAGCGCATGGCCTGCGGCAAGCCCACAAGCTTGGGCAGGAACCAGGCGCTCCCGGCCTCCGGCACCAGGCCGCGGCGAGCGAAGACGAAACCGATCCGCGCGTCGGCGGCGGCTAGGCGGATATCCATCGGCAGGGTCAGCGTGGCGCCGACCCCCACCGCCGCGCCATTGATCGCGGCGATCGAAGGCTTCTTGCAGTTGAAGATTGCACCCACGAACCCCGCGCCCGAACCGCGCGGCCGACCGGCCCCGGTGAAGGCGACCGACCCTTCGGCGGCGCTATCGAACGCGCCCGCGCCCGCCGAGATGTCCGCGCCGGCGCAAAAGCCGCGGCCCGCGCCGGTGACGATCACGCAGCGGATGTCGTCGTCGTCGCTCGCGCGCAGGAAAGCGTCCTCCAGCTCTGCGCCCATGGTCGCGGTGTAGGCGTTGAGTTTCTCCGGCCGGTTCAGCGTGACGGTCAGCACCGGACCGTCTGTCTCGTAGAGGATGGTCTCGTAGGGTTCGTGGGACATGGCGCGTCTCCGTCTCGCCCGGACGGTGCGCGCCCGCCGCAGCGTCAGTCCAGCCGAAAGCGGGCCGGCTATTGCTGCTGCTGTTGCTGCTGTTGGTGGCGCTGCTGGTCGTAGGCGAGGGTGCTCGCGGAGGAACGGCGCTGGCCGGACCCACGGCCGCCGGCCGGCTGGGCGATGCGCATGAACTCGGGCTCGCTGACCGCCGCTCGGGCGCGGCGGACGGTCACGCCAACCGCCAGCTCGCTGTCCGCCTCGCCCTTGTAGACGCCCCGCGATGGCGGCACGTCGGAGTAGTCGCGGCCCACGGCGCAGGCGATGTGCCGCTCGCAAGCGAGAATGTTGTTGGTCGGGTCGAAGCCCACCCAGCGCAGGCTGGGCAGGAATACCTCCACCCAGGCGTGGGTGGCGTCGGGATCGGAGCGGTCGCCGTGCTTACGGTCGGTGAAGAGGTAGCCGGAAACGTAGCGCGCGGGCACGCCCCAGCCGCGGCAGATCGCCAGCATGACGTGCGCGAAGTCCTGGCAGACTCCTTTGCGGGCCTTGAGCACGTCGTCGATCGGGGAGTCCGCCCGGGTCACGCCCGCTTCGTAGGCGAAGGCCTCGTAGATGGCGGTGTTCAGGGCGTGCAGCGCGTTCAGCGGGTCCTGACGGGTGCGCAGGTCGTCGAGCCGCTTCTCGGCCATGAATTTGGCCAAGGCCTCGGTTGCGCCGGTGAAGCCATGGGCATGGAGGAAATCGAAGTTCTCGCCCCGCACGAAGTCGCTTCTCAGCCGGTCCCATTCGCCGCGGTCGAGCGCGTCCGGCAGCTCCTGCGGATCCTCGGTTTCCACCGCCGAGCGGGCGACGATGGTCAGCCGGTCGTGCGGCTGGGGGATATCGAAGTGATAGACCGCGTTGCCGAAGGTGTCTGGGTAGGAGAACAACTGGGCCGCCGGGTCGACCTCCAGGTCAAATCCGATCAGCCGCTGGTCGGCGCGCTTCTGCGGCTGCATCCAGACCTCCATCACGCTTTCGCGGATGGGCTCATCATACTGGTAGCGGGTGACATGACGGACTTCGAGAAGCACCGAAGGTCTGGTCCTTAGGCCGGCAGGTGATGTTCGAGGGGGTAGGCCACGAAGGTCTCGTAGATCGCCCGGTGAACCGCGGCGCATTCGTCCAGCACCGCGCCCAGGAAGGCGCTGGCGCCGCCGGACTGGATCTCGTCGATGTCGGCGTACTGCAGGCGCGCCCGCAGCCGGCACGCCAGGCGGTCGGGGCCCGCGGCGCTGGCCGCCTCGACATGCCGGCTGAGCGAGGCCAGGTGCTCCTCGATGCGCGCGGTGCAGAAGCGGACCGAGCGCGGGAAGTCCTCGTCCAGCAACAGGAACTCCAGGATGAAGCGCGGCTGCATGTCGGCCGTGTAGACCCGCAGGTACGGCTCCAGCGCGCAGCCCATCCGCAGCAGGCCGGTGAGCGCCGAATGGTCGGTGAGCGCGCGCCGGCGCTTCTCACCGAAGCAGACCTCCAGCAGCGAGCCGATCAGCTGCGCCCGTTCCAGATAGACGCCGAGCAGCAGGAAGCGCCAGCCCTCACCGTGGCTCATGGTCGCGTCGGCGGCCCCTTTGAAGAGGTGCAGGTCGGCGATGGTGTCGTGCAGGAAGGCCTGCGAGCCGTCGGCGAAGGCGCGCGCGGCCTTGGGATCGGCCATCCGCAGGTGGATCATGTTCAGCCGTTCCCAGGTCTCCGTGGTGATCTGGTCGCGCACCTGGCGGGCGTTCTCGCGGGCGCGGGCGAGCGACATCGCCACCGAGCCCGCGTCTTCGCGGTCCAGCACCAGCGACAGCGCCGCCTCGTAGGGGTTCTTGGCCTTGGCGACATCGCGGCTGTCGCCCACGGCGGCCAAGGCGATGCGCGCGATCTGGGTGGCCGACTCCGTTCGGTCCAAGGTCGCGGTCAGCATGACGTCGGAGAGCCGGCAAAGGTGCTCGGCCCGCTCCACGTAGCGGCCGATCCAGTAGAGGCTGTCCGCCACCCGCGCCAACATCATGGGACCGGCCTCATGGGTGCAGGTCCTTGCCGTCGGTCAGCACCCAGGTGTCCTTGGAACCGCCGCCCTGGCTGGAATTGACCACCAGCGAACCTTTCCGCATCGCCACGCGGGTCAAGGCGCCGGGCGTCACGACGGTCTTCTCGCCGCAGAGCACGAACGGGCGCAGGTCCACGTGGCGCGGCTCGATCGTGTGGTCGACCAGGCAGGGGGCGGTGGAGAGCTGGATCGTAGGCTGGGCGATGTAGTTGGCCGGATCGGCCTTCAGCGCCGCGGCGAACTCGGCCTGCTGGGCCTTGGTCGAGTGCGGCCCCACTAGCATGCCGTAGCCGCCCGACGCCCCCACCGCCTTGACCACCAGCTTGTCTAGGTTTGCCAGCACATGGCTGAGCTGGGCCGGCTCGCGGCACAGGTAGGTCTCGATGTTCGGCAGGATGGCGTCCTCACCCAGATAGTAGCGAACGATCTCCGGAACGTAGGCATAGACCGCCTTGTCGTCGGCGACGCCGGTGCCGGGGGCGTTGCAGAAGACTACGTTCCCGGCGCGGTAGGCGTTGAACAGGCCGGCCGCGCCAAGTCCGGAATCCCGCCGGAAGGTGAGGGGATCGATGAAGTCGTCGTCCACGCGCCGGTAGATCACGTCGATCCGGCGCAGGCCCGTGGTGGTGCGCATGTAGACCATGTTGTCGTGCACCACGAGGTCGCGGCCCTCGACCAGCGGCGCGCCCATCAGGCGGGCTAGGTAGGCGTGCTCGAAATAAGCCGAATTGTAGACCCCGGGGGTCAGCACCACGACCTGGGGGTTCGGCCGCCAGTCGGCCGCCATGCTTTTCAGCGTCGAGAGCAGCAGGTCGGGGTAGCGATCGATGGGGCGAACGCCCGCACCGCGGAAGGTGCCTGGGAACACCCGCTTCGAGGCTTCCCGGTTGGTCAGCATGTAGGACACGCCGGAGGGGACCCGCAGATTGTCCTCCAGCACCGCGAACTTGCCGTCCGGCTGGCGGATCAGGTCCGAGCCGCACACGTTCGCGTAGGCGCCGTGCGGCACATAGAGGTTCTGCATCTCGCGCCGGTAAGAAGGCGCGGTCAGCACCAGCTCGCGCGGGATCACCCCGTCCATCAGGATCTGCTGGCCCGAATAGATGTCGGCCAGGAACATGTTCAACGCCTTCAGGCGCTGGGTCAGGCCCCGCTCGATGGTCTGCCATTCATCGGCTGAGATGATCCGCGGCAGGAGGTCGGTTGGGATAATCCGTTCAGTGGAGCTTTCCGCCCCGTAAACCGTGAAGGTGATGCCCTGCAGCAGGAAGAAGCGCTCCAGGGTGCGCTGGCGCTCGGCGAGCTCGTCTGCGGACAGCGTGGCGATGCGTTCGGCGAGCGCCGCGTAATGCGGGCGCACCTTGCCGCTGTGGCCCCGCATCTCGTCATAGGCAAGCGCGGCCGCGCCGGCGTCCTGCGCCACCTTGGCCCGTTCCGCCTTCGCCACGCCCAATTCCACCTCGCCGCCCTGACTCTCTGCCTTTGACCCTACGGCCCTTAAGGCGTCTCAGGAAGAGCAGCGCGGGCAAACCGCGCCCCGGGCTGCGCCAGGCCGCCGATGCCCGCCATTTGGGCAGCTCCGGCGCGCGTGACAGCCGGGGTGGGCGCGGCTACACCCGAGACTGGGGCGCGCGAGGATTCGAGAGCTTGGCTCGAGCTGGCTTAGCCGTCTTGGCCTGCGCGGCCGCCACAGTCCCGGCGCTCTGCGCGACGGCGGCCTTTGCGGAACCCAAGGCGCAGATCGAGGGCCAGCTTCCATCTGACCTCAGGGCCGCCATTGTGCGCGCCGTCGGCGATACAGAGCGGCCGATCGACAACCGGTTCGAGGCCCGCCGCCGCGCCCACGACGCCGCCGAGGACGTGATCGCCGTCCTGCGCTCCGAAGGCTACTACGCCTACCAGGTGGAGCCGGACGTGGGCGAAGGCGACCAGCCCCGGCCGATCGTGCGGGTCACGCCGGGGCCGCGCTTCGTGCTGGGCCACGCAAGGATCGACTGGGTGGGGCCGCCGCCGGACGCCGCCTCGGCCGCGGCTGCGCAGGTGGCGCTGGCGCTGCCGCCCGGCGTGCCTGGCCGCGCCGCCGAAGTGGTGAGCGCCGAGGGCCGCGCGGTAGCCGCACTGGAGAAGCTGGGCTACGCGGACGCCAGGACCGAGCCGCGGCAGGTCGTGGTCGACCACGCGAACCATACGGTGCAGCCCGACTACAGGATCGCGGCCGGTTCCATCGCGCGCCTAGATGGGCTGCAGCTCACCACCAATGGCCGTACGCGCGCCGCCTGGCTTGCGCCCCTGGCGCCCTGGCGGCGCGGCGATCCCTACAAGCCCGAGGACGTCGCCGAGCTCGAGCGGCGGCTGCTGGACACCGGCGTCTACGACTCCGTCACGGTGGCGCTGGCCCCCGCCGACCAGCTGACGCCGGAGGGCCTGCGGCCGGTGGTCGTCAGCCTTTCCGAGCGGCAGAAGCGGACCATCGAGGTCGGCGCGAGCTACGGCACCACCGAGGGCGCCGGACTGGACGTCAAGTGGACGCGCTACAACCTGCTCGGCCGGGCCGACACCTTCTCGATCCTGGCGCGCGCGTCGAACCTCGACAGCCGTGTGCAGGTCGACCTCAAGCAGCCGCACTGGCGGATGCCGCAGCAGACGCTGACCGAGCGCGCCGCGGTCTACCGCACCTCGACTCCGGCCTATGACCAGGAAGGCGTGACCCTCAGCGCCGACGTCACCCACCGCTGGGGTCAGAACGCGATCTTCGGGTTCACCGGCACCTATTTCACCTGGGGCGGGTCCGTCGACGTCAGCCGCACCAGCGAGGTGCGGGTCGGCGCGCTGACTTCGCTCGGCCGCGACATCACCACCTTGGCCGGCCTGCTCGACATGGCGCTGGACCGCTCCGACGACCCGCTGGACCCGAAGCATGGCTGGCGGGTCCGCGTGCGGGCCGAGCCGACCTTGCTCACCGGGGACGGGACGCTCCCTTACCTGAAGCTCACCGGCCAGGCGTCAGGCTACCTGCCGCTCAGCGGAGAGGGACGCACGGTGCTGGCGAGCCGGATCAAGCTGGGCAGCATCGTGAACGGCTCGGTGGCCGACGTTCCGGCGCCGCAGCGGTTCTACGCCGGCGGCGGCGGGTCAGTGCGCGGCTTCGGCTACCAGGAGGTCGGCCCACGGCTGGCGGACAACACGCCGGAGGGCGGCCTCTCGCTGGTCGAGGCTTCCGTCGAGTTGCGTCACGAGCTGACCAAGGAGTGGGGCGTCGCCGCCTTCGTCGACGCCGGCACGATCGGGACCTCGCAGACCCCGGTGTTCCACGACCTGAGCGTCGGGGCCGGCATTGGGGTGCGCTACAACCTGGGCTTCGGGCCTTTGCGCGTCGATGTCGCCGTCCCGCTCAACGCGCGCCATGGCGACGCGCCGTTCCAGATCTACGTCAGCATCGGACAGAGCTTTTGAGTGAACCTGACGCCATAGAGCTGCCGTCCGGCAGGACCTGGCTTCGGGTCCTCGCGATCTCGGGGCTCGCGTTGCTTGCCGTCCTCGCCCTGGTGTTGTCCGGCGCGCGCTATGGGGTGCTGTTGCCGCAGGGCCGGTTCCTGGTCGAGACCACGGCCAACGGCCTGAAGATCGGTCGCTTCGGGCGGCTGAAGGTGCAGGGCATTTCAGGCGACATCTGGCGCGACGTCCGGGTCCAGAAGCTCACCATCAGCGACGAGAAGGGCGTCTGGCTTCAGGCCGACAACGCCCACATGACCTGGCGTTATCTCGATCTCCTCAACCGCCACTTCCACGCCGACCTGGTGGAGGCGGACGTGATCCACCTGCTGCGCCGGCCGACGCTGACGCCGAAGGGCGAGGACACGGGACTGCCGGTCTCCTTCCACATCGGTCAGGCGCGCGCGCGCATCGAGCTGACGCCGCAGTTCAGCTACGAGCGGGGCGTCTACGATCTCGCCGCCACGCTGGACGTCGAGCGGAGCGGAGGCCAGCGCGGCGAGGTCCGGGCGGTCAGCGTGCTGCGCCCCGGCGACTATCTCTATGCGGATTTCGACGTCGCCAGGACGCGACCGCTGAAGGTGTTCGCCGAGGCGCAGGAGGCCCAGGGCGGGGCGCTCGCAGGCGCGCTGGGGCTGCCTCCGAACGCGACGTTCCGGCTGAGCGCGGTGGCCGGCGGGGCGCTCTCCGAGGGCCGCTTCGGCGCCGTGGCGACCTCCGGCGCCACGGAGGCGCTTCGCGCGGTCGGCGACTGGAACAAGGCTGGCGGCGACGCCCGCGGCTGGATCACCCTGACCGCCTCGTCGCTGACCGCGCCGCACGCCCGGCGGTTCGGGCCGCGGGCGAGCTTCGTGATCGCGGGGCGCAGGGCCGGCCCGGAGCTCTTCGCCCTGGATGCCCGAATGGCGAGCGACAACCTCGCCTTGCGCGCGGTCGGCCTGGGCGATGTCGGCCAGCGTCGGATCGGGCCGGGAGGCCTCGCCCTGACCGCTCAGACACCGCGACTGTCGCGGATCACCGACGTCGCCGAGATGGGGCCTGCGCGCGCCGCGGGCAGGTTGACGCAGGCGAACGGCGGCTGGCGCTTCGATGGGACTGCGGCCGTCACGAACGCGGGTTACGCGGGATACAGCCTGGCCCGGGCCGCGGGCCCGCTGCAGGTCACCGAGCGGGGCGGCCAATGGGACATCCGCACGAGCCTCGCCGGCGGCGGGGGGCGTGGCGCGGGCTACCTGGCGGCCGCGTTGGGCGCCGTGCCGCGCGCGATCTTCGACGGCTCGCGACTGGCCGACGGGCGCCTGCTGATGCGCGACCTGAAGGTCACGGGCTCCGGGCTGACCTTGGAGGCGACGGGCGCGCGCACCCTGCTGGGCGAGCTCACCTTCAAGGGCAATGCCGCGATCTCCAACCTAGCCGCGGCCCGCGCAGGAGCCGCCGGCGCGGCCCAGGCCAGCTGGTCGGCGGCGCAAGGACGTGCGGGCCAGCCGTGGACGTTCGGGCTCGACGTGCGCGGCGAGCGCTTCGCGACGGGCTACCCTGAGCTGGACCGCCTGCTGGGCGGCAAGCCGACGCTGACGGCGCGTGCGAACCTTCAGGGACGCAGGTTGTCAGTGGGCTCGGCCGTGCTGAACGGGGCCGCGCTGAAGGCCAATACTGCAGGCGTGCTGGCGCCGGACGGTGGGCTCAGCTTCAAGCTGGACTGGACAGCGGAAGGCCCGTTCCATGCCGGCCCGGTGGAGATCGCCGGACGCGCCAAGGGTTCGGGCGCCGTCACGGGAACGCTGGGCGCGCCTCGCGCCGACCTGGTTGCCGACTTGGCATCCATCGACGTGCCCCGGCTGCCGCTGAAGGACGCCCACCTGACGCTCAGTTTCTTGGCTAAGCCCGACGGCTCCAGCGGCATGGCCGCGCTCACTGCCGGCAGCGCCTACGGCCCCGCCCGGGCGCGCTCCGACTTCCGTTTTCCCGCCGGCGGTATCGACCTGACGGGGCTTTCGGTGGACGCGGGCGGCGTCAAGGCGTCCGGCGCGTTGTCGCTCAGGGCGCGGGCGCCTTCCGCTGCGGACCTGCAGGTCACCGTCACCCGCGGCGCCTTCCTTGACGCCGGGCGGGTTACCGGGACGGTGAAGATCGCCGAGGCCCCCGGCGGGGCGCGGGCGGTGCTCAGCCTGGCGGCGGAGAACGCCCGGGCCGGCGGCTCGACCCTCGTCGTGCGCAGCGGCCGGCTGACGGCCGACGGGCCGCTCGCGAGGCTGCCCTACGCCGGCCAGGCCGAGGGAACCTCGGATGGCGGGAAATGGAGCCTGAACGGACGCGGCGTGCTGGCTGAGGCGAAGCCCGGCTATTCCGCGACCTTCGACGGCATCGGCCGGCTAGGTGGGCGCGACCTCCATACGGTGGAGACCGCCCAGGTTCGCTTTGGCGGGCCGGAGAAGAGCGCGCGGCTACGGCTGGCGGCCTCCGACGGCGCGCGCGTGGACCTCGACGGCCGGCTCTCAGACGCCGGCGCCGACGTCCGGGCCCAGGTCGCGGGCTTGAGCCTCGGTCTCGTGAACGAGGACCTGGCGGGACGAACGGACGCCACCCTGGTGCTGCAGGGGCGCGGGAATCGCCTGGAGGGCTCGCTGGAGGCGAAGCTCGCCGGCGCCCGCGGCCGCGGCGCGCCTCCTGTTTCGGGTATCGACGGCAGCCTGCGCGGTCGCCTGTCCGGCGACGCGCTCACGCTCAGCCTCGCGGCGACCAACGGCCAGGGCCTGAAGGCCGACGGCGAGGTGGTGTTGCCTGCCGAAGCGAGCGCCGCGCCCTTCCGCATCGCCATCGCCCGTCAGCGGCCTATGCGCGGACAATTCGTGGCGGAAGGCGAGGTCCGGCCGCTGTTCGACCTGCTGGTCGGGGGCGAGCGCAGCCTCGCTGGCCGCGTGCGCACCCAGGGAAGCCTTGGGGGGACGCTGGCCAATCCGACTGCGAGCGGCGCCATCGCGGTCGAAGGAGGACGGTTCGACGACGGGGCGACGGGGCTCTCGCTCCAAAACGTCTCGCTCAAGGCCGATTTCGCTCAGAACGCCGTCAATGTCAGCCAGGCCACGGGCGTCGACGGCCATGGCGGATCGGTGACAGGCTCGGGCCGCATCAGCCTGGTGCGCGAAGGCGCCTCCAGCTTCCGCCTGAACTTGAGGGGCTTCCGGCTGATCGACAACGACATCGCCACCGCCTCGGCGAGCGGCCAGGCGACCATCAACCGCGACGCCAACGGCAAGGTGAAGCTCACCGGCGCGCTCGCGATCGACCGCGCCGACGTGGCCGCGCGGCTGCCGACGCCGTCCGGCGTAGTCGCAATGGAGGTGGTGGAGAAGAACCGGCCGCCCGACCTGCCGGCCTCGCTGCCACCCTCGAACCTGCGCGGAGAGGGCTGGGCCTTGGACGTGGCGCTGAAGGCGAACCGCGGCGTCTTCCTGCGCGGCCACGGATTGGACACGGAGCTTTCGCTCGACGCCCACGTGGGCGGCACGACGTCGGACCCGGTGCTCTCCGGCACGGCGCGGGTGGTGCGCGGCGACTACGACTTCGCCGGCAAGCGCTTCGAGTTCGACCCGACCAGCGTCGTTTACCTGTCGACCCATTCGTCCGGTGTGCGGCTGGACCTGACGGCGGCGCGCGACGATCCCTCGCTGACCGCACAGGTGCGGATTCGCGGCACGGCGGACCGGCCGGAGATCACGCTCACCTCGACGCCGAGCCTGCCCAGCGACGAAGTGCTCTCGCAGGTGCTGTTCGGACGCACGGCCTCGCAGCTATCGCCGCTGGAAGCCGCCCAGCTCGCCTCGGCGGTCGCGTCGCTGGCGCGGGGCGGCGGGCTGGACGTGGTGGGCAACCTGCGCGCCTTCGCCCGCCTTGATCGTCTGGCGCTGGGCGGCGGCGACGCCAGCGGCGTCACAGTTTCCGGCGGCAAGTACCTGACCGACAACGTCTATCTGGAAATCACGGGCGGGGGGCGCGAAGGGCCTTCGGCGCAGGTCGAGTGGCGGGTGAAGCGCAACCTCTCGATCCTCTCGCGCCTGGGCGGCATCGACGCGGGGCGCCTGGCCCTGCGCTGGCGGCGCGATTACTGAGCCGGTCACGGATTGCCACGGGCTGACGAACGGCGCCATCACTGCGGGACGGGGAGGCGTGAAGACATGAGCATCGGGGCGGTGAGAGCGCGCGCGGCGGCGGCTGTGGTCTCTTTGGCGGCGCTGGCGCTGAGCCTGCCGGCGGCGGGTGCGCCCAAGGGGACGGTGGATCCGAAAGTCTCGTCCATCGTTCGCAGCGACCCGGCGGCGCTGGGCTTCGATCCGGCGAAGCTCGACGTCGCGCGTGCCGGCCTCAAGGCGGACGTCGCGGCCGGCAAGATCGCCGGCGCCTACCTGATGATCGGCCGACACGGCAAGGTGCTGTTTCAGGAGGGCTTCGGAACCCAGGGTCCGGGCCAGACGGCGCCGGTTTCCGAGGAGACCATCTTCCGCGTCTTCTCAATGACCAAGCCGATCGTCTCGGTCACCGCCATGACCCTCGTGGAGGAGGGCAAGCTCGACCTCGATGCGCCGGTTTCGAAGTACCTCCCGGAGTACGCGAACCTCCGCGTCTGGCAGGCCGATGGCACGAGCGTCCCGGCGACGAAGCCGCTGCTCGTCCGCAACCTGATGAGCCATACCTCCGGCCTCATCTACGGCTTCATCCAGCCGACCACGCCGATCGCCAAGGCTTGGGACGCCGGCGGCGAGAACCGCACCGACCTTAAGGCGCGCGACTACGCCAGGCTGATCGCCAAGCTGTCGCTCCGCTCCGAGCCCGGAACGGCGTGGTTCTATTCGCGCTCGACCGACGTGCTGGGCGCGGTGGTCGAGGTGGCCGGCGGCAAGCCGCTGGACGTGCTCGTGAAGGAACGCGTGACGGGTCCGCTCGGCATGACCGACACGGCCTTCTGGCAGCCGGAATCCAAGCGCCCGCGGTTCGCCGAGGCGCTCGGCGGCGGCGCGGTGGGGCCGCTGGGCAACATCTACTATGACTATGCGAAGCCAACGCCGTTCCTCTCCGCCGGAGGCGGCCTCTCGTCCACCGCGGAGGACTACCTCCGCTTCGTGCTGATGCTCGAGGGCGACGGACAGTACAAGGGCGTGCGCATCCTGAAGCCCGAGACCCTGGCCCGCATGCGCCAGGACCAGACGACGCCTGAGATCCGCAAGGCCGGCCTCTTCTTCCCGGGCGCAGGAATGGGCTTCGGCCTGGGCTTCAGCCTGGTGACCGACGACAAGCTGCAGCGGCCGGGGAACGGCACGTTCAGCTGGTGGGGCATCGCCGGCACCGAGTTCTGGGTCGATCCGAAGAACGACGTCTTCATGATCTTCATGGTCCAGGCCGCCGACCGGGCGATGGAGTACCAGCGCAAGAACCGCGCCTGGATCTACGACGCCCTGATCAAGACGCCCTGAAGCTAGCTGGCGTGGTCTCGGGCATAGGCCTGGGTGCCGCGGTTCAGCACGCGGTCCTCAGGCAGGATGGCCTCGATCGGAATGTCCCTGGCCTCCGCCAGCCGCGCATAGATCGGGGCGAAATCCTGCAGGGTCGCATCGAGTAGCGCCTGCAGCGACGGGATGACGAAATAGACCTGTTGGAAGTCATCGATGCGATACGGGGTGCGCATCACGCGCTCCAGGTCGAAGGCGAGGCGGTTGGGCGAGGGATCATCGAGGGCGAAGATCGACTCCGCACGGCTGGAGACGATGCCCGCCCCGTAGATCCGCACGCCCGCCGGCGTCTGCAGCAGGCCGAATTCGACGGTGTACCAGTAGAGCCGGGCGAGGTTGTGCAACTGGCCGAGGCCCAGGGCCCGCTGGCCGCCCTTTCCATAGGCGGCCATATAGTCGGCGAAGGTCGGATCGGTGAGCATCGGCACGTGGCCGAACACGTCGTGGAAGATATCCGGCTCCTGCAGGTAGTCGAGCTGCTCGGGCTTGCGGATGAACTGGCCCGCCGGGAAGCGGCGGTTCGCGAGATGGTCGAAGAAGACGTTGTCCGGCACCAGGCCCGGCACGGCGACGACGGTCCAGCCCGTCAGCCGGTTCAACTCGGCGTTCAGCTTGGCGAAGTCCGGGATGCCGCCACGGTGCAGGTCCAGGGCCTCCAGACCGTTGAGGAACGGATCGCAGGCGCGACCGGCCAGCAGGGCCGACTGGCGTTCATAGAGCGTGTCCCACACGCGGTGCTCGGAGGGCGTATAGGCCTCCCACGCCTGGTCGATGGTCCAGTCGGGGCGAGCGCCCGGCGGCGGGCCGCCTTGGAAGCCGTCGGCGCTCACGAGGTCATCCTCATGGCCGCAGAATGGCGCGCTTCGTTGGGAAGTTCCGTTCTGAGTGGGCCGTCGCACGGCGCTCCCCCGTAACGATGATGCGCAAATCCGGTCGCCTGCGCACAATTCGCCCAACGGCTGCCCAATTGCCACGGCTCTGGTCCTGGGCCTAAGCCGTCGGGGAAGAGCATCGGATCTTGCGCAAGCGTCGTCACCTGGAGGCCGCCGGGGCCATCGTCGTCTGGCTGGCCGCCGGCGCCGCGGCCGCGCAGGCGCCGGGCGAGCCGGTGGCGCTGGGTCTGACCACGGCCGCGCCGCTGATGCGCTGGGACCCGCAGGTGCGCTACGGCCGGCTGCCCAACGGCCTGCGCTATGCGCTCGAGCACACCTCGACACCCAAGGGCGCCGTCTCACTTCGCCTCGGATTCACGGTGGGCAGTTATCAGGAGGACGAGGCGGAGCGCGGAGCGGCCCACCTCGTTGAGCACATGGCCTTCGAGGCCACCCGTTCGTTCGGCGAAAGCCAGGCGGCGCTGACCTTCGCGCCCGTCAAGATGGTGTTCGGCGCCGATCGCAATGCGGCGAGCGACCTCGCCCAGACCACCTACCAGATCGACCTGCCGACACTCGATCCCCTGCAATTGACCGCCGCCGAGAAGTGGCTGCGCGACGTTGCCGATGGGCTGGTCTTCGGCGAGCCCGCTGTGACCCGGCAGCGGTCGGTGGTGGAGGCAGAGCGGGCGGCGCGAACCGGTGGTCTGGCGCAATTCCGGGAGCGGGTCAGCGCTTTCGAGGACGGCGGGCTGCGCTCTGCGGCGCGGCCGATCCTGGGTCCGCCGCAGACGGGCGCCACCCTGACGCCGGCCCGCCTGAAGGCCTTCTACGACCGCTGGTATCGGCCGGAAAACGCCGTGCTCGTGATCGCCGGCGACCTGCCGCTGGACGCCATGGAGCAACAGGTGCGGGCGGTCTTCGGCGACTGGTCGGGCAGGGGCGCTGCCGGCGCCGCCCCGCCGTCGTCCCGCGTGCCGGTCAGCCTCGGCGTCGAGGTGATGACCGAGACCGTGCCTGGCGCGACGCCGGTGGTCCGGATCTGCCGCGTGGCCGCCCCGGATAACGTCCAGGATGCGCCGGCGGCCCGTCTGCGCATCCTGCTCCTGCGGGAAGTCTGGCGGGCCGTCCTGCAGCGGCGGCTGAACGTGGTCGGCACGCGGTCGGACGCACCGTTCACCCAGACCAACATCTCCACCGACCTACGGCCCGACTCGCTCAAGACCTGCGTCGCCATGGCTCCCTCGAAGGGCGGTGAGCTGCGCGCCATCGGACTCGTGCAGGGCGAGGTCGAGAAGTTTGCCGTGGAGGGCCCGACCGACGCGGAGATCGAGATCGCGCTGGGCCAACTTCGGGCGCTGATCCGCGGGGCGATCGGCGGCACGCCGGGAGCTTCGAACCAGGCGGGCGAAATCCTGCAACGCGCCTTGGACGGCATGCCCCAGCTCGCGCCGCGCGAGGGTCTCAGGGCGTTCGACGTGCTGCTGGAAGACCTGCAGCCGCCGGCGGTGAAGGGTCAGTTCGCGCGGGACTGGGCCGGGCGCGGTCCGCTGGTCACGGTGGGGGGGCCCGAGGCGATCTCCGCGGACGCAATCCGCAAGGCCATGACGGTTACGGCGCCCGCCTCCAGGCCTGCCAGCGAGGAAATCGTCGTCTATGCAGATATGGGCGGGCGGCGGACTGCCGACCAGCAGGCGCAGCTGGAACGCGCCGAGCAGGCGCTGCGCGCCGGCAAGCCCAAGGACGCCCGGCGCGATTTCGAGGATCTGCTGCGGCGCAATCCTCAGGACCTTCAAGTGCTGGCCGGGCGGGGGCGAGCCTTTGCCGCCGAAGGCAAGATCGATCCGGCCCTGAAGGATTTCGCGAGCGCTCTCGCGATATCGCCTGACGATCCTGTGGCCCTGAACGCCCGCGGCAGTCTCTATGTGGCGATCAACCAGGCGGAGCGCGCGATTCCCGACTTCGACAGGGCGTTGGTGGTCAACCCCAAGGACGACGTGGTGCTGTACAATCGCGGCTTGGCGTTCAAGCAGATGGGCCGCCATGACCGCGCGATCCGCGACTTCGATGCGGTCCTGAGGCTGACGCCGAGGGATCCGTTGACGTTGACCGGCAAGGCCGACGCCTATCGGCAATTGGGCGACTTGCTGCTGGCGCGCGAGTTCTACGACGCGGCCCTGGCGGCCCAGCCGCTCAACGCGACGGCGCTGCAAGGGCGCGGAGAGGTTCGGGAAGCGCTGGGGGACGCCGCGGGCGGGGCGGCTGACAAGGCCAGGGCGCGCCAGATCGATCCGTCGATCGGCGGCTCTTAGGCGGTCAGCCTAGTGGCTGACCCGCTGGCGTAGACGGTACTGGCCTTCGCGGAAGCTCTCGAAGATCATCGCCGCCTGCGGATGGCCGACCGGCTGGCCGGTGTCGTCGGGTAGCAGGTTCTGCTCGGAGACGTAGGCCACGTACGAGCTGTCCTCGTTCTCCGCCAGCAGATGATAGAACGGCTGGTTCTTGTGAGGCCGGATGTTCTCCGGAATCGAGAGCCAGTATTCCTCGGTGTTGGCGAAGGTGGGATCCACGTCGAAGATGACACCGCGGAAGGGATAGATGCGGTGCCGCACAACCTGGCCGATCGAAAATTTGGCGAGTTGCGTGCTCATAACCGCGAATCTACTCCCCGGCTTCTGACCGGAAGGTGAACGTAGCGGTCACGATCTTTCATTCAAGGCCGAGCTTCCGGGACGCGTGTGGGCTTGCTAAACTCGCTTCTGAAGTGAGGCGCGCGTCGTGTGGCGCGCCTGCGAAGGGACGGCCGCGGCCGAAACGTCCATGAACGAGGCGCCGAGCGCGCCCGCAGCCGCGATGCGCGGCGGCCGGGATCGGCCCACTGGCGAGCCGCCCTGCTATGGGGCGCTGGACCTGGGCACCAACAACTGTCGGTTGCTGATCGCCACGCCACACGGTCCGAGTGGCTTCCGGGTGGTCGAGGCCTATTCGCGGATCGTGCGCCTGGGCGAGGGGCTAACTCAGTCGGGGCGGCTGTCGGACGCGGCGATGGAACGGGCGCTGGCCGCGCTGAAGGTCAGCGCCGAGAAGCTGCGCCGCCGCCGGGTGGTGCGCCTGCGCGCGATCGCCACCCAGGCTTGCCGCATGGCCGAGAACGGCCAGGCCTTCATCGAACGAGTGTTCGAGGAGACCGGTCTCAGGCTGCAGATCATCCCGCCGCAGGAGGAAGCGCGGCTTTCGGTCGCCGGTTGCCTGAACCTGATCGACCGCTCCGCCGACGCGGCGCTGGTGGTGGACGTCGGCGGGGGCTCGACGGAGCTTTCCTGGGTGGAGCTGCGCGGCGCGCCGCCCGCCGGGCAGCCGCCGCTGAAGGCCTGGCTCTCGGTTCCCATTGGCGTGGTGACGCTGGCGGAACGTTTCCCTGAAGGCGAGACGGCGACGGAGGCCTGGTTCCGGGCCATGGTCGACACCATGAAGGCCGAGATTGCCGCCTTCGAGCGCGCCGAGCCGCTGCGCGAGGTGTTCGAGGCAGACCGAGCGCACCTGATCGGCACCTCTGGCGCGATCACCAGCCTGGCGGGCCTGCACCTCGATCTGCCGCGTTATGACCGCAACCGCGTGGACGGCATCTGGATGACCCGGGGCGAGTGCGAGGCCGCAGCCGGGCGGCTCCTGGCGCTGACCGCGCGCGAGCGGGCGAACCAGCCGTGCATCGGCCCAGACCGCTCCGACCTGGTGCTGGCCGGCGCAGCGATCCTCCAGGCGGTGCAGGAGCTCTGGCCCTGCAGCCGGGTTCGCGTCGCCGACCGCGGCCTGCGCGAAGGCATGCTGCTGTCATTGATGGCCGACCGCAGCGGCCGCCGGCGGCGTAAGCGCAGGCGTGGAGGCCGCCGCGTCGGGGATCCGAAATGACCGAACCGCCCCGCAAGCGCATGGTGAAACCGCCCTCGGGCGGCACGGAGGCGGGACGGGCCACGCCCGCCCGTCTGAAGACCGCCTGGAAGCGCACGCCTTCGCAGCAGGCCTGGCTGGAGCGGCAGATCAACGATCCCTTCGCGGCCAAGGCCCGCGCGCACGGCTACCGCAGCCGCGCGGCCTACAAGCTCACCGAGATCGACGACCGTTTCCATCTGCTGAAGCGTGGTGCGCGGGTGGTGGACCTGGGGCTCGCGCCCGGCGGCTGGACGCAGGTCGCCATAGAGCGTGGCGTCACCGACATCGCCGGCGTCGACCTGCTGCCCGTCGATCCGCTGCCGCCTGCGCATATCCTCGAGATGGACTTCACCGACCCGGCCTGCGGGCCCGAGCTGATCCGCCTCTTGGGCGGGGCGCCGGACGTGGTGCTCTCCGACATGGCGCCCAACACCGTCGGCCACCGCCAGACCGACCACCTGCGTATCGTGGGCCTGATAGAGGCTGCCGCCGACTTCGCCATCGAGGTCCTGAAGCCCGGCGGCGCGTTTGTCGCCAAGGCCTTCCAGGGCGGCGAGACCGCCGAGGTGATCGGCAAGCTCAAGCAGCGTTTCCGCGAGGTGCGCACGGTGAAGCCGAAGGCGAGCCGCTCCGACTCTTCGGAGCTCTATCTCGTCGCGACAGGACTCAAGCCGCGTTGACTCCATCCCGCTTTGCAGGGATATCGACCCCGCAAAACGAGGTGTCTCCATGGAGATTCGCGAAGGTCTCACCTTCGACGATGTTTTGCTCGAACCCGGCCCTTCCGACGTCATGCCCACCCAGGTGGACGTCGCCACGCGGTTCACGCGAGAGATCAATCTGAACATTCCGCTGGTGTCCGCGGCGATGGACACCGTCACCGAGAGCCGGCTGGCCATCGCCATGGCGCAGTCCGGCGGCATGGGGATCCTGCACCGCAACTTCACTGTCGAAGAGCAGGCTGACCAGGTCCGCGAGGTGAAGCGCTACGAGAGCGGGATGGTGATCAACCCGCTGACCATCGGCCCTGACACCCCCCTTTCCGAGGTGCTGGAGCTGAAGGCGCGGCGGAGGATCTCGGGCTTTCCGGTGGTGGACAAGTCCGGGAAGCTCTGCGGCATCCTGACCAACCGCGACGTGCGTTTCGAAGGTCGGGGAGATATTCCCGCCAAACAACTGATGACCAAGGACAATCTGGTCACTGTCAAGGAGGGGGTCGATCCCGCGGAGGCGCGCGACCTGCTGCGCCGGCACAAGATCGAGCGGCTCATCGTCGTGGATGACGACTACCGCGCCGTGGGCCTCATCACCGTCAAGGACATGGAGAAGTCCGAGGCGCATCCGTTCGCGGCGAAGGACGCCCAAGGCCGGCTGCTGGTCGGCGCGGCCTCGACCGTCGGAGATGCGGGCTACGAGCGCTCGATGGCGCTGGTGGACGCGGGCGTCGACGTGGTGGTGATCGACACCGCCCACGGCCACAACGCCGACGTCGCAAAGGCGGTCGGCCGCATCAAGCGCGAGACCAACCGGGTGCAGATCGTCGCCGGCAACGTGGCGACATACGACGGCGCGAAGGCGCTGATCGACGCGGGCGCCGACGCGGTGAAGGTCGGCATCGGGCCGGGCTCGATCTGCACCACGCGGATCGTCGCCGGCGTCGGCGAAGTGGTGAATCTCGTCCGCGGCGCGTTCCCGAATCTCACGTTGATCGCGGGCAACGTCACGAGCGGCTCGGGCGTGGAGTTCCTCGCCGATTGCGGGGCGAACGCGATCAAGATCGGCCAAGGTCCGGGCTCGATCTGCACCACGCGGATCGTCGCAGGCGTCGGGATTCCCCAACTCACCGCCCTCCACGTCGCAAGCTTCGCGGCGAAAGCAAAAGGCGTGAAGCTGATCGCCGACGGCGGCATCACGAAG
>JBJMQX010000025.1:0-53392 GCA_045802455.1 Phenylobacterium sp. | reverse complement strand
GGGCGGCGATCGCCGACGGCGTCGCCACCGGCGGCATGATCCCCAAGCTGCAGACCGCGATCGCCGCCGTCGAGGCGGGGGTCGGCGCGGTGGTGATCCTGGACGGGCGCAAGCCGCACGCCATGCTGGTCGAGCTCTTCACCGAGCACGGGTCGGGGACGCTGGTCTGCGAATGAGCCAGGCCGCCGACCTGCGCCACGTCGACACCTGGCTCTTCGACCTCGACAACACGCTCTATCCGGCCGACTCCGGCTTCATGGGTGAGATCGAGAAGCGGATGACCGCCTATGTGGAGAAGGTCACCGGACTGCCGCGCGACGACGCCTACCGCCTGCAGAAGCAGTACCTGGCCGACTACGGCCTGACGCTGGGCGGCCTGGTCCGGCACCACGGCGTCGATCCCGCGGATTTCCACGCGATCTTTCACGACCTCTCGCTGGAGGCGCTGGCGCACGATCCGGAGCTGGTCGCGGCGATCGAGCGCCTGCCGGGCCGCAGGCTGATCTTCACCAACGCCGACGACGTGCACGCCGCGCGCGTGCTGGAGCGCCTGGAGCTGTCACACCTGTTCCACGACGTCTTCCACATCGGCTCGGCCGACTATGTGCCCAAGCCCGACCCGCGCACCTTCGAGAAGATGAACGCGGCCCACGCGATTTCGCCCGAGAGCGCGGCCTTCTTCGAGGACCGCGAGATCAACCTCGCCCCGGCCGCCGAACTGGGTATGACCACGGTCTTGGTCGGCGAACACGCGCCGGCCTCCACCGCCCCCTTCGTCCGCTACAAGACCGAACGTCTCGCGCCCTTCCTGGCGCAGGCCCGCCTGAAGGAAGCCGCCTGAGATGCCCGATCCCAATCTTTCTGGTCTGGCCGACCTCAGACACGTCATCGAGGCCGCCTGGGAGGACCGCGAGTCCGTCAGCCACGCCACGAAGGGCGCGGTGCGCGAGGCGGTGATGGAGACCATCGAGCGCCTCGACGCGGGGACGCTGCGCGTCGCCGAGCGCCAGGCCGACGGCCAGTGGATCACCAACCAGTGGACCAAGCAGGCGATCCTGCTGTTCTTCCGCCTGACGCCCAACGCCCTGGTCCACGCCGACGCGCCCGGACCCTATTGGGACAAGGTGCCGCTGAAGTTCGCCGGCTGGGACGCCGCCCGCTTCGAGGCCGCCGGTTTCCGCTGCCTGCCAGGGACGGTGGTCCGCAAGGGCAGCTTCATCGCCAAGGGCGCGGTGCTGACGCCCTCCTTCGTCAACATCGGGGCCTACGTCGGCGAGGACACCATGGTCGACACCTGGGCGACTGTCGGCTCCTGCGCCCAGATCGGGGCCCACTGCCATATCTCGGGCGGAGCCGGGATCGGCGGCGTCCTGGAGCCGCTGCAGGCGAACCCCACGATCATCGAGGACAACTGCTTCATCGGCGCCCGCTCGGAGGTGGCCGAGGGCGTCATCGTCCGCGAGGGCTCGGTGCTCTCGATGGGCGTCTATCTCACCTCGACCACGCCGATCGTCGACCGCAGGACGGGCCAGACGATCACCGGCGAGGTCCCGCCCTATTCCGTGATCATGTCCGGCGCGCGCCCGAACCCGGTCGATCCGACCCTGCCGGCCACCTATTGCGCGGTGATCATGAAGACCGTCGACGAGCGCACCCGCTCCAAGACCAGCATCAACGACCTGCTGCGCGACTGAGGAGTTCTAGAGATCCCCGAAGGGCCCTGGCGTCTCCGGCGCCTTGGGCAGGCGCGCGGTCATGGCGCAGACCAGGCCCTCGGGCGCGTAGGTGAGCTCGGCCGCGCCGCGCAATTCGCCGCGCAGCGCGCGTTCGATCAGTCGCGAGCCGAAGCCCCGGCGGGTCGGCGGCGTCACCGGTGGACCGCCGGACTCCGCCCAGCGCAGGCCCAGAGTCTCGTCCCCAGGGGCGTGGCTCCAGGCCAGGTCAACCCGGCCGCGCTCCACCGAGAGCGCGCCGTACTTCACCGCATTGGTGGCCAGCTCGTGGAACACCAGCGCCATCGTGAGCGCCGCGCCGGGCTGCAGCCAGACCTGCGGCCCATGGATCATGACCTGGCCGCTGACCTGGCCCGCGAACGGCTTCAGCGCGCGCTCGGCGACCTCCTGCAGGGACGCGCCCTGCCAGCGCTCGCGGGTCAGGACGTCGTGCACCTCGGCCAGGCCCATCAGCCGCGACTCGAAGGCCTTGTAGGCTGCGGGCAGGTCGATCTCGCCGCGCATGGTCTGCGAGGCCATCGACTGCACGGTGGCCAGCGTGTTCTTCACCCGGTGGTTCAGCTCGTTGATCAACAGCCGCAGGTGGCCCTGGTAGCGCTGCTGCTCGCCTTCCGCGGCTTTGCGGTAGCCGATATCCTCGATGATCGAGACGAAGTAGTCGGGCTCACCGGTTTCACCGCGCACCAGGGAAACGGTGAGATGGATCCAGACCGGCTCGCCGTCGCGCGTCAGGTAGCGCTTCTCCATGGCGTAGGTCTGGATCGCGCCGGCCAGCAGCGCGCGGGCCTGGTCGAGGTCGGTGTCCAGGTCGTCGGGATGGGTGATGTCCTGGAAGGTGCGCTGGACCAGTTCGGTGCGGTCGTAGCCTGCGATGGCGCAGAACCGGTCGTTGACCTCCAGGAACCGGCCGTCGGGGGCCACGCGAGCCACGCCCATGGCCACCTGGTCGAACACGGCCCGGTAGCGGGCCTCCGCCGCCTCCAGGCTGAGCCGGGCCTCGACCGCCGGCGTCACCACCTCGGTATAGAGCACCAGGCCGCCGATCGTCCCGTCGACCTCCAGCCAGGGTGTCACCGACCAGCGGATCCACTCAATGCGGCCGGCCTTGCTGACGAACGGATCGGCCTCGTGGCTGCGCGCGACGCCGTCTGCGAGCGCGCGGGCATGGATATCGCGCCAGCGCTGAGGCACTTCCGGGAACACGTCGTAGTGCACACGGCCTTCGAGCGGCATGTCGCCCGGCAAGCCCTGGTCGGTGAGAAAGCGCGCCGAGGCTGCGAGGTAGCGCATCTCGGTGTCGAAGATCGCGATGCCGATCGGCGCCTGGGTGAGCGCGGTCAGCACGCTCGCGCCGGCCGGCGTCCGCAGCATCGCTTCGGCGTCGGCCGCCAAGCTCGCACTCTCCGTTTGCAGAACTGACACGCGTCTGGCCGCCCGTCCGATGACACCACCCGAGATGGACCAAACTGCGGCGGGCCCACCCGGTCAAGTTCGACACGCCCCGAGGCATGGCCCTGAAAACGCCAAGGCACAGGTCAGGGCGCCCGCCCATCGACCTTAGGGGTTGCGACGCGGCCTAGCGGCTGCGCGCGGTCTTGCTGTCAGCGTAGGGCCGGCCATCGCGATGGCGGTACTCGGACGAGCCCTTGTCCAGCACCAGGTCGATGTCCGGATAGTCGCAGCCGTCCTCGGCCTCGCGACGGGAGCCCACCTCGAGCATGACCGCCTCACGGTCGGATCGGTTCTGGATGTGGTGACCGTTCGGAACTCCGGCCGGGAAACCCGCGCAGTCGCCGGGATGCAGCACCTGTTCGCCCTCGTCGGTCACCAGCACGACCTCGCCTTCCAGGATCCAGACGAACTCGTCCTCGGCGGTGTGCCAGTGGCGCTGGCTGGTCCACGCGCCCGGCGGCAGGCGCATCAGGTTGACCCCGAATTGGGTGAGCCCGGCCGCGTCGCCCAGCTTCCAGCGCCTGCGGGCCAGACAGGGGGCGTCGTAGGGCGGCGGGTAGCCGGCGCCGAAACGGGTGGGTGCGGCCTCGATGTCGATCTTGGGCATGGCTACTCCTGCGGATAGGGCTCGCCGTCGCGGTGGCGGTAGAACCGCTCCTGCGGACGGGCGACCATGTCGATGTCCGGATAGTCGCAGCCGTCGGTCTCCGGCCGCCGCGAGCCGACCTCCAGGTAGACGGCTTCGCGATCAGTGCGGTTCTGCAGGTGATGGCCGTCGGCCTCGCCGGCCTTCCACGCACAGGCGTCGCCGGAGCGCAGCACGTGCTCGCCCGCATCGTCGACCATCACGACCTCGCCCTGCAGCATCCAGACGAACTCGTCCTCGGCGCTGTGCCAATGGCGCTGGCTCGACCACTTGCCGGGCGCGAGCCGCACCAGGTTGACACCGAAATCGCTCAGCGCGACGGCGTCGCCGAGCTTCTGCCAATGGCTTCCGAGACAGATGTCGTTGAAGGGATCGGGATAGCTGCTGCCGCTCGCCATCGGGATCGCGGCCAGATCGAGCTTCGGCATTTCCAGCGTCCCTCCCACGGCGTTCGTCTGCTAGGTAGGCGCCTGCCATGACCTCCGCCATAGACGCCGTCGATCTCACCCGCGAGCTGATCCGAAAGCCTTCGGTGACGCCGGCCGACGCCGGGGCGATGGACGTGGTCGAAGCGGCGTTGTCCGGCCTGGGCTTCGCCTGTCGGCGCATGCGCTTCGGCGACATCGAGAACCTCTACGCCCGCTGGGGCCAGCAGCGGCCCAACCTCTGCTTTGCGGGCCACACCGACGTGGTGCCGGTCGGCGACCCAGCGGCCTGGAGCGCCGGCGCGTTCGAAGCCGTCGAGCGCGACGGGGTGCTGATCGGCCGCGGCGCTGTCGACATGAAGAGCGCCATCGCCGCATTCGCCGCCGCCGCCGAGAGCGCCATCGCCAAGGGCCGCGTCCGTGGGTCGCTGTCGCTGCTGATCACCGGCGACGAGGAGGGCGTGGCCACCCACGGCACCAAGCTGGTCGTCGAGACGCTGCAGGCGGAGGAAGAGACCATCGACCACTGCGTGGTGGGCGAGCCCACCTCGGCCGAGCGGTTCGGCGACATGGTCAAGGTCGGCCGCCGCGGCTCGATCAACGCCGAGATCGTGGTCACGGGCGTGCAGGGCCACGTGGCCTACCCGCACCGCGCCGCCAACCCCGTGCCGGTGCTGCTGCGCCTGCTGGCCCGCCTGCAGGACCGCGAACTCGACCGTGGTTATCCGGAGTTCCAGCCTTCGAACCTGGAGATCACCCGCATCGACGTGCCCAACACCGCGACCAACGTGATCCCTGGCGTGGCGCGGGCGCAGCTCAACATCCGCTTCAATCCCAGCTACACCGGCGAGGCGCTGGCCCGCTGGATCGCGGAGGAGGCACAGGCGGCCGTCGAGGGCTTCGCGGGCGGGGTCACGGTCACTCCGCAGATAAGCGGCGAGGCGTTCCTGACCGAGCCCGGCCCGTTCACCGACGTGGTGGCCGCCGCGGTCCGCGACGTCACCGGCCAGGCGCCCGAGCTCTCCACCACCGGGGGCACTTCGGACGCCCGCTTCATCCGCGCGCTCTGCCCCGTGGTCGAGGTGGGCCTGGTCGGGCGCACCATGCACCAGGTCGATGAACGCGCCCCGGTCGGGGAAATCCGCCAGCTCCAGGCGGTCTACGAACGGCTGATCGAGCGCTACTTCGAGGCGTTCACAGGATAGCTGACGGCCGTCAGATAGAGCCCTTCCGCCGGCGCGACGGGGCCGCAGGCAGCGCGATCCTTCGCCTCCAGGGCCGCAGCCAAGTCCGCCGCCGTCCAGCGCCCCAGGCCCACCTCGGCGATCGAGCCGACCATCGAGCGCACCTGGCGGTGCAGGAACGAGCGGGCGGCAAAGTCCAGCAGCACATCCTCGCCGACCCGGCGCACGCCTACCTCGTCCAGCGTCTTGACCGGCGACTTCGCCTGGCAGGCCAGGTCGCGGAACGTGGTGAAGTCGTGCTGGCCCACCAGGGCCTGGGCGGCGGCGTGCATGGTGTCCGCATCCAGCGGCTTCTTCAGGTGCCAGACGCGACCCGCCTCCAGCGCCGGCGGGCTTGTCCGGTTGAGGATGCGGTAGCGATAGCGCCGCCCGACCGCGGAGAACCGGGCGTGCCAACCGTCGGGGGCGACGGCGGCGGCCAGCACCACGATCGGCTCGGGCCGCAGGTGGGCGTTCAGCGCATTGCGCACCGTCGCCGCCGGCCAGGCCTTCTCCAGGTCGACGTGGATCACCTGCCCAGTCGCATGCACACCGGTGTCGGTCCGCCCGGCGGCCTGCACCCGCACCCGCTGGCCGCAGAAGGCCTCCACGGCCCGCTCCAGGGACGCCTGCACGGTCGGCAGCTTGGCCTGCGCCTGGAAGCCGCAATAGGGCCCGCCATCGTACTCCAGGGTCATCCGGTAGCGCGGCATCAGCCGAGCCGGGTCCCGGCCGCCACTGGCGCGCCGCGCAGGAAGGCCTCGGCGTCCTGCGGCCCGCGGCCCTCGCGCTGCACGCGCAGCAGCCGGACCGCGCCCTCGCCGGCGGCCACCAGCAAGCGGTCGTCCAGCACCTCGCCGGGGATCCCGTCGGCGTCCTCGAAGGCCGAGAGCAGCACCTTCACCCGCGCCGGTCCGCGTTCGGTCCGCAGCTCGAACCAGGCGCCGGGAGACGGCGACAGGCCGCGGATCTTCCAGTCCAGCTCGCGGCCCGGCCTGGCCCAGTCGATCCGCGCCTCCTTCGGCCGGATCTTCTTGGCGTAGGTCGCGCCCACTTCAGGCTGCGGCGTCTCCACCGCCGTCCCGGCCTCGATCAACGGCAGGGTCAGGGCCAGGAGCTCAGCGCCGGCCGCCGCCATCCGGTCATGCACGGTCCCGGCGGTGTCCAGCGGCCCGATCCGCAGGGTCTCGCTCGCCAGCACCGGGCCCTCGTCCAGACCCTCGGTCATCCGCATCACCTGGACGCCGGTCACCGGGTCGCCGGCCATGATCGCCCGCTGGATCGGCGCCGCGCCGCGCCACCGGGGCAAGAGCGAGCCGTGCAGGTTGAAGCTGCCCAGCCGGGGCGCCTCCAGCACGTCGGCCGGCAGGATTTGGCCAAACGCCACCACCACCGCGGCATCCAGGCCGAGCGCCCGGAAGGCTTCCACCTCGGCCGGGTCGCGCATCGACGTCGGCGTGCGCACCGCCAGCCCCTGCTCCAGCGCGAAGGCGTGGGTCGGCGACGGCTGCAGCGCGTGTCCCCGGCCGCGCGGCGCCGGCGGCTGTGAATAGACGCAGGCGATCTCCTGGCCCGCCTCGGCCAGGCGCTTCAGCGCCACAAGCGCGAAGTCGGGGGTTCCCAGGAAGGCGATCCGCATGGGCGCGGTTTAGCCGCGTGGGGCGCAAGATCAAAGGAGCGGTAGGGGAACCGTGGGCGAAGCTTTACCGTTCCAGCGCCGAACCTCCGGAGAACCGCCATGCGTCCGCTCGCCACCGCCGCCATCCTGGGCCTCGCGCTCGCCGTCGCCGGCTGCTCGAAGCCGACGCAGGAAAAGACCACCCAGGACCTCAAGGCCGTGGGCTCGGAGGTGAAGGACGCCGCCAAGCAGGTCGCCGACACCCCGGCCGCCAAGCATCTGGGCTCCGACCTCAAGCAGGGCACGCAGGAAGCCGCAGCGAAGACCAAGGAAGCCGCGAGCGACGCGGGCGACAAGCTGAAGGCCGGGGCGGCCGACGCCGGCGACAAGCTGAAGGCGGGCGCCAAGGACGCCGGCGCCAAGACCGACAAGGCGCTGAACGACGCTAAGGACAGGGACAAGCACTAGCCCCCTGAGGGGAGCACCGTCAGGCCGCCTTGGCCTGCTTCTTGACCTTCTTCACGGCCTGCTCACGCTTTAGGCGCGACAGGTGGTCGATGAACAGCACGCCGTCCAGGTGGTCCATCTCGTGCTGGATGCAGACCGCGAAGAGGCCCTCGGCGTCTTCTTCGACAGTTTCCCCGGCGTAGTTCAGGTAGCGGATCTTCACCCGGCTCGGCCGCTCGACCTCGTCGTAGATCTCCGGCACCGAGAGGCAGCCCTCCTCGTAGGGGGCCGTCTCCTCGGAGGCCCAGAGGATCTCCGGGTTCACGAAGAAGCGCGGCTGCTTCTCTTCCTCGGGCCGAGCGATGTCCATGACGATCACCCGCTTGGGCACGCCCACCTGGATCGCGGCCAGGCCGATGCCGGGCGCCGCGTACATGGTCTCGAGCATGTCGTCCATCAGCGCGCGCAGATCGTCGTCGACCCCTTCCACAGGGGCCGAGACCTGCTTCAGCAGGGGATCGGGAACAACCAGGATTTCGCGCAGCGCCATGGCCGCCGAGTTAGGGGCCCGATACCCGAGCGTCAAGGTAGGCCAATGGTCTCAGGGGCTTGTCAGCCCTCCTCGCCCGCCACCAGCCGCACCTTGGGCGCCTTCTCCTCGGAGAGCTTGGCGAGCGGGCGGACCGCCGCTTCCAGCGGCTCCAGCGGGGTCACCTCGCGGCCCTCATGGTCGACCTTCAGCTCCTCGAACCGCCGAGCCTGGGTCAGCACCTGGGTCTCGAGGCTGCCCACGAACTGGTTATAGCGGGCGACCGCCGCCTCCAGCGCCTTGCCGACCGAGCCGGCGTGCGCGCCCATCACCGCGATCCGCTTGTAGAGCTCGCGGCCGAGGTCGGCGATCAGCCGGGCGTTGGCCGCCTGCTCCTCGACCCGCCAGCCGTAGACCACCGCCTTGCAGAGCGCGAAAAGCGTCGTCGGCGTGACGATCACCACGCGCCGGTCCATCGCCTCGGTCATCAGGTCTGGCGCCCGCTCCAGCGCCGCCGCGAGCGCCGAATCCAGCGGCACGAACATCGCCACGAAGTCGGGTGAGCTCTCGAACTGGTCCCAGTAGGCCTTGGCCGAAAGGCCCGCCACGTGGCCGCGCACGCTCTGCACGTGGCGCTGGCCCGCGCCGTCGCGGCCGGCCTCGTCCGCCGCCTCCTGCAGCTCCAGAAAGGCGTTCAGCGAGCACTTGGCGTCGATAACGTAGACGCCGCCGCCGGGCAGCTTCACGGTGACGTCGGGCCGCCGTCGGCCTTCCTCGGTGTCGGTCGAGGCCTGCTCGTCGAAGTCGTAGCGGTGCGAAAGCCCGGCGGCCTCCAGCACGTTGCGCAGCGTCTGCTCGCCCCAGCGCCCCTGCACGCCGGCTCCGCGCCGCAGGGCCGCCGACAACTTGCGCGCCTCGTCCTGCGTCGCCACGGACGCCTGCAGGAGCTGGGCGATCTGGGCCTTCAGCCCGCCGGTCTCCTCGGCCCGCTGCTTCTCCACCGCGGTCACCTGCTCCTGGAACTTCTGCAGGCTCTCGGCGACCGGCTTGAGCTGTGCCTCCAGTCGCGCCTGGGCCAGCTGCTCGCGGTTGCGCACCGTCTCCTCGTTCTTGCGCAGGATCTCCTCGGCGACGGTGGTGGCGGACTGCGCCAGCTGCGCCCGCACCGCCTCGCCCTGCGCCTCCAAGGCCTGCAGGTGCGCCGTGGCGCGATCCGCCCGCATGCGCTCCCGTAGCGCCCAGATGACCGCGCCCGCGGCGGCAAGAGCGAAGAGCCCGGCAAGCAACATGGACAAGTTCATGCTGTGTTCTTAGCGGCTTAGGTGAGTCGGGGCTAGGCCGGGCGTCGGGCGCGCATCGCCTGGGCGATGGTGCCGTCGTCGAGCCAGTCGAGCTCGCCGCCGACCGGCACGCCGCGGGCCAGCATGGTCACCGAGACGTCGGCGCCGGCCAGCCGGTCGGCCAAGTAATGGGCCGTGGTCTGGCCGTCGACCGTGGCCGGCAGGGCGAGGATCACCTCGCGGACCAGGGGCTCCGAGGCGCGGCCCACCAGGCCCGCGACGCGCAAGGCCTCCGGTCCGACGCCGTCGAGCGCCGAGAGCAGCCCGCCCAGCACGTGGTAGCGGCCGCGGAAGGCGCTTGCCCGCTCCATGGCCCAGAGCGCGCCCACCTCCTCGACGACGCAGATCAGGCTGGCGTCCCGCCCGCCGTCCGAGCAGATCGCGCACGGGTCCTGGGTGTCCAAAGAACCGCAGATCGAGCAGACCTTCACCCGCGCGGCGGCTTCCGCCAGCGCGTCGGCCAGGGGCGCCAGCAACTGGTCGCGGCGCTTCAGCAGCGCCAGCGCCGCGCGCCGGGCCGACCGGGGACCCAACCCCGGCAGCTTGGCGAGGAGCGAGATCAGTCGCTCGATCTCGGGTCCGGCGGACTGCGCCAAGCTAGAGCTTCGGCATGCCGGGGAGGCCGGCGAGCGGTCCGGCGGCCTTCTGCATCAGCTCGGCCGAGCGCGCGTCCAGCTGGCGCTTGGCGTCGGCGTGGGCGGCGACGATCAGGTCGGCGACCATCTCCGCCTCGCCCGGGGCCATCAGGCTCTCGTCGATGTCCACGCGCGAAAGCTCGCCCGTTCCCTTCAGCGTCACCTTGACCACGCCGCCGCCGGATTGGCCGACGAGGATCAGGTTCTCCAGCTCCTTCTGCGCCTCGCCCAGCTTGGCCTGCATGGCCTGGGCCTGCTTCATCAGCGATCCGAGATCCTTCATCGGCTCACGCCTCTCACTTGTGGTCGCCGGCCAGCGGCAGCGGCTCGGTCAATGCCTTGGTCCCCGACTTGGAAATCTGCACCACCACCAACTGGGCGGGCTCGGTGCGGCTGGCGTTGACGATGTAGTGCGGCTGGTTCGGCGTCTCCGACCAGGCCTGGCCGGTCTCGAACCGCTTCTCCGGCTGATCGCCCAGCCGGTTGATCACGGCGCCCTTGGACACGTAGGCGTAGGTCGAGGCCGGGTGCCGATGCCCCCGCTGTCCCGCCGTCGTCAGCGGCCCGTCGCCCGCCGGCGGGATGTTGACCACCAGCATCGTCGCGTCGAACCCCGGCGCCACCGCCGCCGGCTCCTGGATCAGCGGCGGCGAAGGTTGGGCGGCAGCAGCTAAAGCAAAAAACAAGCCCGTCATCCCGGCCGCAGCGAAGCGGAGAGCCGGGACCCAGTGGGTCAGGCTGTGCGACCGCCCCTGGGTCCCGGATCGTCCCTTCGGGCCGTCCGGGATGACGGAGGATGCTTGGTCAGGTTCAGTCGCCATCGTCGTCCCCCTCGTCGTCGGGTTCGGTGGCGGAGCCTTCTGGCGCCTGGGGCTCGCCCACCTTGCGGACGCCCACGATCTCGGCGCCCGGGAAGGTCGCCATCACCGAGCGCACGAAGGGGTCCTGCTCGATCTCGGCCCGCGCCTCCCGCTCCTCGCGCTTCTGCTTCTCCCAGAGGCTCTCCGCCCCGCCGCCGCCCTGGGCGGCGATCAGCCAGCGTTCGCCGGTCCAGTCCTTCAGCCGGCCGACGAGCCGCTGGGCGAGGTTGGCCGGCGCGCCGGGCGCGGCCTCGTACTCGATGGCGCCGGGCCGGAAGCTGATCGGCCGGACGTAGCGCTCCACGTCGAGCTTGAGGGCGATGTCGCGCCGCTTCTCGATCAGCGCCAGCATCTCCTCGAACGTGGCGATCGAGGCCACCGGCTCGGTAGAGGGCTGCGGCTGGGGCGCCGCGAAGCCGCGGGCCACCGTCTGCCCGCCGCCGGAGGCGACCGCACCGCCGCCGCCGCCCGTCGGACCGCCACCGCCAGAACCGCCGCCGCTCGGGGCCTCCCCGGCCTGCAGCCGCTTCAGCGCCTCCTCGGGCCCGGGCAGATCGGCCGCATAGGCCAGCCGGATGATCGCCATGTCCGCCGCCGCCGCACCGTCGGGCGCACGCCGGACCTCCTCGTAGGCCTTCAGCGTCAACTGCCAGAGCCGTGACAGCGTCCCGGCCGAGACCGCCGAGCCCACCGCGGCCAGCCGCTGCGCCTGCTCCTTCGGCATCACCAACGCCTGCGGCCCGATGGCCTTGGCCACCGACGCCCCATGGCAGTGATCCAGAAGGTCCAGCATCACCTGGTCCGGGTTGGCGCCGTAGCCATAGAGCGTGCGGAAGGTCTCGATCGCCGGCCCGGCCTCGCCCTTCATGATCTGCTCGAAAAGCGAGATGGTCTGCGCCCGGTCGGCCAGGCCCAGCATGTCGCGGATGGTGGCGGCCGTGACCGTCTGGCCGGGCTCGGCCTGGACGATGGCCTGGTCCAGCATCGACTGGGCGTCGCGCACCGATCCCTCGGCGGCTCGGGCGATCAGCATGAGCCCGTCGGCCTCCACCCGCGCGCCCTCCGCCTCGGAGATCATCTCCAGGTTCCTGACGATCACGTCGGGCTCGACGCGCCGCAGGTCGAACCGCTGGGTGCGCGACAGGATGGTCACCGGCACCTTGCGGATCTCGGTGGTGGCGAAGATGAACTTGGCGTGGGGCGGCGGCTCTTCTAGCGTCTTCAGCAGCGCATTGAAGGCCGCCGTCGACAGCATGTGCACTTCGTCGATGATGTAGACCTTGTAGCGCGCCGAGGTGGGGGCGTAGCGCACCCCGTCCAGCAGCTCCCGCATCTCGTCCACCTTGGTTCGCGAGGCGGCGTCGAGCTCCAGCACATCCATGTGCCGCCCCTCGATGATCGAGCGGCAATGGACGCCCTCGACGGCCAGGTCGAGCGTCGGCTCGTGCACCGTGGCGGTCTCGTAGTTCAGCGCCCGGGCCAGCAGCCGCGCGGTGGTGGTCTTGCCCACGCCACGCACCCCGGTGAGCATGAAGGCGTGCGCGATCCGGCCGGTGGCGAACGCGTTCTTGAGCGTCCGAACCATGGCCTCCTGGCCATAGAGGTCCTCGAAGGTCTTCGGCCGATACTTGCGCGCAATGACAGTGTAGGCCGCCGAGCCGGCGTCCGGGTCGGGCGCTGCGACGGGCGGCGCGGCGTCGCCGAACATGTCGCCCGTGTTCGGGTCACGCTCAGGAGTATCGTCGTCGAGCGTGAGGTCCTGGTCCGCCATCGCCGTATCTAAGGGGAAAGGTGGAGACCGAACAACGACCCGGAACGGAATTCGTTATGGCTGCTGCCTTCCGGCCCTGACCAGGTTGGCGAAGCGTCCGCCCGCTGCCGATCTCCGCGCGGGGATATGGCGGATGGGGCGGCCCTGGGCAAGACCCCTCCCATCTCGGCCCGGGGACGCTAAGATCGTCCGATGCCCACGCTGACGCCGGCCGCCTATGTCCTCGCCGTGCACGACCTGCCGGGCGAGGTCGCCTACTACGAGGACGTGCTGGGCTTCTCCCGGACCTGGAACGACGGTGATAACTGGCAGGCGCTGGCGCGCGACGGGGTCGGCGTCCACCTGGGCCGTTGTCCCGACGCCATTTCGCCTGCCGAGCTGGGCGACCACAGCTTCTTCGGCTACATCGACGTGGACGATCTCGACGGCTTCCATGCCGAGATCGCCGCCAAGGGCGCGATCCTGCTGTTCGCGCCGCGCGACCAGCCCTGGGGCCGCCGCGAGATGGCCGTCGCCACGCCGGGCGGCCACCGGATGATGTTCGCCCAGGGCCAGCGCGCCGCTGAGCCCTAGCCAAGCCGCGGCCCCGATGGCCTAATCGCACCCGAACCAAAGTCGGCGAACCGGGGTTACGCCATGCCAGGATCACGCTCGCTTCGGGCGATCGGCGGCGTCGCGCTCGCCGGCATGCTCCTGGCCGCTTCGGCGCACGCCGGCGGATACCGTGCGCCGCGCACGTCCTGGGGCGCGCCCGACCTGCAGGGCGCCTGGACCAATTTCGCGCTCACGCGGCTGGAGCGGCCGCCGGGCGTGCCGGCCCGAATAACCAAGGGCGCGGACGTCGCGGCCATCGAACACGAGATCTACGAGCATATCCTCCCCAACGACGCTCTGGGCGCCCGCGAATCCGAGTGGTGGCAGCCGTCTCACCTCGCGGTGATCGACGGGGAGCAGCGCACCTCCTGGATCACCAGCACGCCGGATGGGCGCATCCCCTACACCGACGACGCTCGCAAGCGGCTGGACGCCTGGCGCGCCAAGGCCCTCGTGGACTACGACGGCCCCGAGTCGCGCAACACCAGCGAACGTTGCCTGACGCCCACCTTCTCCGTGCTTTCGCCGCCGATGCAGAACGCGCCCTATACCGCCGGCTATCGCATCGTGCAGACCAAGGACACGGTGGTCATCGTCTCGGAGATCAACACCGCGGCGCGCGTGGTTCGCCTGGGCGGGCGTCACGACGAACCCGGCGGCCGCACCTGGGGAGGCGATTCCGTCGGCCACTGGGACAAGGACACCCTGGTCGTCGACACCGTGGGCTTCCGCCCCGAGGAGGCGTTCCGCGCGCCCGTCTTCCTGATCGGCCCCGACGCCCACGTGACGGAGCGCTTCACCCGCGTCTCGCCGACCGAGATCCGCTACGCCTTCACCGTCGAGGACGCGGCCAGCTACCAGCGCGCCTGGAGCGGCGAGATGGCGTTCCATCCGCTCGCCGAGCCGATGTACGAGTACGCCTGCCACGAGGGGAACACTTCGCTCGAGGGGCTGCTGAAGGCCGGCCGCTATGTCGAGGCCCATCCGGGCGCTTCGGCGGCTCGCTGACCCGCCTATCGCGGCTTGCGGAACCGGTAGAGGAACTGGTCGGTCTTCCCGAGGATCGCGGTTTCCAGGACCAGGTGCGTGTGGTCGTCGGCAGGCTCGGCCAGCACCTTGCTCTCGCCGTCGAACCTGAAGCCCGCGGCCTCCACCTCCGCCCTCGCCGCCGCAGGATCGATGCGGTGCAGGCGGTTGGACGCGGTCGCCACGTCCATCCCCTCCGGCGCGACGTGGTCGATGATCACGAAGACGCCGCCGGGCTTCAGGGCCGCGAAGACCTTGCGGTTGAACGTCGGCACGTCGGCCGGCCCCAGGAACCGCACGTGCAAGTCGTGGTAGTTCTGGCGGATGAACACGACGTCCAGGCCGGCGGGCAGGGCCATGTCGTTCATCGGCGCCTGGAGTAGCTCGACGTTAGCCCACGCCGGATCGGCCCTGCGCTGGGCCTGCAGGTCAGTCAAGCCGGGATGCACCTTGAAGATCTCGTCCGGCATGAAGCCGTAGACGCGGCCCTTCGGCCCGACCGCCTTGGCGAAGGCGGTCGTAAAGCGGCCGGGGAAGATGTCGGCGACCTTCTGGGCCGGCTTCACGCCGATGAACTTCAGCACCTCTGGCCCATGGTAGACCGGGTTGCTGAGCGCATCGCCGCGCGACGGATCGATGGGCGCGTGGATATCGAACTTCGGCGGGCCGGAGCGCGCCGGCGCCTGTTGCGCCCAGGCCGTCGCGCCGAGCGCCGCCGCCACTAGGCCCGCCGCCAGCGCGGCATAGCTCTTCGTCCTCAAGGCATCGTCTCCGTCCCGAGCTTGGCCTAGCCTGTAAAGCCAGGTCGCGGAAGCGTTCCCGCCGCGGCGGCCATCGCCTATCCTCCCGTCCCCCTGAGGAGGCTCCAACCCATGTGCCGCAACATCAAGACGCTGTTCAATTTCGACCCGCCGGCGACCCACGACGAGATCCGCGCCGCCTCGCTGCAGTTCGTCCGCAAGCTCTCCGGCTTCAACGCTCCGTCGAAGGCCAACCAGGCCGCCTTCAACGCCGCGATCGACGAGGTGCTCGAGGCCGGCCACCGGCTGTTGCATGCGCTCGAGACCCAGGCGCCGCCGCGCGACCGCGGGACGGAGGCCGCGAAAGCGAGGGCCCGCGCGGCCCAGCGCTTCGGTGTCCGCGCCTAGCGGCGGCGATCCGGCGAAGAGGGTGACGCTCCACGCCCAGCCGCGCTATGAGGGCGGCCCATGCCCCTAGACGCCTTCACCAACACCTTCGCCGGCAACCCGCTCGACCGGGCCAGCGACAAGCGCAGCGACGCCGAGTGGCTGGCCCGCCAGCTGGCTTCGGACGAGTCGCTGGGCCTGGCGCTGTGGAACGGCCAGCCGTTCGTCGAGCCCGGCAAGGATGGGCGGAAGCAGATCGCCTATCTGCCGGCCAAGCTGGTCGGCGAACTGGCCGGCGGGCCGGAGCGGCTCTTGTTCATGGGCCTGTGGAAGGAGACCGCCGTCTTCGCCGTCGACCTTGAGGGCGCCGCCAACCCCGCCGAGGGCGGTCCGCTGGAGGGCCTCGGCAAGTTCGAAGACCTGCGCGCGATCGCCCTCAAGGTGCCGCCCACCGAGGCCGCGATCCTGGCCACCGCCAAGCAGATGTTCGAATGGCGCCGCCGGCACCTGCACTGCGCCGTCTGCGGCCAGCCGTCGGAGCCTCGCGAGGGCGGCTGGAAGCGCCAGTGCCCCGCCTGCGAGGCCGAGCACTTCCCGCGCACCGACCCGGTGGTGATCATGCTGCCCTACCACGGCGGCCGCTGCATGCTGGGCCGCCAGGAGCGCTGGCCGAAGGGCATGTTCTCGGCCCTGGCGGGCTTCCTGGAGCCCGGCGAGAGCATCGAGGAGGCCTGCGCCCGGGAACTTGCCGAGGAGGCGGGACTGCGGACGCGGAAGGTCCGGTACCACTCGACCCAGCCCTGGCCCTATCCGTCGTCACTGATGATCGGCCTGATCGCCGAGGTCGAGGACGACGAAGGCACGCCCGACCAGACCGAGCTCTCCGAGATCCGCTGGTTCACCCGCGAGGAGGCCCGCGAGCTCATCGCCGGCCAGCTCGAGGACGCCGCCGCCCCCAACCCGCTCGCCATCGCCCACCAGCTCATCAAGGCGTGGGTGGAGGAGGAAGGCTAGGAAGCCTTCCGCCTATCCGCGCGTCCGGAACGGGTCCGCCGGGTACACTCCGAGCACCTCGAACTTCTCGGAGAAGAACTGCAGCTCCTCGAAGGCGCGGGCCAGGCCGCGGTCCTCGGGACGGCCGTCCGCCTCGGCGTAGAAGAAGGTCGCGGTCCAGGCCCCGCCTTCCATGTAGCTTTCCAGCTTGGAGATGTTCACGCCGTTGGTCGCGAACCCGCCCATCGCCTTGTAGAGCGCGGCCGGCAGGTTGCGGACCCGGAACACGAAGCTGGTGATGCAGGGGTCGGTGAACGGCGGGGCCGGCGGGTTCCTGTCCGCGGTCATCACCAGGAACCGCGTGGTGTTGTGGTGCTCGTCCTCGACGTCGCGGGCCAGGATCTCCAGGCCGTAGATCTCGGCCGCCAGCGCCGGCGAGATGGCCGCGCGGGTCCGCTCGCCGCTCTGGCTCAGCATGCGCGCGGCGCCCGCGGTGTCGCCGACCGCCTCGGTCTTCAACTTCAGCCGGCGGATGGTCTTGCGGCACTGGCCCAGCGCGATCGCCATGCTGGCGACCGACTTCAGCTCCTCCAGCCTCACGCCCGGGAGCGCCATCAGCTGGAAGTGGATCGGCTTGAACCGCTCGCCGATGATCTTCAGCCCCGACGAGGGCAGCAAATGGTGCACGTCGGCGACGCGGCCGGCGATGGAGTTCTCGACCGGGATCATGCCCAGCGCGCAGTCGCCCTTCTTGATCGCCTCGAAGGCGTCCTCGAAGCTCGCGTGCGGCGCGGGCTCGTAGTCCGGGAAGTAGGTCCCGCAGGCCTCGTGGCTGTTGGCCCCCAGCTCGCCCTGGAAGGCGATGCGTCCCTTGCTCATGCCTCGCCTCCGCCCTCACTGGCCTGCAGCCACGCAAACGCCCGCGCCCGCTCCAGGTCCGCCGGATTGTCCACCGAGATCGGCGCCTCGTCGATCACCGCCGCCCAGATCGACATGCCGAGCTCCAGCGCGCGGAGCTGTTCGAGCCGTTCGCGCTTCTCCAGCGGCGACGGCGGCGCCGCGCAGAACCTCGCCAGCGCCTCGCGCCGGAAGCCGTAGATGCCGTGGTGCAGCCAGACGGGCCCGTCGCCATAGAGCACCGAGCGGGTGAAGTAGAGCGCGCGCGCCGTCCGCCCGCCGGGCTGCATCGCCGCCACCACCTTCGGGATGTCCGGATTGGCACGCTCGGCGGGATCGGCTTCGGCGACCATCACCGTGGCCAGCTCGCAGCGCGGCTGCGCGGCCAACAGGTCAGTGACCGCGCGCACGGCGTCGGGCCGCACGAACGGGATGTCGCCCTGCAGGTTGACCACCGCGTCGTGCCGGCCATCCGGGTCCAGCTCGGCCAGGGCGGCGACGATCCGGTCGGTGCCGGACGGCAGGTCAGGGTCGGTCATCACCGCTGTCCCGCCCGCCGCGCGCACGGCCTCGGCGATCGCCGCGTCGCCCGCCGCCACGGCCACCGGTCCCACCCCGGCCGCCTGGGCCTGGCGCAGCACGCGCACGATCATCGGCACGCCTTCGATGTCGGCCAGCGGCTTGCCGGGCAGGCGCGTCGCGGCGAGGCGCGCGGGGATGAGGACGATCGGATTCAACGTAGGCTTTCGGGCGGGCTTTTCGGCTGTGCCTGGGCGGTTGCGCGAGCGCCGGTAGCGTGTAAGAGAGCCGGGCGCAACAAGGGGCGGGATTCCCGGGCGTTCGCCGGCTTCTGAGCCGGCCCAAGTCCCGCCTGCCTGCAGAGGGCCGATTTCGGGACTATGAGCGACCTGACTTTCAACAAGTACGCCGGCGCCGTCCTGGCCACGGGCTTCACAATCGCCATCCTCGTCCAGGTCGCCTCGGGCGTGTTCAGCCAGCAGAAGGTCGCCCACCCAGGCTTCAAGGTCGACGTGGTCGAGGACACCGGCGGCGCGGCTGTCGCCGACGTCCCGCCCGACTGGGGTACGGTGCTGCCCAAGGCCGGCGTCGCCGCCGGCCAGGCGACCTTCGCCAAGTGCCAGTCCTGCCACAGCCTGACGGCCAACGGCACGGGCCCGAACCTTACGGGTGTGGTCGGCCGCAAGCCCGGCACGGAGCCCGGCTTCGCCTACTCCGACGCCATGAAGGCGTTCGGCGCCAAGACCGCGGTGTGGGACTACGACCACCTCTACCAGTTCATCAAGTCGCCGGGCGCCTACATCAACGGCACCAAGATGACCTTCGTCGGCCTGAAGCAGCCGCAGGACCGCATCAACGTCATCGCCTATCTGCGCAGCCAGGGCGGCACCCTGCCGATCCCGGCGCCGAACCCCGCGGCCGCGGCTCCAGCGACACCGGCGCCCACCGGGCCCAGCGGCGCGGCCCCTGCGCCCGGCGCGGCTCCCGCCGGCGCCCCGGTCGCCACCGGCGCAGCGGCCAATCCATCGACGGGGGAGCACGCCGGCGGTCCGTCCGGCGGCGGTCCCGGCGCGCCCAGCCAAGAACAGTCCAAGACCGCAAACCCGCCGGTCGACAAGACCACCCAGGGGTCGGCGAAGCCTCCAGGCCGATAGAGGCGGCAGGCAAGGGCGGGCTAAGGCCCTTTCGGCGGAGCCGGCTCGGCCGCCGCAGGCGCGGCGCCCGCAGTCCTGGCCTCGGCCGCGGCGATGTCGGCCGGCGGCGTCGGCAGGTCCTTCCACGGTATGTCCTTGTGCAGGGCGAGCGACCAGCGGGTCACCCAACCGATGCCGTTTGCGCCGACATAGGCGTCCGGGATCGCATAGGCCGGGTCGCGCATCGCCCGCTCCAGCGTCACCGGCGTCAGGTCGTTGGCCTTCAGGATCGCCGCCAAGCCATCCAGGCTGTCGGCGTTCAGCCGCGTCGCGTGCAGCAGGAAGACGAACGCCGGCCGCCGCCCCAGCACGCCCAGCGCCGCGGCGCGGTACCAGGGCACGATCCGCGCGGTAAAATCGAGATAGGCCTGCCGGATCCGCGCCGCCTCGGCCGCATCGCCCTTCGTCACCGCCTCGTCGTAAGGCAGGGCGAAGATCCAGTCGGAGTTCTCCATGGAGACCGGCGCCACGCGGTAGGCGTGGGTGGCCAGCCAGTCCTCCAGCGCCTTGCGGGCCTGCGGCGTCGCGCCGGTCTCCAGGTAGGGGTGCCGAAACCAGTGGGGCGTGCGGTGACGGGCGGCCAGCAGGGCGCGGGTGACGGTCTCGCCCTTCGCCACGTCGGCGATCTCGGCGTCCACGGGCGTGGTCGAGAAATGCGGATGCGAATAGGTGTGGTTGCCGAGGTCCATGCCGGCGTCCAGCCACTGCGTCAGCAAGGCCACGCGGTCCGCGCGGTCCTGCGCCTCCAACTTCACCTCGTTGACGAAGCCCGTAGCGGGGATGCGCAGCCGCCTCAGGCCCTGCAGCAGGCTCTTGGTCGTGACCGCCGCGTAGGGCGTGTCCGGCGACAGCGCCATGGTCGGCAGGTCGTCGAAGGTGATCGCCACCGGCTCGGCCATGGCCGGCCCGGCCAGCGCCAGGAGCACGAGTGCGAGGCCGAGCCGCAGGATGCGCATCGGCCCTCTTGTGCCTGCTAAAGCCGGCGGATTGTGGTCGGCCGCCCGGAACCCGCCGCCTCGATCCGCGACACCGCCGTCTCCAGCGGCTCGACGGCGACCATCATGTGGGAGCCGTTCGCGTGCACGATCCTTTCCGCGTCCAGGCCAATGCCCACGTGGCCGCGCCAGAACACCAGGTCGCCGCGGCCGAACGCGTCGCGCTCTATCGCCCGGCCCAGCGCAGCCTGCTGGTCGGCGTCGCGCGGGCAGGCCAGGCCGCAGGCGTTCAGCGCCTGCTGCACCAGGCCAGAGCAGTCGAGGCCCAGGCTCTCGCGCCCGCCCCAGAGATAGGGCGCCCCGAGGAACCGCTCGGCGACCGCCGCCCAGTCGGTCTCGAAATCGCCGACCGGGGTCAGGTGCTCGGCCGCCATCCAGCCCGCGCCGGCGGCCTTGGCGAGCCGCCCCTCCTCGGCCTCGACGCTCACCAGGGCGTTCAGCGAATAGGGGCCCGACGCCCGGCTCTTGATGCTCGGCTCGGCGAAGGCGTAGGTGCGGATCGCCGCGATCCGGTGGGTCGGCGCGGGCGCCAGCGGCCCCAGCGCCTGGGCCGAGACGAAACCCACGTAGCCATCGCGCCGGGCCTGGCCCCAGACGAAGCCGCCGGCCTCCTCCTCGACCACGTCGAAGGTCTCGCCGAACAGCAGCTGGTCCATCTGCTCGGAGGCCAGGTCGGGCGCCCGGTGGATCCCCGTCGCCGGAACGGCGCAGGTCAGAGGCGTCGGATCCAGGTAGACCTCGGCCGCGGCCACGCCCTCCAGCGAGCGGCTGGCGACACCGTCGCGCAGCGGCGTCACGCGCGGATCAAACGCATCGTCCGGGCTCATGCGAACCGCTCCCGGATCATGCGGTAGAGGCCGCGGATCGCCTGCGCCTCGGCTCCCGCCGGGTGGCCCGGCCGGTTGCGCGGGTTCCAGGCGAAGATGTCGAGGTGGACCCACGGTCCCTTCGGCGCGAACCGCTGCAGGAAGAGGGCCGCCGTCACCGAGCCCGCCTGCGCCCAGCCGTCGGGATCGTTCTTGATCTCGGCCACGTCGGAATCCAGCGCGTCCGCGTAGGGCGCCCAGAGCGGCATACGCCAGAGCGGGTCGGCCTCGGCCCTGGCGGTGGCTTCGATGGCGGCGGCCAGCTCATCGTCGTCAGTGTAGAAGGGCGGCAGCTGCGGACCCAGCGCCACGCGGGCCGCGCCGGTCAGCGTCGCCATGTCGATGGTCAGCGCCGGCTCCAGCTCGGCGGCGCGCGCCAGCGCGTCGGCCAGGATCAGCCGCCCCTCGGCGTCGGTGTTGCCGACCTCGATGGAAATTCCCTTGCGCGAGGCCAGCACGTCACCGGGCCGCATGGCGTCGGCGGAGATGGCGTTCTCGACGGTTGGCGTCAGCACGACCAGCCGCACGGGCAGCTTCGCCGCCATGATCATCCGGGCCAGCGCCAGCGCGTGCGCCGCGCCGCCCATGTCCTTCTTCATCAGCCGCATGCCGGCCGACGGCTTGATGTCGAGGCCGCCGGTGTCGAACACCACGCCCTTGCCGACGATGGCGACCAGCGGGGCCTTCGCCTTCCCCGATGAGCCGTCCCAGGTGATCTCGATCATCCGCGGCGCGCGCTCGGGGGTCGCCGCGCGGCCAACCGCGTGCACCGCCGGATAGTTGGCTTCCAGCAGCCCGTCGCCGACGATCGCGGTGATCTGCGCCCCATGCTGCTCGGCGATCTCGCGGGCGATGGTCTCGACCTGCCGCGGGCCCATGTCGTTGGCCGGCGTGTTGACCATGTCGCGGGCCAGCGCGCAGGCGTGCGCCACCTGGCGCACCTCGGCCACGTCGACGCCCGGCTGGGCCACCAGCCGCGCGCGCTCGGCGGAATGGCTCTTGTAGCGGTCGAACCGGTAGCTCCCGAGCGCGAAGGCGAGCGCGATTTGCGCCGGGTCCAAGCCCTCGGGCGACCGGTCGATGCGGTAGACGCCGGCGGGAAGCTTGGCGGCGAGCGTCCGGAAGCCCATCGCGGCGGGCGCGGCGCCCAGCCCGAACCAGACCGCCTCGGTCGCGCCGGAGGCGTCCGGGATGGACAGCACCTGCCCGGCCTTTCCCTTGAAATCCGCCGCAGCCGCCAAGCCCTTCAGGAAATCCGTCGCCATCTCGAGCGCGGCGGACACCTGGTCCTCGGCATAGGCCTGCACCGGAACGACGGGTCCTTCGGCGGATTCCAGGATCACGTCGGACATGGCGCGCGGGCCCTCACTGGATGGACGGCCCCTCTCCTATTCCGTTCAGCGGCCCGCGACGAGGGGCGAGATCGGGAAGGCGGCCAGCGCGCCCAGCGCAATGGCCACGCCATATGGGACGTTCTCGCCCGGCTGGGCCAGGCGGGCGAGCCAGCCGGGGCCGCTCGGCATATGCGGCTTGAGCGCCGGCGAGCGCAGGCCGAGCAGGGCCATGGCCAGGACGCCGCCGGCCACGCCGGTCACCAGGATGTAGGTCATCGCCGCCGGCCAGCCGATCCACAGCCCCGCGGCGCCGAGCAGCTTGGCGTCGCCTCCGCCGATCCAGCCCGCGGCGAACATGCCCATGCCCACCATGAGGGCGATGGCGCCGACCGCGACCTGCAGGCCGATCGCCCCGATCGTCAGGCCCTGGGCCAGGGCGGCCAGGGGAAAGACGGCGATCAGCGCCAGCGAGATCCAGTTGGGGATCGTGTAGCTGGTCAGGTCCTTCAGGGCCGCCACGATCACGAGGACCGGGAAGGTCAGCTGGATCAGGGTCGCAAGCGCGTGGATCATTCGAAGCTCCGTCGCCGCCAGCTTGGCGCCTGCGGATGAATGGAGCGTTGCCCCAAAACGAAGAACCCCCCGGCGGACTGGCCGCCGGGGGGTCTTTCAGGCCGTTGCCTGTGGGACGCTAGGCGCGTCCTACGGCAGGGCGGTGTTGACGCTGTTGAACACGCCGCTCAGCTTACCGCCGACGGCAGTGACGCCCCCGACGATGATCACGGCGATGAGGGCGGCAATCAGGCCGTACTCGATCGCGGTGGCGCCGGACTCGTCCTTCAGGAAACGCGTGACAAACTTGGACATTTTTATCTCCTTACGCGAGCAGTCGTTGCAGGGCTTCAAGCTGGTCGCCTGCTCGCCCTCAATGCACCATCAGGTTCGCAAGTCTGGCTTAATCCCCAGTAAACAGATGGACGCTTGCAGTATTTTTCTGTGGTGAATTCACGTTAAGGCTCAATCCGTCGTTAACCATGCGCCATATTGATCCGAATACATCGCCTATATTTGATATCAGCCATGTCGTACTGAGGTGCTGAGGGCGCAGGGCAGGCGATCGAGGCCATTGACCTGGATAACCCGGCCATTCGTCCGACGCGGTCGTGACGCGGGGCGTGATGCTAGGTGGACGGCGCCGCCACCTCGCGGCCGCCGCCGCGCACGAAGAACAGCCCGACCAGCCCCACCGCCAGGAGGATTATGATGGTCGCGAACCCGCCCTGCTGGCTGTGCGTCAAGCGCGTCCCGATGTTGACCAGGCTGGGCGCGAGCCACGCGGTGGCCACCCCGGAGAGGGCGTAGACCCCGAAGAAGGCGCCCGTCTGGGCCGGCGGCGTCAGCCGCGTGAGAGCCGTCCGGCTGGACGCGTACTGACCGGTGATGAAGATGGCGTTGTTGAACCCGATCAGCAGATAGAAGAGGTCCGGCAGGGTCCGATAGACCGGCCCGTTCCAGAGCGGCCCGTGCGCATGCGGGTCGTAGGCCCAGAAGTAGAGGATGCGATCCGGGGCCATCCCCAGGAGGGCGGTGAGGCCAAGGATGGTCATGAATATCTCGACGCGCAGCGCGTTCTTCGGCCCGAGATTGTGGTCCATCCAGCGGCCCACGTAGCCGCCGATCACCGCGATGACGCTCAGGATGACGCCGGTGAGCAGCAGATCCAGCGGTCCCCACTTCATCACCCCGGCCGCCAGCACCCCGAAGAAGAACAGCACGCCGTTCATGCCGTCGTAGAACAGCATCCGGGCGGCCAGGTAGACCACCGCGTCGCGATAGCGGCGCACCGTCTTCAGCATGCCCCAAAGGTCGGCCGCGCCCTGGCGAAAGGCGCTGAGCGCCGGCACGCCGGTCGGGGGCGCGTCCGGCGTGAACAGGAACAGCGGGATTGCGCCCACCGCAAGAATGCCGGCGGCCAGGATCGCCACCACCCGCTCGGGCTCGTGAGTGGCGGGATCCAAGCCGAACAGCGGCGCGTGCGGGACCCAGCCCCAGTGCACCTTGCCCGGCAGGGCGAACGCCCAGGCGGTGAAGGCCAGCGCCAGCACCGAAGCGGCGTTGCCCAGCGACAGCGCCAGCCCCGAGGCGGCATGCGCCCCCTTGAGGCCCGCCGCGCGGATCAGCATCGAGTTGTGCAGCACCTCTGAATAGGCGAACAGCACATTGACGACCATGGCGATGAACATGGTCAGCGGGATGGACAGGCCGCTCTGGTCCGGCTTGGCCCACCACAGCGAGAAGATCAGCGGGATCATGCAGATCACCGCGGCGGCCAGCCAGCGCTTGCGCGGCCCCAGTTTGTCGATCGAGGCGCCCAGGAACGGCGCCGTCGCCATGACGATCCAGCCGGCGTACTGCTGGAAGCGCGAGATCAGCTCCTGCCCCTTGACCGGGTCGCCGACCATGCTGGCCGATACGTAGGGCATGAAGATGTAGATCGTCATCAGGATGACGTAGGGGTCGCGCCCGCCCTCGAAGATCGACCAGGAAACGCCGCCGCGGTTCAGCTTCGCGTCACCGCCTAGCTCCGAGGCGATCGGCGGATCGAGGAGCGACGACGGCCCCTTCGCCTCGAGGGATGAGGAATCAACCAAGCGCCGACCTCCCGTGTCCGCCATTTGACCAGGCGGTTCGGGCCGACGTTAGCCGCTCCAGCGCAATTGGCTAGGCGAGCTTGGCGTCAGCCGCGGCGAGCGCCGCGCGCGGATCGACGGCATGGCCCTGCGCCGCCAGGGCCTCGCAGAGCGCGGTCAGACACAGGCGCACGTGCCAGGGCGTAGCCGACGCGCCCATCAGGCCGATGCGCCAGACTTGGCCCTTTAGCGGACCGAGGCCGGCCCCGAGCTCCAGGTCCCAGGCCTTCAGCACGTGGGCGCGGACCGCCGCCTCGTCGACGCCGGTCGGGACCTTGACGGTGTTCAGCTGCGGCAGGCGGTGCGCCTCGTCGACCAGCATCTCCAGCCCGGCGGCTTGAAGGCCGGCGACCAGCGCCTCATGCATCCGCGCGTGCCGCACGATCGCCGCCTGCTGGCCCTCTTCGAAGATCGCCACCAGCGCCTCGTGCAGGCCGTAGAGCGCGTTGATCGGGGCCGTGTGGTGGTAGGTCCGGCCGCCTTCTCCGCCCCAGTAGGCCATCAGCAGGTTGAAATCCAACAGCCAGTTGCGGACCTTCTCGCGACGGCCCGAGATCGCCGCCTGCGCGCGCTTCGAGAGCGCGATCGGCGACAGGCCGGGGGGGGCGGAAAGGCACTTCTGGGTTCCCGAATAGACGACGTCGGCGTCCCACGCGGCGACGTCCACCGGAATACCGCCCAGCGACGTCACGCAATCGACGACCGACAGCGCCCCGTGCCTGCGGGCGATCGCGCAAAGGGTGGCGGCATCGCTGCGCGCACCGGTCGAGGTTTCGGCATGGACGAATGCCAGCACCTTCGCCGGCGCCTCGGCGAGCGCGGCCTCGACGCGAGCGGGGTCCACCGGTTGGCCCCAGTCGTGGTCCACCGTCGCGACGTCCGCCCCGGCGCGGCCGGCCATGTCGGCCATGCGGCCGCCGAATGCCCCGTTCACCGCCACCACCGCCCGGTCGCCCGGCTCGAGCAGGTTCATCATCGCCGCCTCCATGCCCGCCGTGCCCGGCGCGGGCAGCGGGACACAGGCATGGTCCGGCGCGTTGAACAGCCGCTGCAACGCGGCCTTGATGTCCTCCATCAACGCCTGGAACGCCGGGTCCAGGTGGCCGATGGTCGGCCGGGCCAGGGCGGCCAGCACGCGTGGACTGACGTCGGAGGGGCCGGGACCCATCAGGATCCGCCGCGGCGGCTGGAAGCTCTGCATGCCTGCTCCGGCTCGTTGGACTTGGCCTGGCCTCAGGCCAGCAGGCGCGCGTGTAGCCGTTCGCGGAGGCCCACGTCCACGCCGATGACATCTTCCAGGTAGGCGTCGATCGAGCCGTGCGTCTCGCGGATCACGGCGAAGGCGGTCTGCAGGTACTCGGGGTGCACCGAGACCGCCACGCGCAGGCCCGCCTCGTCCACGACCTTGCCGCAGGTGTCGCGCAGCCAGGGACCCAGGAACGCCATCTTGCGCGCCAGCCGGGCCTCGTCGTTGGTGAGCAGGTAGTCGGCCATGACGTCGTCCTCGTGCACGCCCGCCAGATGGTGGGTGAGCGCGCAGATCAGGCCGGTGCGGTCCTTGCCCGCCGCGCAGTGCACCACGACCGGCCCATCCACTTCGGCCAGGGTGTGGAAGTAGCGGCGGAAGAGGTCGTGATGGCGCGGCTCGAATGGCGCGCGGCGGTAGTAGGCCATGCCGTCGTTGAAGAACCATTCGGCGCCGACGTGGTCGACCGCCTTCATCATCTCGGCCCAGTCGCCGTGATCGGAGAGGATGTCGTTCTCGATCACGGGCGCGGCGAACCCCGGCCAGCGCTTGGAGGGCTCGCGCGTGCGCTCCTCGCTGCGCCGCAGGTCGACGATGGCCGCCAGGCTCAGCTCGCGCATCCGGGCAAGGTCGGCGTCGGTCGCATAGGCGTGGTTGGCCGACCGGTAGAGCACGCCGCGCTTCAGCGGCCGGCCGTGCACGGTGTCGTAGCCCCCGAAGTCGCGGAAGTTCTCGATGCCTTCGAAATCGATATGCCGGGTCATGGGCCCACCTAGCCGGAGTCGCGGGCCGAATCGAGGCGCCCGCGGCGGGCGGCGCGCTTGCCAGCCGAGCCGTGCCGTCCCAACGTGGCGGCGGAAGACACCGGGAAACGCCAGGATGGACCAGCCCGTCGAGCGGCCTCAGGCCTATTATGACGCGATCAAGCAGCGGTTCGCCGACGCGCGCGACCTTCGGCTCAAATACCGGCCGCAGGGTACGGCACAGTTCACCTCCGACTTCTCGGGCGCGCTTTCCAAATATGCCGACGACCCCTACGCGGTCGAGGCCGGCCCGCCCCGCGAACCGATCCGCGACACCGTCGAGGTGCTGTTCATCGGCGGCGGCTTCTCGGCCCTCTTGACCGCAGCGCGCCTGCGCGAACGCGGCGTCGAGAGCATCCGCCTGGTGGAGCGCGGCGGCGACGTCGGCGGCACTTGGTACTGGAACCGCTATCCCGGCGCCGCCTGCGACGTGCCCTCCTACGATTACCTGCCGCTGCTGGACGAGATGGGCTTCGTGCCCTCGCGGCTCTACGCCAAGGGGCCGGAGATCTTCGCCCACTGCCAGGCGATCGCGCGCCGCTACGACCTCTATGACCTGGCGGTGTTCCGCACGACGGTCACCTCGACCGTCTGGGACGAGGACGAGAAGCTCTGGCGGATCGGCACTGACCGCGGCGACGTCATGAAGGCGAAGTTCGTCGTCTGCGCGAACGGCACCCTGTCGAAGCCCAAGCTCTCGAAGATCGCAGGCATGGAGCGGTTCGCCGGCTATTCCTTCCATTCGTCGCGCTGGGACTACGCCTACACGGGCGAGGACCTATCGAAGCTTGCGGACAAGACGGTCGGCATCATCGGCACCGGCGCCTCGGCCGTGCAGGCGATCCCGCGCCTCGCCAAGGCGGCCAAGGAACTCTACGTCTTCCAGCGCACGCCCTCCTCCATCGACCTGCGCAACGACCGGCCGACCGATCCCGAGTGGATGGCCAGGCTGAAGCCCGGCTGGCAGCAGGCCAGGCGCGAGAAGCACCTGCGTGGGCGCGACGGCGACATCGAGAAGCGCGCCGAACTCGCCGCCCTCTCCCGCGAGGAGAAGATCCGCCGCCAGGAGAACGCCAACATCGACTACATGATGCGCATCCATCGGCGCATCGAGGAGATCGTCGAGGACCCGGCCACCGCCGAGGCGCTGAAGCCCTGGTACATGTTCATGTGCAAGCGGCCGTGCTTCGACGACGAGTACCTGCCGGCCTACAACCGCCCCAACGTCCATCTGGTCGACACCGCCGGAAAGGGGATCACCGAGATCGCCGAGGCCGGTCCGGTGTTCGAGGACCGCACCTATCCGCTGGACCTCTTGATCTACGCCACCGGCTTCGAGGTGCAGAAGACCGGCATCTACAACGAGATCCGCGGCCGCGGCGGGCGCGAGATCAACGAGACCTACTCAGACGGCATCCGCACGCTGTTCGGCGTGCACACCCACGGCTATCCGAACCTGTTCATCATGGGCGGCTACCAGGCCTCGTTCCAGTTCAACCTGACCTTCATGCTGCAGACCCAGGGCGACCATATCGCCGAGTGCATCGCGCTGGCCCGCGCACGCGGCGCCGCCGAGATCGACGTCTCGCCGGAGACCGAGGAGTGGTGGGTGCAGGAGGTGATCGCCCACCGCGGCAAGACCAGCCGCAACTCGGACTGCACGCCCGGCTATTACAACTTCGAGGGTGAGTTCAACCGCCGCCAGGACGGCAACTACAACGGCGGTTTCCTGCAGTACTACACGCACATGCAGGCGATCCGTGGCGACCTGGAGAAGCATTTCCAGTTCGGCTGAGCGCGCTCCGGAGGGCTGCCGCCGGCCCGAAGACCGGCGGCGCAACGGTGGGCGACTAGTGCCGGTACTTCACGCCGATGAAGAAGAACCGGCCGATGTCGTAGGCCAGGTCCTGTCCCGTGCCGATGACCGTGAACGGCGGCTCCTCGCCGAACACATTGTTCACGCCGCCGAAGATCTCCGCGCCCTCAAGATCGCCGCCAAGCCGATAGCGGGCGCTGAGGTTGTGATAGAAGGTCGCCTCGGCGAACGCGGGGCTGCGCGACTCCGAGTGGTCGGCGGCAGTGGCGTCGCGGTTGAACAGCGCCCCCTTGCCGATGTAGCGGGTTTGCCATGTCAGACTGACCGGTCCCTGGCGATAGGTCACGTCGCTGAGGCCTTTGACGTGCGGCGACCCCTCGTTGATGTTCGAGCTGACCACGCCTTCCAGGATGTGGACCTGGTTCGGGTTGTTCTGGAACGGGAAGTCCCGCAGGTGCTGGACGAAGTCGGCGGTCAGGTTGAACGACAGGCGGCCATCCAGACCCTGGGTGTAATGCCAGCGCCCGGTCAACGGCGACACGTCGGTCCCATAGCTCACCTGCAGCTCGTAGCCATCGGTGAACAGCTTGGAGGCGTTCACGTATGTCGTGCTGACGAAGTTGATGTTCTTGTCGGATCCGCGCTTCAGCAGGCTGCAGAAGTTCGGGTCCAGCCCGGCGCTCGATCCGAAGCAGTTGTTGATTACGTCCTGGGCCGCGACCAGGCTGATCGCGTCCTTGATCTTGATCGAGTAGTAGTCGAGCGTGATCGCCAGGCCCGGGACGATCGGGGGCTGGAAGACGATGCCCCCGGTGTAGCTGATCGACCGCTCGGGGTTGAGATTGGGGTTGCCCGACGACACGCCAACGATCGAGGCGTTGGTGTTGGCCTTGAAGCCGACCGGCAGCCCGGCGGCGGCGCAGTTCTTGGCGTAGTTGACGTTGGCCCCGATGTTCTCCGTGCTGCACGGGTCGGTGATGTTGAAGAACCCCGAGCTGGACGGCAGGAACGCCTCGGTGATGTTTGGCGCCCGGACGTTCTGGGAATAGGTGCTCCTGAGGGTCAGCCAGTTCACCGGCTTGTAATCACCGCTGATCTTGTACGCAGTCGCCCTGCCGACGGTGCTGTAGTTCGCCGCGCGGTAGGCGCCGTCCAGGGATAACTCCTGCAACAGCGGCGCGAGGTTCTTGAAGATCGGCAGGTTGACTTCGACGTAGCCCTCGGAGACGTGGTACCCGCCCGACGAGTTGCTCGCCAGGTTCTCGGTGTTCCCGGCCAGCAAGAACGGGTCGTTGACCTCAGAGCTGTGCTCGCGCCGGTACTCGGCTCCCACCGCGAATCCGATCGGCCCGCCCTGCAGGTTGAAGAAGCGGCTCGAGTCGAAGTTGGCGTTCAGGCTGGCCACTTGCTGGGTCAGCTTGTCGTCCGTGGCGAATGATCCGAACGAATAGGCCAGCGCCTGGGCCGAGTTGACGCGGCTGGGGTCGCCGAACGGGTTGTAGGGCACGCAGGACGAGGCGTTGAAGGCGCCGCTGCCGATGCCCGACTGAGGCGCGCTGGGGACGTTGATGCGGCAGGCAGGCTGGCCGGTCGCCGGGTTGATCACCGAGTCCAGGGCGGCGTTGAAGTTTTCGGTGATTTCGAGGCTGTGGTTGATGAACCGCGCGTCCGTCTCGCCATAGTTCAGCGAGCCGTCCCAGTTGATCTTCGCGAAACCCACGTCGAAATCGCCACGCAGACCAGCCACCACGCGGTAGGTGCGCCGCCGTGCGTCCTGCGCGCGGCCGGCGTTCAGGAACTTGCCGATGAAGGGATAGTCCTCCGGGGCGATGCCCTTGAGGCCCGCCCGCAGCTCGGGGCTGATGAACGCGTTGTCCGGCTGCAGCTGGAAGTCACCGAACGAGAACGACGGCTGGATGACGTTTATGGTGTCGGTCTGTACAAATTTCGCATCGACGAAGGCGTGCAGGTGCTCGGTCATGTCGAAGTTCGCCCGGAAGCTGCCGCCCTTGGCTTCGGAGGGCGACGCCAGCTGGGTGAAATTGTCCGGGAAGTAGCAGTCGGGGCAGTTAGCCGGCAGCTGCGCGAAGGCGAAGCTGTTGAAGCCCGTCCGCTTCGGGATCGGCACCAGATGACCGGCGGCGTCGAACGAGAACTGCGGAGCAAAGGTGTTGGCGTTCAGCAGCACGCCGTTGGGCGTGACGAGATCGCTGCCGATATTGGGCACGTAGAGGGTGTCGGGAATCCCGTTGTTCCGGATCGGCGAGCCGCTGGAATAGAAGCTGGGATCGAAGGTCGAAGGTTTGATGTCCGCGGGATTGGTGATCCGACCGTAGTTGTGCGCGGCCTTCAGGTCGGTCGCGTTGACGACGTCTTCCTTCGAATAGTAGCCCGTGACCACGAGGTTCAGACGGTCGTCGAGGAACGACCGGCCCGCCGTGATCGAGGCGCTGCGCTTGGCGCCGAAGTTTCCGTCATAGACCCCGTAGCCCGCCTCGGCCTCGATGCCCTCGAACTTCCGTTTCAGGATGATGTTGACGACGCCGCTGACCGCGTCCGAGCCGTAGATGGCCGACGCGCCGCCGGTGATCACTTCCACCCGGTCGACGAGCGCGGAGGGAATGGAGTTCACGTCGACGGCGTTGGTGGTCAGGTCGCCCGCGACGTGGCGTTGGCCGTCGACCAGCACCAGGGTTCGCGAGAGGCCGAGGTTGCGCAGATCGATGGAGCTGATGCCGGCGCCGTTGCCGAAGTTGTTGGAATTGGCCCGCACCGTCCCGGTGAAGCCGACCGCCGGCAGCTGGGTGATGACGTCGCCCAGGCTCTGCGGCCCCGCGTTCTCGATCATCGCGGTGGACAGCACAACCACTGGCGTCGGCTGCTCGAGGTTCGGACGCGGGATGCGCGAACCGGTAACCACCAGTTCGCCGACGGAGACGTCCGCCGGGGCTTTGGCGGCCTCGGCCGCTAAGCTCGGCCCGGCCAGGCTTAGGCCGCCCAGCAGGCTCGTCGCGAGCAGAGCGCCTTTTTTCGTCGTTCCGATGCGCATGATCGTCCCTCCCAGGCGGAAAGCCGCCGACCGTTCGACATTTCGAGCAGGGACGTTCAGCGCAGCCGGGGCCGTGGCGCTATAAAAATGTCATAATCAATCCTGCCTTGCGGCAAGACTGTTGCGCGCATGTCACTAAATTGGGGCCCAAACGCTCATAAAAAGCAATCGAACGTGGGTATACCTTGCCGCGAGGCGCTGGACCCTTAGCGGAACGGCGGCTCGTCGAAGCTCCTGAGCTTGCGCGAGTGCAGCCTCGGCCCCTCCTCGCGCAGCAGGTCCATCGTGGCGATGCCGATCTGCAGGTGCTGGCCGATGGCGCGGTCGTAGAAGGCGTTGGCCTGGCCCGGCAGCTTGATCTCGCCGTGCAGCGGCTTGTCGGAGACACAGAGCAGCGTCCCGTAGGGCACGCGGAACCGATAGCCCTGGGCGGCGATGGTCGCCGACTCCATGTCGATGGCCACCGCGCGACTCTGGTTGAACCGCAAGGCGCTGGACGAATAGCGGAGCTCCCAGTTGCGATCGTCGGTGGTCACCACGGTGCCGGTCCGCAGGCGCCGCTTCAGCACCTCGCCCTCCTCGCCGGTGACGATCTCGGCGGCCCGGTTCAGCGCCACCTGCACCTCGGCGATCGGCGGGATCGGGATCTCCGGCGGCAGGACATCGTCCAGCACATGGTCGTCGCGCAGGTAGGCGTGGGCCAGCACGTAGTCGCCGATCGTCTGACTGCCACGCAATCCGCCGCAATGGCCGATCATCAGCCAGGCCTGCGGCCGCAGGACCGCCAGGTGGTCGCAGACGGTCTTGGCGTTGGAGGGTCCGACGCCGATGTTCACCAGCGTCACGCCGGTGCGGCCCTCGGCCATCAGGTGGTAGGCCGGCATCTGGTGCTTGCGCCAGGCCGCGGCGTTGATGGCGGCTTCAGGGTTGGCGGTGTCGGCGGTGACATAGACCTGCCCGGCGGCGGATAGAGCCTGGTAGCGGCCCGCCTTCAGCTGCTCGCAGCCCCAGCGCACGAACTCGTCGACATAGCGGTGGTAGTTGGTGAACAGGATGTACTGCTGGGTGTGCTCGGCCGGCGTGCCGGTGTAGTGCGCCAGCCGCGCCAGCGAGAAGTCGGTGCGCAGGCCGTCGAAGAGGGAGAGCGGCCTTGGCCGGCTCTGGTTGTGGGCCCAGGACCCGTCGGCGATCTCGTCGCCGATGTGCGCCAGTTCCGTGGTCGGGAAATGCCGGGCGATCTCCGCCGAGCCGACGTCGGCCAGGGCCACGTCGGCCTGGCCGTCCAGCACATAGGGGAACGGCATCTCCTGGTTCGAGCGGCCGACCTCGATCTCCACGTCGAAGTCCTGCTGCAGCAGGCTGAGCTGCTCGATCAGGTAGTCGCGGTAGAGATCCGGCCGGGTGACGGTGATCGCATAGCGGCCCGGCGCGCCGATCCGGGCGTAGGCGCGGCCGATCCGCGGGAAGGCGTTGCCAGCCGGCCAGTTCAGCCGCAGCTCGGGATAGGCGAAGATGCCCGCCTGGCGGAGCGCGGGGTCCGGCGGCGGCCCGCCCGCCAGGAAGTCCTTCAGTGCGCCCCTCAGGCCTTCGACGGTCTTGCGGTATTCCAGTTCCAGCCGATCCACGATGCCGGCTGCGTCATGCTTGTCTGTCATCCCCGCCTTATAGCCACCCGCGGTCCCGCTTGGCGAGGCGCGGCATTCGCCCGGGATGGACGAACGGCGTCTTCCCCGCCACAAAGGCCGGCCCTCGGCCACGCTTCAGGACCCGCATGAACCGGCTCTTCTCGATCCTCATCGTCACGGCCATGATCGCCGGCGTCGGCGTCGGCTGGGCGGTGAACCAGTACGCGACCCCGGCCGGGGCGAAGACCGTCGCCGACAACCTTTCGATCATCACCGACGTGTTCCTGCGGCTGATCCGGATGATCATCGCCCCGCTGGTGGTCTCGACCCTGGTGGCCGGCATCGCCCACATGGAGGATTCCGCCTCGATCGGCCGGGTGGGGATCAAGACACTGGGCTGGTTCATCACGGCCTCGATCGTCTCGCTGACGATCGGCCTGGTCATGGTCCACCTGTTGCAGCCAGGCGTCGGCATGCATCTGGCCATCCCGAACAGCGGCGGGGCCGCCTCGACGGTCGATATGACGAAGTTCAACCTCAAGGAATTCGTCACCCACATCTTCCCGCGGTCCATCGTCGAAGCGATGGCCAACAACGAGATCCTGCAGATCGTGGTGTTCTCGATCTTCGTCGGCACCGCCGTCTCGGCCATCGACGACAAGGCGCCGGCGGTCCTGGCGCTGGTCGAGCAGATCGCCGCGATCATGCTGAAGGTGACCGGATACGTGATGCGCTTCGCGCCGTTCGCGATCTTCGCGGCGCTGGCGTCAACGGTGGCGACCCAGGGCATCGCGGTGCTGATCACCTACGCGAAGTTCGTGCTGGGCTTCTACCTGTCGCTGGGGCTGCTCTGGGCCCTGCTGGTCGCCGTTCTCGTGCTGATCGTCGGCGCCCGAGCCCTGAAGCTGGTCATGGCGATCCGCGCCCCGGCCCTGCTCGCCTTCTCCACCGCCTCGTCGGAGGCCGCCTATCCACGCACGCTCGAGGAGCTCCAGAAGTGGGGGATCTCGCGCAAGGTGGCCAGCTTCGTCCTGCCGCTCGGCTACTCGTTCAACCTCGACGGCACGATGATGTACTGCACCTTCGCCACCATCTTCGTGGCGCAGGCCTACGGCATCCAGCTCTCCATCGGTCAGCAGATCACCATGCTGCTGCTCTTGATGATCACCTCGAAGGGCGTGGCCGGCGTGCCGCGCGCATCACTGGTGGTGATCGCCGCGACCCTGACCTACTTCCGCCTGCCCGAGGCGGGCCTGCTGCTGATCCTGACGGTGGACCACCTGCTCGACATGGGCCGCTCGGCCACCAACGTGGTCGGCAACTCCGTGGCCGCCGCCGTGGTCGCCCGGTGGGAGAACCAGATCGAGGCGCCGCAGGAGCAGCCCGCCAAGGTCGCCGCCTAGATCCGCTGGCCGGAACGGCTTGCGGCCGGCGGTTTGGAGCCGCCGGCCGCTCACCCTAGCGTACGAGAGACGCAACCCGCGTCAGGCTGCTTCTCTCTCGCCGATCAGCCGAGCGAGCACGATGCGGCGCAACCGGCGGCGACGGATCCCGCCGCGGACCGCCATCGCCCGGCCCAGACGGCCGACGCCGCCACCCTCCTCATCGTCATCCTCGCCCTCCGTATCGGCGCCCTCGTTCCGTTCGCGGATCAGGTGCGCCAGGAACAGGCGACGCAGGCGCCGGCGCCGGGCCGCGCCGCCGATCAGCAGCTTCGCCAGCCGGTGGTCCTCGTCGCCCCCCTCGCCATCATCGGCGCCCTCGTCCTCGTCGTCCTCGCCCGCATGGTCACGCAGGCGCCCGGCCACGATCGCGCCGCGCCGGGCCCGCCGCCTTAGGGCGCGCGCGCCGAGCAGGAAGCGCACGAGCTGGCGATCCTCGCCGCCGTCGTCCTCTTCGTCGTCGTCGACGCCCTCCGCATCCTCGCCTTCGTTGCGCTCGCGGACCAGGTGGGCCAGGAACAGCCGACGCAGCCGCCGGCGCCGCGCCGCGCTCCCGATCAGCAGCTTCGCCAGCCGATGATCGTCGTCGCCGCCTTCGCCGTCGTCCACGGCGTCGTCATCGTCTTCGTCGCCCGCATCGTCACGCAGCCGCCGGGCGATCAGCGCGCCGCGCCGGGTGCGCCGCCGCAGCGCCCGCGCGCCCAGCAGGAAACGGACCAGTTGGCGATCCTCGCCGCCGTCGTCCTCGTCGTCCTGATCGTCCACGTCCTCGCCTTCACCCTCGTCGCGGCGGTCTCTAACCAGTCTGGCGATCAGCAGGCGCCGAAGTCGCTTGCCGCGGAGCATCTTGCCGCCCGCCATGCCTCGGATGAACTGGTCTGCGTCACCTCCGGCAAGCTTCTCGCCACCGTTCAACGTCGATGCGTAAGACATGGACTTCCTTCCTTGGGTTAGCCCCCAACAATTCCGGCCCGACGGCTCGTCGGCTCGCCGGGTTCAGTGCGGCGCGGCGCCGGAGAGGGCGGCCGCGTCTTCGATCAGCGTGCCGACGATGGCCCGGCTCAGGACGTCGGGCTGCATCAGTCGCCCCGCGCCGCTGTGTTGCAGCAGCGATCGCAGCAGCATGCGGCTGAGTTCGGCGTCCTCGTCCGACTGTCCGGCGTCGGTCTCTTCGGTTTCTTCCCCAAGCGCGCAGTCGAGCCCGGCTTCGAAGGCCGCCTCGAACAGGCGCTGCAGCGTCGCCGCCGCGGGACCATCCGTCAGCCGCGCGGCCTGATGGCGGGCCAGGCTGTGACGCGCGCCGGCGGCGTCTACGCGCTCGATGTCCACGATTCGTCCGCTGGCCACCTCGACGGTCACGGCGACGAGACCGGCGTCGACGGCCTGCGCCTCGGGCTCGCCCGGATCGGGCGCCCGGGCCTTAGGGGTGGCGGATTTCGGCTGAGCTGACGCGGCTTCGTCGGGCGACATGGTCCCACTCCAGTGCGGCTGCCGTTGGGGTGCTGGAAACCTACAGACCGCCATCCGGCGGGTCATTGAGCCAGCGCCCTCACAACCGCCTCCGAATGACCGGACGAACTCTGTCAGGGTGTGGCCGCATGCGCGCTGCGCGCCGCCGCGACTTGGGCGCGTTAGGCATGTCGTTCAACGCGGCGTTAGCCCCGATCGCGCGAGGATAGGGAATTCAGGTTCCCCGAAGGTCCGCCGCCCGTGCCCGCGTCCGCGCCCGCGACTGTCCAGACCATGGAAGACCTCGCCCGGCGCGTGGCTGAGCTGGAGAGCGAGCGCGAGCTGACGCTGCGCCTGGCGCAGACCGACAGCCTGACCGGCCTGGTCAACCGCGGCGCCTTCAGCGCCGAGCTCTGCGAGCGGCTGGAGGCCGCACGCCAGGACGGTCGGCGGATCTCGCTGTTCGTGGTCGATCTCGACCGCTTCAAGCACCTGAACGACACCCTGGGCCACCACGCCGGCGACCTGTTCCTCGCCGAAGTGGGCGAGCGGCTGCGGACCGACGCGGAACCGACCGAGCTGGTCGCGCGTCTGGGCGGCGACGAGTTCGCCGTGATCTCGGACACGTCCGACACCGCCGCCCGCGCCGCACGCCTGGTGCGGGTGCTGAGCCAACCGCACGCCATCTACGGCCGCCACGTCTCGCCGGGCGCCTCGGTGGGCGTGGCCGTGTTCCCGCACGACGCGGCGGACGCCGGCGACCTGCAGCGGTTCGCCGACATGGCGCTCTACCGCGTCAAGCTGCAGGGCGGCCGGCGCTGGAGCGCCTTCGACGCCGAGCTGCGCGACGAGAACGAGCGCCGCCGCACGCTCGAGCACGAGCTGCGCCGCGCCATCCCGGCGGGCGAGATCGAGCCCTGGTTCCAGCCGGTGGTCGACGCCCGCACCAGCGCCATCGTGGGCGTCGAGGTGCTGGCGCGCTGGCGCCATCCCGGCCAGGGCCTGCTCGCGCCGGCGGCCTTCGTGCCGGTGGCCGAGGAGCTGGGCCTGATCGGCCGCATCGACGAGGCGGTGTTCGCCGCCGCCTGCGACCGCGCCGCCGCCTGGGTCGCCGAGGGCCTGATCGAGGTGGTCTCGTTCAACGTCAGCCCGCGCGACCTGATGGACCCCGCCTTCTCGCGCAAGCTGATCGGCCGTCTTAAACGCACCGCCCTGCCGGCCACCGCGCTCACCGTCGAGATCACCGAGACCTTCCTGCTGCAGGACCTCGCCCTTTCGCGCCGCCACATCGCGCGGCTGAACGCCAAGGGCGTGCGCATCGCCCTCGACGACTTCGGCACCGGCTATTCGAACCTGCGCGCGCTGATGCGCCTGCCGATCCAGACGGTGAAGCTGGACCGCTCGCTGATCTGCGACGTCGCCGTCGACGGTCGCGTGGCCAAGCTCGTCTCGTCCATGGTGCAGGCCGCCCGAGCGCTGGGCATCCGCATCGTCGCCGAGGGCGTCGAGGACGAGAGCCAGGCGATCTTCCTGCGCGCCGCGGGCTGCGAGCGCATGCAGGGCTACTGGTTCGCCCGCCCGATGCCCGCCGACCAGATGGAAGCGTGCCTGCGCGAATCCAGGGCCGTCCGCCCGCACCTGCCCCACCCGCAGACCGTCCCTGCGCGCCGCCGCGCCCACGCCTGAGGGTCACAGAAATTGCGGCCCGCCGGTCCGCGGCCTAGCTTGGGGGGATGAACCGGTACTGGACCGTCGCCGACCGCCCGCTGCCGCCGTGGCCGCAGCCCGACACCTTCGAACTTCGCGAAGCGCCGGTCGCCTCGCCCGGTCCCGGCCAGGCGCTGACCCGCACGCTCTATGTCTCGCTGGACCCCTACCAATGGGGCTACATCAAGCGCGGCGCGACGCCGGCCGGCGCGCCCTGCCACGCCCGCACAGTGGCCCAGGTGGTCGAGAGCCGGATGGACGGCTTCGCGCCCGGCGACTTCGTGTTCAACACCAGCGGCTGGGCCGAGTACGGGCTGATGGGCGAAGGCGTCCCGCGGCCCGGCTACATGATCCCGCGCAGGCTGAACCCTCAGCAAGGCCGCATCTCCCAGGCCGTGGGCGTGTTGGGCATGCTGGGCCTCACCGCCTACGCCGGCATGCTGTTGATGGCCGACCCTAAGGCCGGCGAGACGGCGGTCGTCTCGGCCGCGTCCGGCGGGGTGGGCCAGATCGCGGGCCAGCTCGCCCGGCTGCGCGGCGCGCGCGTGGTCGGCATCGCCGGACGCGAGGAGAAATGCCGCTTCGTGACCGACGAGCTCGGCTTCGACGCCTGCGTCTCGCACCTGTCGCCGACGTTCGCGCAGGATCTCTCCGCCGCCTGCCCGGCCGGTGTCGACGTCTATTTCGAGAACGTCGGGGGCGCCGTTTTCGACGCGGTGCTGCCGCTGTTCAATCCGGGCGCGCGGATGACCATCTGCGGGCTGATCGCCCACTATGGCGACGCCGCGGGTACCGACGCCCGCGCAGCGCTGATGGCCCGGGGCGAGGCGATCTTCCGTGAGCGGAACGTCACCGTCTCCGACCTCTTCGTGGGCGACTATGTGGCCGATCACGAGGCCCGCTTCCTGGCTGAGATGTCGGCCTGGGTCGCGTCGGGCGAGGTCCGCTACCGCGAGGACATCCGCCAGGGCCTGCAGACGCTGCCGGCCGCCTTCGCTGAGATGCTGAAGGGCGGCAACTTCGGCAAGATGCTGGTGCAGCTCGCGCCCGATCCCACCGCCTAGGCCCGTGTGCTCATCGATCAGCGTGGCCCGGGCCCCGCATCAGGGTAGGACGACAAGGACAGCGTCCGACCTATTGCCGGCGTCCGGCAGACCCGTGTTAGGCAGGCGCCACGGCGCGTGAGCCGCTGGAAGCGGCATCGACATCGACAAGGCGAAGCGGTGGCGCAGCCTTCGCGGGTTCCCTGAGAACCAGGGTCGGAACGCCTGACGGTGTGATTTCCAGGATGGCTATCGGGGGCAAGCGTGCCAGCGCGACAAGGCCTCTGCAAGCCAACTTAACTTGCGTTGCGAGCCGCGCAACCCCGGCCGAACTACGCCGTCCTCACAGGGGGGCGTTCCATGGCTTTGGCCACACCGATGGATGCGAAGATCACGGCGCCGGAGGGAAAATCCTCGATCGGCCTGCTTCCGTTCGCCAACCTCTCGGGCGACCCGGAACAAGACCTCTTCGTCGACGGCATCGTCGAGGACGTCGCCACGGCGCTCACGCGGTTTCGTTCGCTATTCGTCGTCGCCGGCGGCTCGGGGCTGTCGTTGAGGGGGCAGGATCTCACGCCGCAGGAGGCCGGGCGGCTCCTGGGGGTGCGCCACCTTTTGGACGGGGCTGTCCGTCGCGACGCGGACCGCGTCGGTATTTCGGTGACCCTGATCGACGCCCACGACGGCGCGCAGCTCTGGGCCGGTCGTTTCCAGGACGCCGTCGCCGACATCTTCAACCTGCACGGCGAGGTGGCGCTGAGCGTCGCCGCCAGGATCGAGCCTTCGGTCCAGGGCGAGAAGGCGCCGGCGCAGCCAAGACCGGCAATCGATCCGGAGGCGTACGATCTCTTCTTGCGCGCCAGGGCGCTCGCCAGGGCCGCCACCCCGGACAGCATCGAGCAAGCGCTGCCTCTCTATGAACGCAGCCTTGAGCTGGATCCCGGCAATGCACGCGCTGTCGTAAGCTGCGCGTTGGGCCTCGCCGGCGCGGCGGCCGTCGGCTGCGCTGGCGAGGACCGGCTGCGCGCCCTCTCCCGCGAGCGGGTGCAGGCCGCCCTTCGGCTCGCGCCGGAAGACATCGAGGTGCTGGTTCTCGCCGCCCAGGCTCTGCACGATCTCCAGGGAGACAATTCGGCGGCTCGCGCGCTCGTCGACCAGGCCGTCGCTCTCAATCCCGGCCACGCGCACGCCTGGCGCCTGAGCGGATGGCTCTGGGCGGCCACCGAGCCCGGCGATCCGCACCTCGCCGTCGAGCACCTGGAGCACAGCCTCAGGCTCGATCCGCTTTCGCCGCGCCTGGCGATGACGCTGACAGGACTGGGGTTCGCCCGGCTCGGGCAGCGCCGCGTCGAGGAGGCGATCGCCCTGTTCCGCCAGTCCGCGCAGCTGTTCTCCGGCAACCCCATGAACTACGTGTGGTTGGCGGTCTGCCACGCCCAGCTGAAGGAGTTTGCCGAGGCTCACGAGGCGGCCGCCAGGTTTTGCGCGCACTATGGAATGACCGTGCAGGCGTGGGCAGATCGCGTCGGAGCCTCCGACTGGGTCAAGTCACGGCTCGCGCGCATCGAATCCCGCGTCTAGGCCATCTTCGGGGGTCGTTGGCAAGGCTGCGAGCGGAGCAGGGCGACGCCAGCTCTCGATGGGTCGCAGGCGCGCCGCCGTTGACCTCCTCCGCGTGATCGCTACAGCTTGAGCAACGGTGAGGGGCCGATGCGACTGTTGCTGAACGTCCTCTGGTTCGTGCTGGGCGGCTGGATTTCCGGCTCGCTGTGGATCCTGGCCGGCGCGATCCTGGCGATCACCGTCGTCGGCCTGCCCTGGACGCCGGCCGCCTTCCGGATCGCCGGCTTCAGCTATTGGCCTTTCGGCAAGGCGGTTGTCGACCGCGACCTGGGCGCCGGCAGCCTGCTGCTCAATATCCTGTGGCTGGTGCTGGCGGGCTGGTGGCTCGCCCTGCACCATATCGTGCTGGCCGCCGGCCTCGCCGTGACCATCATCGGCATCCCGTTCGCCTGGCAGCACGTGAAGCTCGCGATGCTGTCCCTGGCGCCGGTCGGCAAGGCCGTCGTGGAGACCTGAACCCATGCCCGACGAACGCAAGAAGGAACGCTACGCCATCCGCTCGGACACCGCCGGCTGGACCGTCGTGGAGGTCTGGACCGGGACGCCGGCGAAGGTCGGCGGCATCGCCCAGACCGGCCTATCCGAAGCCGACGCCCAGCACACCTGCGACCTGCTCAACACCCAGTCCCGTCGCGGCGACAGCTCCATGCGTCGCGGCTAGCCCCAGCCTCCGAAGGAGATCCCCCATGTCGCCAACCCGCCGCCTGGCCCTCGCCGGCATCGCCGCAGCGGCCTTCGCCTTCCCCGCGACCGCTCAGCCGCCGGCGCCCACCGATGCGCTTACCGACCCGGCCATGAAGGCGCCGGAGGTGATCGCCTTCATGCAGCTGAAGCCCGGCGGCCAAGTCGCCGACATCGTCGCCGGCCGCTTCGTGCGCGCTCTCAGCAAGGCAGTCGGCCCCAAGGGCAAGGTCTACGCCTATGAGCCGGACGAGATCGTCAAGACCCACCCGGAGGCCATGAACAGCCTCAAGACCATCACCGCCGATCCGGCCTACGCCAACGTCGCCGTCCTCACCGCCCCGATCAACGCGCCCAACCTGCCGAAGAACCTCGACGCGGTGTTCATCCGCCAGAACTACCACGACCTCTACGACAAGTTCATGGGCCCGGCCGACGTGCCGGCGTTCAACAAGGCGGTGTTCGCCGCGCTGAAGCCGGGCGGCGTCTACGTCATCCTCGACCACGCCGATGCGCCCGGCACGGGCCTGACCGGCACGGAGGGCCGCCACCGCATCGAAGAGGCCCGGGTGAAGGCCGACCTCGCCGCCGCCGGCTTCAAGCTCGACGGCGAGAGCCAGGTCCTGGCGAACCCGGCGGACGACCACAGCAAGATGGTCTTCCACCCCTCGATCCGCGGCAAGACCGACCAGTTCCTGCTGCGCTTCCGCAAGCCGAGGTAGCTCGACTCGAACGGGGCGGCTCCCGCAGAGCCGCCCCGCAGGAGCTGCGGACTGCGATCAGTTGGTCGCGCCGGAGCTGCGGCCCGAGCCGGTGGTTTGGCCGGCGCCTGCCTGTGACGAGCCGGCCTGTGGCGAGCCCGTCTGCACCCCGGTGGCGCCCGTCGAGCCCGCCTGGCCGCTCGCGGAAGTCCAGCGGGTGTTCTGGTCGCGGTTATCCTGCACCCGCAGGTTGTTCTGCACGTGCTTCACGCCGGAGATCTGCTCGGCGATGTCTTCGGCGCGGCGCTTGTCGTCGCGGCTGTTCACCGTGCCTGTGAGCGTCACTTCGCACTGGGAGACCTGGACCTCGATTTCTGACGCGTCGAGCCAGGAGTCGTCGCTTAGCCGGTCGTTCACGTCCTCGCGGATCCTGTCGTCCGAGCGGGTGTAGTTCTTCGGCCCACGACCCCGGTGCTCGCCGGCGCGCTGCTGGTCGCCGCCGAACTGGGCGCGGAAGCCGCGGTCGGCCTCACCGTCGGTCACCTCCTGCACGCGCTCGTTGCCGCCCAGGAACCGGCCCCCCTGGCCGCCGTAGCTCTGCCGGCGGTAGTCCTGGCCGCCATAGCCGCCCTCGCCCCGATATCCGCCCTGGCCGCCGCGCCAGGCTTGGCCGCCGCCGTAGCCGCCCTGGCCTGTCTCTCCGAAGCTGCGCCCTTCCTGCCCGTCCCGGCCCTGTCCAGCCTGACCGGACCAGCGGCCGCGCTCGCCCCCCAGGTCGCGTCGCCCACGATCCTCCTGGCCATACCGGCGCTGCTCGTCGTCACGATCGTTTCTGTACCAGTCGCTCATGGCACGTCCTTCCTGCTTCTTGTGAGGGAGCCCGCCCGCTGACCGGCTCCGACCCGCCAACCAGCGGGACGAGCGCGCGTTCCCACGTCCCGCCACCGGCCGGGTGAAGATGGTCAATCAAATGCAGCTTGGGCGTTCAGCGGCAATTCAGCCGCCCAGACCGACACTGGCGAGCGTCAACTCGTGCTCAGGAGGGCCTTCCATGACCAATCACATCGCCATGAAACCAAGGCCGTCCATCTGGGCCGTGCTGGCGCTCCTCGGCAGCAGCGCCTTCGCCCTGGCGTCGCTGGCGCTGCTTGCCACGACCGGGTTCGCGCCGCTTTAGGGTGGCCGGGCCTCCTCAGCCGCCCTTCATCTTGCAGTTGTTGTAGTTGGCCTTCGCGCCCTCGACCTTCACGCTCTTGCCGTCGGTCCAGAACTTCGCCGCCGCGCCCGAGAACCGAACGCCTGAGGGCGCCTCGGCCCGCTTCAGCTGGTAGTGGTGGTTGTCGCTGTTGGTGACCATCTCGGCGGTCGTCGGCTGTTCGGAGTCGTACGAGATCATGAAGGCCTCGCCGCCGTCGCAGCGGTAGAACGCCTGGTCGAAGGCGTTCATCGGCGGCTGCATCGGCGAAGCCGGCTGGGCCAGCGCCGGACCGGCCAGGCCCAGCGCAACGGCGGCGCAGACGATCGGTAAAGCGTTCATCTCCAGGTCCCCCTGCGCGATCGCTTCTATGACCGGCGCAGCATACACCCGGTATCAGTGTTACAGCAAAGGGTGCGTAGGGCCGATTTGCCGCGCGTCTCAGGGAATTCACCCCACGCGCTGCCTATGTGGCTGACAAGGCAGGCGAAAGCTGCGACTCGACGTCGCACCCGGCGCAAGACGCCGCGTGGCAGCTCACCGGCAGCCCTGCGGCCTCTTCGCCGAGAGCGGCGGCCCAGCTCGGCCGAAACCTTCCGGTGGTTGCGCTCTCTGCCCGCTCTACTAACCCTAGGATGTGTTTTTCGCCCCTCAGGCGTGGCCGATTGTACATCCCGTTAACCACGCGTAAGGATTTCGGCGAACCAGATTTTTCAAGGGGCACCAGCATGAACAAACTTCTTCTCGTTGCTATGGGGGCCGGGGCGCTCGCCTTCGCCAGCCAATCTCAAGCGGCCGTGACGATCGTGTCGGGCAGCTTCGGTACGAGCGGTGGCGTGCACTCCACGCCGGGCCTCAGCGCCCCGACCGTCACCGGCACCGTGAACGGGGACCTCGTCACCCTCTCCAGCACGACTGATATCGTCGACACCAGCGGCGGCGGGGAGTCGGTGTTCTCTGCCGACGACGGCAGCATGCAGCAGTTCAAGATCCAGTTCGCCAACTCTTACCAGAAGGTCACGTTCGACATCTTCAAGCCGACCGGCGGCCAGACGAACTGGACCCTCGCGGTGAACGGCGTCAACCTGAGCCTCGGCGGCCTGAACCCGCTGACGCAGAACACCAACAAGTTCATCGTCGATGGCGGCGGCACGCTGATCAACAGCTTGACCTTCACCTTCACGCCGGGCGAGCAGGACATCCGCGAGATCCGCGTCGGCAGCGCCGGCACGGGCGTGCCGGAGCCGGCCACCTGGGCGATGATGCTCACGGGCTTCGGCGGCATGGGCGCGCTCCTGCGCCGTCGTCGCCAGACCGTAGCGGCAACCGCCTAGACTTCACTTCGGTAAGACTACGCCAGCGGGCTCCGGGTCATCGACCCGGGGCCCGTTTGCTTTTCAGGGCCTCCCGCTCAGTCGGCCGAGAGCATGCCCAGGAGCTTAACCCGGAAGATCAGCACGCTATTCGGCGGGATCGGCCCGGCGCCCTGGGCGCCATAGCCCAGCTCGGGCGGCGCATACAACATCCACTCGTCGCCCACGCGCATTCGCGGCAGGGCCTCCATCCAGGCCGGCACCAGGTTGGCGAGCGGCATCAGCACCGGCTTGCCGCGCTCGAACGAGGAGTCGAACACCTCGCCGGACGTGAGCTTGCCCTCGTAGTGGACCTTGATGATGTCACCGGGCTTCGGCGAGGGCCCGCCCGCCGGGCCGGACGCCACCACTTTCAGCTGCAGCCCGGACGGCAGCGTCTGGACGCCCTTCTCGTGCGCGTTGCGGGCCAGGAAGTCGGCGCCCGCAGCGGCGGGAGCGGCGGGAGCGGCGGTCGGCGGCGTCGCCGGCGGGGCGGCCGCGGCGCCGGCGACCAGGCTTGCGGCGACGACGAGGGGCAGAAGACGCATGGCGGACGCTCCGAACTGGACGGGCCTTCCCCATACACGCATTCGCCCGTCAGTCCTCCGCCGAGGGCGGAGCAAACGAGCGGGTCTGCGAGGCCGCCGCCGCATGACCGGCCTGCGGCGGCGCGGGCAGGGTCAGGGTGAAGCGGGCGCCGTGCTCTTCGCGGGCTTCCAGGCGAGCCCCGAGCTGGCGGGCGATCGCGCCGACAATGCCGAGCCCCAGCCCACTGCCCGCCTGTTCCGGGTCGAAGCCGTCCGGCAGCCCCGCGCCGAAGTCGGCCACGGTCAGCCGCAGGTCGGCGCCGTCGCGGCGCGCCTCGATCGCAAGCTCGCCGGCTTCGCCGGGGGCGTAGGCGTGCTTGGCCGCATTGAGGGCCAGCTCGTTGAGCGCCATCCCGAGCTGCTGGGCCACGCCCGGCGCCACGCGGACCGGTTCGGCGTGCACCCGGCAGGCCAGGCCGGTGCTCTGGCCGATCAGGGCCGCCAGTGTCTCGAGGTAGGCTTCGAGGTCGATCTCGGCCGCCGTCGCGTCCTGCGCGCCCAGGAAGCGGTGCAGGTGGCCCACGGCCACCAGCCGCTCGGCTGCGCCGATCAGGGCGGCGCGCGCCTTGGGGTCGCTGAGGCCGCTCTGCTGGAAGACCAGGAAGTCGACGGCCAGCTGCAGGCTGTTGGCGATCCGGTGGTCGAGCTCGCGCCCGGTTGGCGCCCCTAACCCGCCTCGTCGGCCGGGCCAGTTCTCGTTCGAGGGCGCGCCTGTCGTCCGTTCGGCTGGAACCATCCTGCCGGCCTCCGCAATTGGCCCCCCAACCGCGAAGGCGCCATTAGGACCCCGGAAAGGTGGACAATCGGCGAACAAGCGCTGCCGCAGGCGTTCAGGCGGCGAAGGCGACCTTGCCGCTGTCGAGCTCGTAGTAGGCCGAGACGATGCTGAGCCGGCCCTCGCGCACGAGGCCGGCGAGCAGCGGGCTGCGCTCGGTGAGCCCGGCGGCCGTGCGCCGGGCGCTCTCCTTGACCGTATTGGTGACGAAGTCGCCGGGCGCCTGGCGCACGGCTTCGGCGGCCGGGACGATCGGGGCGACCATCGCCCCGATGGAGCCCGGGAAGGTCGCCTGGCGGGTCACGATCTCGCAGGCCGCCGAGACCGCGCCGCAGCGCTGCTGGCCCAGCACCACGATCAGCGGGGTGCCGAGCTCTTCGGCGCCGTACTCCAGCGTGCCCAGCTCGGCCGCGTCGACGACGGCGCCGGCGTCTCTGGCCACGAACACCTCGCCCAGGCCGAGACCGCCGAACACCAGTTCAGGCGGGGCCCGGCTGTCGGAGCAGGAGACGATGGTGGCCCAGGGCGACTGGCCCGCCGCCACTTCGCCGCGCCGCCGGCCGAGATCTGCGGCGCAGAGCTGGGCGTCGGCGACGAACCGGGCGTTGCCCTGCTTCAGCCGCTCGATCGCCTGGCCGGCGGTGAGCTCGGTCTTGGCGCCGTGCGAGGCGCTGGCCCGGGCCGCGCCGACGCCCAGGCCCGCCGCCGCCGCGAGGCCGAAGAACCCGCGCCGGGACAGCGCCGCGGCCGTGCAGTCGAGACACATTGGGCCCACTCCCAGAGAGGCTGGATGGTCGGGCGGCAGGGGCCGGCGGGAAATCCGGCCAAGACCCGAGGCTCGCGTGCGGTTCGCCGGGCGGCGCGGGGCTCAGACCGAGCGGTAGATCAGGCGCACGAAGGTGGCGCTCTGCTGGTCGGTGGCGCCGGCGCGGGCCTGGACGTTGGCGCCGGCGAGCGGCTTGGCGGCCACCGCCTGCTCCTCGGTCATGCCCGAGGCCTTGAGCTTGGCGACGGCGGCGCGGGCGTCGGCCAGCATGGCGCGGTAGGCCGTCAGGTCCTCGCGGCTCATCAGGGCGCCGTGGCCGGGCACGATCTTCGTCTTCGCGTCGGCCCGCTTCAGGTAGGCGTCGACCGCGGCGATGATGCCGTCGATGTCGCCGCCGTCGCCGACGTCGATGTTCGGATAGCGCGCGCCCTGGCTGACGATGTCGCCGGCCGCCAGCACGTCGGCGTCGCGGACCCAGACGGCGGTGTCGCCGCCGGTGTGGGCGGCGGGCATGTGGACCAGCTCGACCTGGCGGCCCTTGACGCCCAGCGTCATGCGGTCGGCGTAGGTGCGGGCCGGCAGGGCCGCGGCGGGCGCGGGCGGGGTCTTGGCGCCGGTGAGCGCATTGGTCGTGCCCGCCGCCATGCTGGCCTTCAGCTTTTCCTGGCCGACGACGGTGGCGCCGTCCGCCGCGAAGGCCGCATTGCCGCCGGTGTGGTCGCCGTGCAGGTGGGTGTCGATGACGTAGCGGATCGGCTCCGGCGAGAGGCCGGCGACGGCCGCCTTGATCTTGTCGTGCAGCGGGGCGAACTGGGTGTCGACCATGACCACCCCGTCGTCGCCGGCGACGACCGTGATGTTGCCGCCCTGGCCCTCGAGCATCCAGGTGCGGTGGCCGAGGTCGGTGGCCTTGATCTGCACGGCGTCGAAGTTGGGCGGCTGCTGGGCCAGGGCGGCCGAGGCCAGGAGCGCGGGCATGGCGGCCAGCGCAAAGAAGGCGATCCGGTTCATCTCACGAGCCCCCGCGAAGATCGATGTCGCCATAGTGCACATCGGCGGCGCCGAATTCTATTCCGTTGACGCACCCTCGCTCATCGAACAGCGTCACGTCCGGGGGCGGACGATGGTGGTGGGCCGCGCCCGGGCCGACCGTGACGACGCGGCGCCCTGAAGCATCACCGGGGGCACTATCATGACCATCAACTTCAAGTCGGCCGCGGGCCTCGCGGCCGTCGTCCTTATCGCGTCCGCGACAGGGGCCGCGGCGGCGGGGGCGAAGGCGCCGTCCATCGAGGGCGTCTGGAAGGTGACCAACGTGGTGATCACCGGCGCCGAACCGCAGACCATCGCCAAGCCGCAGGAGAACCTGCTGATCCTGTCGCGTGGGCACTACGCCCAGGTGGCGGTGACCGGCGACAAGGCGCGCACGGCCTCGCCGGCCTTGAAGACAGCCGGCAAGCCCACCGACGCCGAGAAGATCCAGCGCTACGACGAATGGGCTCCGGTGCAGGCCAACGCCGGCACCTATGAGGTGAAGGGCGGCAAGCTGATCCGCACCGCCTCGGTGGCCAAGAACCTCGTCGCGGTCACCGGCGGGCCAACGGAGGCCGAGATGACGCTGAGCGGCAACACGATGACGCTGACCTCGACGGCGCCCACCGGCCAGCCGGCGCGCGTGCAGAAGCTCACCCTGACGCGGGTGAAGTAGGCAAGCCGCACGTCTCCTCCCCCGCTGCGACAGCAGCGGCGGGAAGGGACGCGCGATTCCTACCTCCCCCATCGCGGCAGCGATGGCGGGAGGGGGACCGCGCCCCGCAGAGGGCGTGGTGGAGGGGGCGAGCCGCGAGTGCGGGCGCGAACGGAAAAAGCTTGGGTCCCCGCCTTCGCGGGGATGAGCGGACTCAGGAGGTGTTGGGGGCGTGGAGCGCGGAAGCGCCGGGGGTGGGGCTCGCCCCCTCCACCGCCCGCTCTTCGGCGGGCGGTCCCCCTCCCGCCATCGCTACCGCGATGGGGGAGGTAGGCGCCGCCGCATCGGGCGCGGGTTCCGGCGGCTCGAATCCCAGATCGCGGCAGAGCCTGGCGACCAGGACGTCGATGGGGATGTCGAGGAAGTCGTCGGCGGCCTGCCACTCGTCGAGGCGGGCGTTCATGTCGGCCCAGAGGAGGTCGATGTCCTCCTCCTCGTCCATTTCGCGCGCGACGTAGCGGCCGACGGCGGCGCGGATGCGCACGCGCTTGACGTGCCGCGGCACGAACTCGGAGGGCGTCGCCTCCTCCTCGGCCTTCTTCTCGGCCGCCAGGCGCTGGCTTTCCATCCGCTCCTGCACGAGCAGGGACTGGCGCACGCCACGGGCGAGCTTGGAGAGCGACCCGCTCAGGCTGACGAACGCCTCGTCGCTCTCGGCCTCCATGAGCCGCCGCTGCGCCTCGCGCGCGGCGGCATGCAGCCACTCGGCGAGCTCGCCCGCGATCTGCTCGCGGCGTTCGGCGGTGGGAGATGGGCTCGACATGAACAAAAGGAGAACATAGGTCCAGAGCGGTGTCAAGTTTTTCGGGTGTTTTTCTGCAGGACGGCCGGATGCCTCCCGGCGGGCGGCCTTGCCGGTCAGGCGCCGCCGCAGATATGCTCGGTGTCGGTCGCCTTCCAGCTCCGGTGCGTGCGCAGGTTCTGGCCGCGGTAGAGGATCCCGCGGTGGTCGCCCGGGGGGCAGCCGCGGGGAACGTGGATGACGCACAGCTTCACCGGATCGTCGCGCCGCGATCCATCGATGGCCGCCAGGGTCTCGTAGCTGACGTTGTAGTGCCCGTCGGCGAAGGCGATCGCGCTGCCGCTGCCCGGCACGTTGTGTCCCTGGCCGTCGCCGAGCCGGGTTTCCACCCGCAGGACCCGGGTGAGGAAGCATTGCCCCAGATGCTCGCGGTGCCTGGTGACCCCGCTGACGATGCTGGGGCTGGACGCCGCCAGGGCCACCATCGCGGCCAGGATTAGAGCCTGCATCGCGATCCCCTTTCCCGCGGCCCGTGCCGCGCGCCCATTCCCCGACCCGGGGCCGGGATAAGGTTCCGTTTCCTAGCGGACGAGCCGGTCCGGGTTCGCCCTGAGGTTCGCAACCGGGATCGGTCCGCTGACGAGCGAGAGCAGGAAGCCATCCTCCCGCCCGTCGGTGTCCTTGACCGGCACGATGAGCTGAATGGACCCGCCTTCGTACGAGTGCCTGGTCTGGCGCGATCCGCCTTGCTGACCTTTGTTCGAGACCTTGGGCTGGAATTTCGCGGCGCCCCACGCGGCGGGGATCGACACGCCGCGTGGAATATCCATGAACCAGACCAGTTCCATGTCGCCCCAGTCATCCGAGATCGCCCACCGTTGACTGGCTTTCTTGAGCAGAGACTTCAGGGACCAGCTTCTCTCGAGCAGTTCCTTCAGCTCGCTTGCGTACAGCCAAAATCGTCCGGTGCGGCTCTGTGCCCCCCGCGAGGAATCGCCGAACCGGCATAGCCGCAACGGACCCGCCAATTCCGTGAACCGGTAGAGGGAGCCTTCAAAGGACGCGACTTCCCCAGTCGTAAGGTCGAACGGCGACGCCATTGGCCCCCCTTGCCAGCGCCCGAGGATTGGCTCCATCGCGGCTGGTGTCGAGCCCTTCCATTCGCGGGGCGCGCCGCAAGCCGCGCGTCACGTCACGGGCGAGGCTTTCTTGCCGACCGCCTCGGGACCCGCGGTGGCAGCCTTGACTTGGCGAGCCCGGCGGGCCCGCATCGGCGGGAGATCCAGGGGGGCGCCCATGACCATCCGGCTGACATCGCTGAGCGCGGGCCTGCTGGCCGCCGCCTGCCTGCTGGCGGCGACGTCCGCCGGCGCCCAGGCCCGGCGTTGGGACATCCCGGCGCCCAAGGCGCCGCCCGGGGCGATCGCGCTGAAGGCGCCGGCGGCCCCGGCCGACGCGCCGCCGGAAACCTGGAGCATGTCGAGCACCGACAACGTGCCGGTCGTGCAGAACGTCTCCGCGCCCACGCTGACGCCGTTCCTGCCGCCGCCGGGCAAGGCCACGGGCGCTGCGGTGATCATCGCGCCGGGCGGGGCCTTCTACCTGCTGGCGATGGAGCACGAGGGCTGGGCGGTGGCGCGCTGGCTGCAGGCGCACGGCGTCGCGGCCTTCGTGCTGAAGTACCGGGTGCATCCGACGGAGCCCAAGGCGGCGGGCCTCGACAAGGGGCTGGCCGCGCTTTCGGCGTTGCCGCCGGCCCAGCGCCTGGCCGCTCTCGACGCCGGCGCAAGGATCGCCACCGAGGACGCCCAGGAAGCCATGCGGGTGATCCGCGCGCGGGCCGGCGAGTGGCGTGTCGATCCGGCGCGCGTGGGCTTCATGGGCTTCTCGGCCGGCGCCATCACCACCATGGGCCTGGCCTACGCCGACGACCCGGCGACGCGCCCGGCGTTCATCGCGCCGATCTACGGGGGGTTGGGCGCGCCCGCGCGGCCCGTGCCCGAGAACCCGCCGCCGATGTGGGCCGCGATGGCCGCCGACGACCCGCTGTTCGGCAAGACCGACTTCGCCCTGATCCCCGCCTGGGAAGCCAAGGGCGGCGCCGTCGAGCTCCACCTCTACGAGAAGGGCGGCCACGGGTTCGGCTATCCGGGGCGGCCGGGGACGACGACCCTGGGCTGGCCGGAGGCGTTCCTGGCGTGGATGCGGGCGCGGGGGCTGCTGGCGGTGAGGCGGTGAGGCCGCGCAGATTGGAAGGGAACCGCGGACCCACGCGGAAGCACGCGGACGCGCCACGCACGCTCCGCTCCTCCCCGCGAAGGCGGGAACCCAGGTGTTTTCGTCGGGAGCTGAGGATTCAAACCACGGATTACACGGACCTTACGGACGGCGCGCAGCGCCCTTCCTCTCAATCCGTGCAATCCGTGTAATCCGTGGTTCAAAAAGCCTGGGTCCCCGCCTTCGCGGGGATGAGCGGAGAGGTGGGTGACCTTGACTTGCCCAATCGGCCGGGTTGGCATCGCTCGGGGGAGCTTCACATGCCGCAACGAGCGATCGCATCCGCCCTGGCCGCCTGCACCATCGCGCGCCTCACGGCGCGGAGGGACGCATGGGGGCTTTGATCGTCGGGCTTGGCGCGGCAGCCGCCCTTCTCATGCAGGCGGAGCCGCCTGTTGCAGCCGCGCCATCGCCTGTCGTGTTCTATGACGCCGTGTTCGAGCCGTTGAAGCGGGGGGAGGCGCAGTACGCCCACCTTGGCCCCGTCGGGCCGTACTATCCCGACATCGCCGCCAGGGCGGGCCAGCGTGGCGGCGCTGTCATCGATTGCCTCGTGCTGGAAGGCGGCCGCCTCTCCAAGTGCAAGGTCATGGCCGAAAAGCCAAACCACTCCAATTTCGGTGACGCGGCCAGCCTGATGGCGGAACGCGGCCGCATCAGAGTTGGCCCTGAGGCGCCGGTCGGGCAGGTCGTCCATGTGCGGGTGATATTCGACCTCACGGCCAAGGCTGAAGTCGAGCACTAGGGCTCGTCGGAATGGGCACGCGGACAAGCAAGCGAGGCGAGCCGCCCGACAGCTACACGGACGCGGAACTGGCGCAGGAGACTGCGAGGGTCGAGACGCGCATCGGATTGCCGCTGAAGCTCAAAGCCGGGCTTCGCAAGCGGTTGGAATCGCGACTGCACAACCTGCGCCGCGAGCAGATGAAGCGAGGCAAGCGGACATAGACCACGTCGCCCTCGTTATTCGCCTCCAGAAAAAGGTCTGGGTCCCCGCTTGCGCGGGGATGAGCGGTAAAGTCGGTGGCCTTGACTTGCCGAACCGGCAGGTCCGCAATCAGCGCGGGAGGGGCTGATGAAGGGCTGGTTTCGCAGCGTTGGGCTGGCGCTCGTCCTGTGGGGCGTCGCCGACGCTGCGGGAGCGCGCGATCATGCCGGCCGCGACGGCCTGTTGGCCTATCTCCGCACCGCCTTGGGGCCGCCGGAGACCTGTGCGGAGCTCGATGTTCCAACTACGGTCGAGATCGCCTGGGCGGATTTGAACGGCGACGGCCGTCCGGAGGCACTCGTCTATGTCTCGGGGCGAGCTTGGTGTGGCAGCGGTGGGTGCGAGCTCTATGTCTTGGAGCGCACCGGGTCGGGCTTCCGGCAGCGGGGTCAGGTTAGCATCTCCAAGCAGCCGATCGGCGTGTTGTCGACGCGCTCGCACGGTTGGCGCGACCTCTCGGTGTTTGTGAGCGGCGGCGGGGTCCTGCAGGGCTATTCGGTCGCCCTGCCCTTCGATGGGACCAAGTACGCCGAGAATCCATCGGTGCCGCCTGCGCGACCGCTGGATTCCTCCGTGCACGTGAAGAACGTCTACGCGAGTCCCGCGGCGAAGGAAGCCGGGACTCTCTTCCCCCTGCCAGACAAGCCCGCGCCACCAAAGGACCTGCCCGAAGGTGTCATCGCTATGGTGGGGGGCCGCGTAGAAGTGCGGGTCCCCTCAGCGTTCGCCGCATGCTGGACTTGGGTGAACCTGACGCCGCCCGACAAAGAGGGGCCCCTCCGCTACAGGACGGGCATCATTCGGCGCGACGCCGCTGGACGGTCGTGGGACGTCTGGGTGTTTGAGCCGACCGGATCCGGCGAAG
>JBJMQX010000004.1:0-34154 GCA_045802455.1 Phenylobacterium sp. | reverse complement strand
TCCGCCTTCAAGCCCGCGGCCGCGCCCACCGGCGACGGCGAGGCCTCCGAAGGCTCCGAGCAGCCGCAGGGCGAGGGCGACTTCGACGACGACGACATGGAGAATTCGCTGTCGCTCGCCGCGATCGAGGCCGAGCTCAAGCCCAAGGTGGTCGAGACCTTCGACAAGATCGCCGACGCCTTCAAGCGGCTGCGCCGCCTGCAGGACCAGGACATCCAGCTGCAGCTGAAGAGCGACGCGCTGTCGCCCGCCCAGGAGCGCAAGTACAAGAAGCTCAAGGAAGAGATCATCGCCGAGGTGAAGTCGCTCCGCCTCAACCAGGCGCGCATCGACGCGCTGGTCGAGCAGCTCTACGACATCAACAAGCGCCTCGTCGGCTACGAGGGCCGGCTGATGCGGCTCTCCGAAAGCTACGGCGTCGCCCGCGAGGACTTCCTGAAGAACTACCAGGGCTCCGAGCTCGACCCGCGCTGGCTGAATCGCGTCTCCAAGCTGTCGGCGAAAGGCTGGAAGAACCTCGTCGCCAAGGACAAGGACAAGGTCAAGGAAATCCGCGGCAACATCCACCAGCTCGCCGGCGAGACCGGGCTCGAGATCGGCGAATTCCGCAAGATCGTGCAGTTCGTCCAGAAGGGCGAGCGCGAGGCCCGTCAGGCCAAGAAGGAGATGGTGGAGGCGAACCTCCGCCTCGTCATCTCGATCGCCAAGAAATACACCAACCGCGGCCTGCAGTTCCTCGACCTGATCCAGGAAGGCAATATCGGGCTGATGAAGGCGGTCGACAAATTCGAGTACCGCCGCGGCTACAAGTTCTCCACCTACGCCACCTGGTGGATCCGCCAGGCGATCACCCGCTCGATCGCCGACCAGGCGCGCACCATCCGCATCCCGGTGCACATGATCGAGACGATCAACAAGATCGTCCGCACCTCGCGCCAGATGCTGCACGAGATCGGCCGCGAGCCGACGCCGGAGGAGCTGGCCGAGAAGCTGGCCATGCCGCTCGAGAAGGTGCGCAAGGTGCTGAAGATCGCCAAGGAGCCGATCAGCCTCGAAACGCCGATCGGCGACGAGGAGGACAGCCACCTCGGCGACTTCATCGAGGACAAGAACGCCATCCTGCCGATCGACGCGGCCATCCAGAGCAACCTTCGCGAGACCACCACCCGCGTGCTGGCGTCGCTCACGCCGCGCGAGGAGCGCGTGCTCCGCATGCGCTTCGGCATCGGCATGAACACCGACCATACCCTCGAAGAAGTCGGCCAGCAGTTCAGCGTGACCCGCGAGCGCATCCGCCAGATCGAGGCCAAGGCGCTGCGCAAGCTGAAGCACCCGTCGCGCTCGCGGAAGCTGCGGAGCTTCCTCGACAGCTAGGCCTGCTACCGGCGGCCACGTCTTTGTCGCCTGCGGTCATGGGCCTTGGCCCCCGGACCGCTAGGCTCTCGGGGATGAGGCTAGCCCCAGCCGTAGTTGAAGCTGATCGAGATCCGCTCGGCCCTGGCCCGGTTCGCCGGCACCTCGTGCCTGAGCCAGCTCTCCCACATCAGCACCGTGCCCGCCTCCGGCTGCAGGTAGACGAAGGGCCTGAGCTCCTCCGGCGCCTCGGCCCGCCTGGGCGGCGCGGCCATCATCAGCGGCAGCCGCGGGTCCTCCAGCTTCAGCGCGCTGGAGCCGCCCGGCGTCGCCACATAGGCCGTGCCGGAGATCACGCTGTGCGGATGGATGTGCCCGGAGTGCGCCGCGCCGGGCTTCAGGATGTTGACCCACAGGCTGTCGAGCTTCAGCCGCCGGCCGCCGAGGTCGAAGGCCAACTCGCCGGCGAACGCCTTCGCCTGCCGGTCCAGCCGCCGCTTCAGCTCTGCGAAGACGCTCGCCCGGCGCGGCAGATCGTCCAGCGACGCATAGGACGTGTACCCGCCATAGCCGTTGGCCCGGCACCACGCCTGGCCCGCGCGGTCCTCGGCGGCCAGCATGCGGCAAGCCGCCTCCAATTCGGCCCTGAAATTTTCGAAATCGGGGTCTGTGCTAAGCGACGCCTCATAGATCGGAGTCGCAAAGAGCCTGCGGAGCGCCATGCGTGCGCGCTAGTCTTTCGGAGCGGCGCTGTCAAAGCACATGGACATCTGGCGCTTACGCCAAACGTCCGTTAGAAATTTGCGAAACACGACTCCGCCGAGACGGGGCGGGGGACACGGGGAGCGAAGAATGATCAGGACAGTAGTGGCGCTGGCTGTGGCCGGCGCGATGATGGGTGGCCAGGCGCTGGCGGCCGAAACAAAAGCTGCTCCGGCGGCTGCGAAGCCGGCGGCGGCGAAGGCCCCGGCGAGCAAGGCCCGGGCCGGCGCCTACCGCGCGCCGCGCGGGCCGGACGGGGTGCACCCGGACCTGAACGGCGTCTGGCAGGTGATGAACACCGCCAACTACAACATCGAGCCGCACGCCAGCTTGGCGGCGCTGCAAATGCGGCCAGGCCCGGTCGTGCCGGTGCCGGCCAAGGAAGTCCTGGCGCTGGGCGCGGTCGGCGCGGTGCCCGCGGGGCTGGGCGTCGTGGAGGGCGGCGAGATCCCCTACAAGCCGGAAGCCCGGAAGACCCGCGACGCCAACCACGCCGACTGGATCCACAAGGATCCCGAGATCAAGTGCTACCTGCCGGGCGTGCCGCGCGCGAACTACATGGCGCTGCCGTTCCAGATCTTCCAATCCGAGAGCGCCACGCTGATCGCCTATGAATACGCCGGCGCGGTGCGCAACCTGCTCTTCAAGGACCCCGGCCCGGCTCCGGTCGACAGCTGGATGGGCCAGTCCGTGGCGCACTGGGAAGGCGACACGCTGGTGGTCGTCGTCACCGGCATGAACGACTCGACCTGGTTCGACCGCGCCGGCAACTTCCATACCGCCGACATGAAGGTCGTCGAGCGCTGGACGCCCACGGGCCCCGGCGTGATGCGCTACGAGGCCGAGATCGCCGATCCCGAGGTCTTCACCCGCCCCTGGAAGATGAGCATGAACCTCTACAAGCACGTCGGCGAAGACGCCCGGCTCATGCAGTTCAAGTGCGTCGAATTCGTCGAGGAACTGATGTATGGTCACCTGCGCAAAGAGCCGCTCAAGTGATAGACCGTCCTGAACAATCGTTATCAGCATCCGCCGTCTGGAGGCGCCATATGAACTTCCGCCGTTTCATTGTTCCCACCGCGATTACCGCCGGCCTCGTCGCTGCCGCCGCCCTCGGCGTCACCCAGGCATCGGCGCACCACGCGTTCGCCGCCGAATTTGACGGCAAGTCCCCCGTGCTGCTGCGCGGCAAGGTCACCAAGGTCGAGTGGATCAACCCGCATGCGTGGGTCCACGTGAACGTGGTGGGCGCCGACGGCAAGGAGACCGAGTGGATGGTCGAGGGCGGCACGCCCAACACCCTGCTGCGGGCCGGCATCGACCGGAACTCGCTGAAGGTCGGCACCGAGATCGTCGTCCGCGGCTACCAGTCGAAGGACAAGGCCTGCACGCCGATCTGCAAGGCGAACGGCCGTGACGTGACCTTCCCGGACGGCCGCAAGCTGTTCATGGGCTCGTCCGGCACCGGCGCGCCCAAGGACGGCGCCGACAAGACCGAGACGCCGTAGTCGGCCGACGCTGGAATTCGAGGAGGGGGGCCCCTGAGCCCCCCTTTTCTTTGCCCGCCATTGCGCTCGGTCAAATTCGGCGGGCGCGCCGCGTGGCAATTCGGCGCTGTAACCTCGCTGTAACGGCGCGGGAACCGTAAGCTGCTTGATTGCGCGGCCAGGGGCTGTGTCTGTGCCACCGATGAGAGCGGCTTGGATTCGAAGGGGAAACGAACAATGACCCGAAGCGGGGAAGGGCGCCGATGATCGGCGAGTTCTTGAACTGGCTGCAGCACGGGTGGGGCAAGGGCCCGACGCCGGACGGCCAGTCCTTCAGCGAACTCCTGCTGGGCTCGCTGAATTTCTGGAGCCTGCTGGAAGGCACCCACCTCCTGATGCTCATGCTGTTCGCCGGCACCATCTTCGTGGTGGACTTGCGGCTGCTGGGCGTGACCTTCCGCAAGACCAAGGTCTCGACGATCAGCGACGCTATCCTGCCGCTCACCGTCTTCAGCTTCGCCTTGGTGGTGGTGACGGGGCTGGCCCTGCTTTTCTCCCGGCCGATCACCTACTACCACACGGTCTGGTTCCTCGCGAAAATGGTCTTCCTGGCGCTCGCGCTCCTCAACATCGTGGTCTTCCACGGGCGCGTGCAGGCGACGCAAGGCAGCTGGGACGCCGACGAGACGCCGCCGCGACCGGCGCGAATGTCCGCCGCCGCCTCGCTGATCCTTTGGACCTTGGTGATCATCTGCGGCCGGTTCACGCCTTACGACGTGTACCAATGCGGCAAGCCGCAGCCCGACTTCATCAACTGGATCCAGCAGTGCAAGACCTCCGAGAAGGGTGAAGAAAACATGGCGGGGCAACGCTTCGACGCGCAGATGTGGAAGGACCATCAATGAGCGGCGGCCCGACCCTTCAGCACTTCTTCCCCGATGCCGCGCCGTGGGTGGAGAGCCTGGCCACCACGCCCTTCGCCCTCTTCGTGAGCGGCCCGAAGTTCGGCTACGCCTCGTGGGAGGTTGGCCACATCCTGTCGTTGATCCTGCTCGGCGGCACGGCGATCTTGATGAACCTTCGTCTGTTGGGCGCCGGCGTGACGAACGAGGAGCCTCGGGAAATCTACCGCAATCTGAGGCTCTGGCAGACCATCGGCTTGGTCGGGATCATCGTTACGGGCATCCTGATCGGCTCCTCCAACGCGGTGAAGCTCTACAACAGCAGCGCTTTCACGGTGAAGATGATCGCCCTGCTCTCCGGCATAATCCTCACCTATGGCGTCAGCCGTCCTGTCGCCGCAGCCAATGGCGCGGTGGGGCTGACGTCGAAAATCTGCCTCGTGGTCGGCGGCGCCATCTTCCTGGCCGGGCTTTGGATTCTCTGTACGACGGACCTGATCAACGTGGGTGTCTATCACGTGATCACGGCAGCCGCGCTAATCCTGATCCCGGTGACACGGGGCCGGCTGCGCTGGGGCTATATCGCCGGCATGGTCGCGCTGATCGTCGCCCACTTCGTCCACACTCACATCATCATCAAGCCGGACGACTACGACCACCTGACTCCCGTCAACAAGACCTACACGGCGCTGTACGCGGTCTGGATCGTCGGGACGGGGATGATCACGCTGTTCCGGAATCGCGGCGAAGAAGGTGGGCCGCTGACCAAGCTGATGGCCTATGCCGGGATACTGGTATGGGTGCTGGGCGCGACCGCTGGGCGGTGGATCGCTTACCAGTAGCGAGTGGCGGGCGTTTAGCGTTGGTGGCTGTCGGACTGGATCGAGAGCAGCGAGTCCCACATTTCGTCGGCGATCTTGATCACCTGGACGTCGGCCTTGAACGCCTGCTTGGCCTCGATCTGGCTCACCGCCTCTTGGGCGTAGTCGACGCTGGGATCCTGCGCCATGCCGGCCACGCGGCCGGCCGAGGCCGTAAGCTGGCGGGTGGCGGCCATCATGCCGTAGCGGGCGGTGGAGATCGGGTCCATGGCGATGCGACCCTGCGCCCGCCACGGTTAAGCTATCGGCAGCTTTCGTGGTGAACCGCTGCTAAGGCTTCCTCCGCCCGGCGCTCTCCTTCGCAGGCATCTCGCGCCCGTCGCGGCCGGTTCCCGCCAGCCCATGTGATTGACCCGGCGAACCGAACGCGCGCCAATGGGCATTAAGAGGGACACGCTGGAGGAATACCATGAAACTTCCAGGGCTCTTGATCCTGGGCGCCTTGAGCTTCGCAGGTGCGGCGGGGGCACAGTCGCTTGCCGACAACCCGCCCAAGGTCACCACCCTTTGCATCGATGTCACCGGCCGCAGCCTGCCGGCCACCTGCCGGGTGCCGGGCAGCCGGCTCGATTCCCGGGAGGACATCTGCCTCTGCGGGCCGGGCGCGCAGCAGGTGACGGCCTCGGTCTGCCCGGCGGGCGTGAAGCCGCCGGCCGAGAGTGCGGCGTTCGAGCGGGCGCGGCGGGCCGCGATCCATGGCAGCAGCCTGGTGGGCGCCACGTTCAACGGCCAGCCGATGTGCGTGCAAGCGCGCAACCAGCTGCACCAATAGGCGTCCGGCGGTCGGCTACTTGCCGAGCGCGCCGTAGACCAGCTTCTGGAACACCGGCAGGGCGGCTCGCGCGCCGAGCCCGCGGCGCGCGGCGAGATTTGCCACCGCTTCCGGCCCGAGCGGCATCGAGTCCTGGATGAGATAGATCGCGATCAGGTCCTCGACCCGGTCGGCCTGCCACCAGGTCCCGAAGGCGCCTGGCCAGCCGAAGGAGCCCTTCGAACCCGCGCCCATCCAGGCATGCGCTTCGGCGTCCATGACGACCGAAAGGCCCAGCCCGAAGCCCTGGCTCATCCAGAACGGCATTCCCATAAAGGGGATCTGCCGCTGGGCCTCGGTGAGGCGGTTGCCGCGCATGTCCTGCACGGTCTCAGGCTTCAACAGGCGCACGCCGTCAACCGCGCCGCCGCCCAGCAGCATGCGGGCGAACTTCAGGTAGTCGTCAGCCGTGGAAACCAGGCCACCGCCTCCTGCCTCGAACACCGGCTGGGACGTCTCCAGCGGGAAGGAGGCGTCCTCCAATTTTTCCGTGTCCGGGTTCATCCGGTAGAGCTTGGCCAGGCGCTCGTGCTTCTGCGGCGGACACCAGAAGTCGGTGTCCGACATGCCGAGTGGGCCGAAGATCCGGTCCTTGAGCACCTGGCCGATGGACTTGCCTTCGATGCGCGCCACCAGGAAGCCCAGCACCTCGGTCGAATGGCTGTAGTGGAACTGCTGTCCGGGCGGATAGGACAGCGGCAGCGATCCCAGCGCCTTCAGCCAGCCGTCCGGCGTCAGGGGCGTGCCCAGCGGCGGTCCCAGCCGGTCTTCGTGCGCCTGCGCGATCGGGCCGACGGACGTGAAGGCGTAGGCGAGGCCTGACCGGTGGGTCATCAGGTCTTCGACGGTGATGTCGCGCGGCGCTGGGTAGGTGTCATCGATGGGGCCCGCCGCGTCCTTCAGCACCTGCATGCCGGAGAACTCCGGCAGCCACTTGGTGATCGGATCGGAGAGCGCCAGCTTGCCTTCCTCGAGCAGCATCAGGGCCGCGACGCTGGTCACCGGCTTGGTCATCGAGGCGATGCGGAACATCGTGTCCCGCTGCATCGGCGTCCTGGCCGCCAGATCGCGGTAGCCGACAGTCTCGACACGGGCGATTTCGCCCTTGCGCCAGATCAGGGTCACCGCGCCGGCGAGGTCGCCGGCGTCGACTACCGCCTGCAGCGCCGGCGCGATCTGCGCCAGGCCAGCCTCCACGAACCCGCCGGAACCCTGGTCGCCGTCCATCGCGCTACTCCCTGTCGCCAGTTATCGGCGATCACTGAGCATAGCGCCCGACGAAGGGCTCGGCCGTCAAGCGCCCCCGCTACTGCTGGGTCGGGGCCTCGTAGGTGGCCGCCATCTCACCGCTGGCGATCGTGCGGCCCTTCAGCGCGTTGAGCAGCTCCACCAGCGGCGTTTCCGGACCCATCTCCAGGCGTTCGTTGAGGGCGAAAACCTGAAAATAGTAGTGGTGCAGTCCGTGTCCGGCAGGCGGCCGCGGCCCGAACCAGCCGTGCCCATGCATTCCGTTGCGGCCCTGCACGGCGTCCAGCGGCGTGACGAGCTTCGGGCTGTTCGGCAGGCCTTCCGGCAGCGAGGTCGTCTCGCCGGGGATGTTCCAGATCATCCAATGGACGAAGGGCTGCTCCTGCGGCGCGTCAGGATCCTCGACCACGATCGCCCATGCCTTGGCGTCGGGAACCTGGGTCCAGGTCAGCGGCGGGGAGATGTTGTCGTGATAGGCGGAGCAGCGGTCGTCGAGCCTGCCGTCCGGATGCTGCGCCTCCGACGTCACCACCACGCCCGTGTTCATGACCGGCTCGACTTTGTAGATGGTGATCGTCTCGCCGGAGTGATCCGGATGCTTCTCGCTCATCGCCATGCCTCCGTGGGGCTCTGGCCGTAGAACCGGGCGGCGGCGGGTTGGTTGCGGCAGCCGCCCGCCGGACGGCGTTGAAACGGGTGAGACCGACGCGTATTCCAGGCCGCATGCATGCGATCCGCCTTGCCGCCGGCCTCGCCGTCCTGGGCCTCCTGGCCGCCTGCGGACCCCAGGCGCCGCAGGGAATCGACAAGGAGAAGCTGGACGAGGCCGTGAGCCGGGCGATCGGCGATCCCGCGTCGTGCCTGCTGATCGCCGAGCAAGCCACCGGCAAGCAGGTCTACCGATACAACACTCACACCGCCTGCGATCGAAAACTGCCGGCCTGCGACGCGCCCCGCCAGCGCACGCTCGACCAGCTGCTCGAGGCCACGCTGAAGGATGGCAAGCCGCGCCTGCTCAGCTGCCGTTCCGTCTCGGACGCCTCGCGCTGGGTCGGCTGGGCGTCGGGGGCGGTCGCGGGCCCGCGGGGCCAGCCCCTCGTCTACGCCGCCATGATGGAGGGCGATCGCGCCTTCCCTGGCCGGATGATGGCGGAGCGGCTGGAGGGCCGCTTCCAGGACGTGGGCCTGAAGCCTCGCTAAGCTCGGCGGCGCACTCTAGCGGGCGAGCTCGTAGAGCCCGGTCACGTCCACCCGCACGTTCAGCTCCCCCGGCGACACAGCGACGACCGACTGGGCGGCCATTCGCGCCTGGACCATCGGGATCGGCCCCGGCCGCGGACCCTGGACGTTAGCCCCCTCGCTCAGCGACACCAGCCGCACGAGCCTTAGTCCCGTGGCGCGGGCATATTGCTGTGCCTTGGCGGTGATCGCCCGCACTGCCTCGTCGCGCGCCTGCGCTTCGGCCGCGGCCCGGTCGTTGAGGCCGAAGCTGATTCCGTTGACCTGGTTGGCGCCGGCCGAGACGGTGGCGTCGACCGCGGGGCCCAGGCGAGCCAGGTCGTGCACTGTGACCCGCACGTCGTTTGAAGCCTGATAGCCGGTGAGCCTGGGCTCCTGGTTCTGCGCGTAGACGTACTTGGGCGAAAGGTTGAGGTTCGACGTCTGGATGTCTTTGGCCGCAATGCCCGCGGTCTTCAGGCTCGCGAGCACTCGGGCCATGGCCGCGCTGTTGGCCGCCATCGCCGCAGCCGCGGTGGTTCCCTCGCTGACCACGCCCAGGTTGATCGTCGCCATGTCCGGGACGACCTTGGCCTCTCCGTACGCGGCGATGTCGAGGGTGGTGGCCCGGAACAGGCTGTCGGCCTGGCTCGGGGCCGCCTGTGGCGCCGGGACCTGAGCCAGGGCTGCAGGTGCGGCTGCCAAAGCCAGGATCGCGCCTACGACGACGGCGGCGCAACGAAAGCGCGTCATGAGAAGATCTCCATTCTCGCCCCGCCGCCTGCAAGCTCGCAAAGCGAAGCTGAACGCAAGCTTTAAGGCCCTTTGCGCGCATGGTAACCGCGGACGGTCAGCGTCGCTGCTGGGGCCTGTAGCTCAATGGTTAGAGCCGGCCGCTCATAACGGTCTGGTTGCAGGTTCGAGTCCTGCCGGGCCCACCAGCGAGGCTTCCATAGGCGTCCACCTGACTAGCCGCGGCGCAATGCAAGACGGTACGCGCGCAACCACGGAGGCTGCCGCCGGCCTGAGCCGGCGGCGACCGCCTTAGAAGGTCTTGCTGACCCTGACGCCGTATGTACGCGGCGTGCCCATGAACCCGCGCAACAGCGTCGAGCCTGTCGCCGCGTTGCGCACCCCGAAGGCCTGGTCGAGGACCTGCGGGAACTTGGTGCGGAAGACGTGCTCGTCCGTCAGGTTCTCACCGTACAGCGCCAGCTGCCAGCTGTGATCCGGGCTCGCCAGCGTTACGCGGGCTCCGTAGAGGGTGACCGCGTCCACCACGCCCTGAGGGTTGAGGTCGTTGATCGAGAAGTAGCGGTCGCTGTAGCTGGCGTCCGCCCGGGCCGTCAGCGTGAAGCCGCCGGCGAACGGATCGGTTACGTACTCGGCGCCCAGGTTGCCCGTCCATTTCGGCGCGAAGGTCGTCGTCCTGCCGGTGAGGTCCTGAGTGAGCGGGCACGATGTCGCGGCCCCCGTGCATCCCGGCAGGCCCGGCGCGGTGTGGTTGGCGGTGAACGTGGAGTCGAGATAGGCGACGCCGAAGTCGATGGAGACATTGGAGGTCGGCTTGGCCTGGCCTTCCAACTCGACGCCCTGCGCGCGGACCGCACCGGCGTTGCGTACGATAAAGCTGGTTCCGTCGAACGAGCGCTCCTGGAAATTGTCGAGGTCGGTGCGGTAGGCGGTGGCGTTCAGCAGCAGGCGACGGTCGAACAGCACGGACTTCACGCCCGCTTCCCAGTCCTGTGAGGTCTCGGAGTTGAACAGCCGCCGTTGGCCGAGCGCCGGCGTTCCGCCGGACGAGTTCAGGCCGCCCGACTTGTAGCCGGTGGAGTAGGTCACGAAGGCCATGACGCCCGGCGCGGCGTGCCACGACAGATTGGCGCGCCAGTTGGGCTGGCTGTCGTCGAAGCTGAGCGCCGTGTTCTCCGGAGCCCGCAGCGTGGTGGCCAGGAGGGGGTTGGCCAGAGTCTGGACGAAGGTCCCCGACTTCTTGTCCCAGGTCTCACGCCCGCCCAGGATGAAGTCGAGCGTGGGGGTGATGGCGAAAGTCGCCTGCGCGTAGACCGCCTTGCTGGTGGCGTTCTGAGTGAAATTGCCGGTCGCGGCCCCGTTCTTCGGGAAGGTGTTGCAGACGCCGACGAGCGCCGCCGGTGCGGCGAAGCCACAGAACTGGCTGCCGACGTTGAACACCTCGCCGATCTTGTAGTCCTCGTCGAAGTAGTAGAGGCCGGAGACGAAATCGAGCCGGCCGCCGAGCAGTGCGCCCTTCGGCGAGATGAACTGCAGCTCGTGGCTTTGGCTCGTGCTGGCGAAGGTCGCGTCGCGGCTCAGCAGGTCCATCGGCGTGAACAGCACGTCGCCATCGCTCTGCTGGTTATTCCAGTCGCGGTAGGCGTTGATCATCCGCAGGCTGTAGCCGCCGGCGAGCTGATAGTTGAGGTCGCTGGCGACGCCGTACTGGATGTCGCTGAGATTGAGGTTCTTGTAGAGTTGGTTGGCGGTGAAGCTCGGGGGATAGCTCAGCGTCGTCGGGTTGCCTCCGAGCCGCGCGGTGTAGGCGGCAAGCTGCGCCGTCGACGCCGTCGAGGTGTCGACCTGGTTCAGGGCCACGCCGTCGCCGGACTGGTGAGCGTAGTCGGCTCGCACGGTCCAGGTGAGGTCGTCGGTGGGCTTCCACTTCGCCGACAGGCGCCCTTCGACGATGTCCTTCTGGCCGTAGGTCTTGCCATCGAGCTTGTTCTTCACGAACCCATCGGTCGAGTTGGCCAGGACCGCCGCCCGCATAGCGAACTTGTCGTTCACCGGCAGATTGACCATGCCCTCGACCTGACGCTCTCCGTAGCTGCCGGCCTGGGCGGCCACCTTGGCCGAGAAGCCGCCCAGGTCCGGCGCATAGGTCTTCACGGAGAGGGCGCCCACGGTGGCGTTACGGCCGAAAAGCGTGCCCTGCGGACCGCGCAGCACCTCGACGCTCTGGACGTCCAGGAAGGTGGACAGGACCGCGCCCGGACGTGGGATGAAAGCCCCGTCGATGTAGGGCGCGACGCTGGGGTCAATGGCGGCGTTCGAAGCGGCGCCGAAGCCGCGGACGCGGATGGCCACGCCGGTCTGCTGGGCGGTGGCGTCCAGGCGCAGGTTCGGGACGACCCGCTCGAGGTCGGTGGCGTCCTCGACGCCCTTGGCCTCCATGGCCTTGGCCGAGACCGCCATGATCGACAACGGCACGTCCTGGATGTTCTCGGCCCGCTTCTGGGCGGTGACGACCATCTCCTCGACCGTACCGGACGGCTCGGCCGCAGCGGCGGGAGCGGCCTCGGCGGCTGCCGCGGCGTCGGCGAAGGCGGGCGCGGCCAGCGCGCTCAGCGCAAGCCAGGAGACGCCCAGAAGGCAGGTGTTGCGACGACTCATTGGTATTCCCCTATGGCCTCAGCGGCCGTGAGTGGTTGGTTGCGGATCCCGGGCGATGAGCCCGAAGGTGATGGCCGCCAGGAGCGCGGCGCAGACGGCGGCCTGGAGCGCGGCATGCAGGCCCAGGCGGTCGGCGAGGGCGCCGGTCACAGCGGGTCCGGGCGCCAGGCCCAGAAGGTTGTTGGCGAGCGTGAGCACGGCCAGAGCCGCGCCGTGCAGCGCCGGCGGGGCGGCTTCGGCTATCATCGCGCCGGCCGGCCCGGTCGTACCGCCGGCGAAGAACAGGCCCGCGAGCGCCAGGACGGCCTGTGGCGCGCCGGGCGGGAAGGCGAGCGCGGCCTGCAGGCAGCTGAACGTGGCCACGCCATAGGCTGCGGCCACCCACGGGCGAAGGTGCGGACGGCGGACGCTCAGGGCGTCGCTGAAGCGTCCGCAGGCGACCATGCCGACCCCGCTCGCCAGCAGCAGGCAGGCGGCGGCGACGGCGGAGGCCTTCGGCGAGAAGCCGTCGACCCGGTTGAGGTAGCTGGGCAGCCAGGCGGTGAGCGCCCCCAGGACGAAGAGCTGCAGGCCGCTCGCGACATAGACGAGGGCGGTCCGCCAGGAGCCGACCAGGCTGCGCGCCACGGCGGCGGCTGACATGCCGCGCAGGCTGTGGTCCGAGACGTGACCGGGCTCGAGAGCCGCCCGCTCGCGCACAACGGCGACATAGGCCACAGTGAGCACCAGGCCGAGCAAGCCCATGCCCCCGAAGGCCCCGCGCCAGCCGAACTGGGCGGCGAAGGCCCCGCCCAGGGCCAGGCCGATGAAGGAGCCGAACAGGCCGCCGGCCATGAAGGCGCTGGTGATGGTGGCGCGCAGCGACTTCGGGAAATAGGTGAACACCACGGCCAGGCCGACGCTGCCGTAGGCGGCCTCGCCGGCCCCCAGCGCGAGGCGCGCGAGCAGCAGTTGGCCGTAGTTTGCGCAGAGCGCGCAGGCGAGCGTCGCGATGCTCCAGGTCACCGCCATCAGCGCGACGCTGCGCACCCGTCCGATCGCATCGGCGACCAGCGAGAGCGGCACCGTCAGGAGGCCGACCATCAGGGCGACCACGCCGCCGAGCGCGCCCAGGCGGGCGTCGCTCAGCGCCCACTCCGCCTTCAAGAGCGGGAAGACCGCCGACAAGACCTGCCGGGACATGTAGTCCGACAAGAGGAGGGCGAACGAGACGGCGAACACCAGGCCGGCGCGCGGCGCGACCGGCGGGATCTCGGCGGCCTTCCGGGTCATGGGGGCGGCGCCCGCGTTCATCGCCACACCAGGACGGCCGTCAGAACCAGGGCGCCGATCCAGGCCGTCTCAAGCACGATGAGGAGCACAGGCCCCAGCCCCACCTTCGCGAGCGCGCGGAAGGAGGTCTTCATGCCGAGCGCGCCGACGGCGGCGACCAGGCACCACCGCGACAGGACCGAAGCGCCCTCGACCGCGGGCTTGGACAGCAGGCCGGCGCTGTTCAGCACGACCAGGGCGGCGAAGCCGAGCAGGAAGAGCGGGAAGGACGGGCGTGCGGTTGAGGATTGGGCGCCGCCGCGTCCGCGCCAGGCCATTCCCAAACCCAGCACCGCCGGGACCAGCAGGCCGACCCGCAGCAGCTTCACATACGTCGCGATGTCGCCGGTCTGTGGCGAGACGGTGTAGCCGGCGCCCACCACCTGGGCGACGTCGTGGATCGTCCCGCCCAGGAAGATTCCCGCTCGGGCGTGGTCCAGGCCGGCGGCCGCGGCGATCAGCGGATAGACCACCATCGCCAGGGTCGAGAGCGCCGTGACCGTCACGACGGTGAGGATTGTGTCGCGCTCGGAATGTTCGGTGCGCGGCAGGACTGAGGCGATGGCGAGCGCGGCCGAGGCGCCGCAGATGCCGACTGCGCCGCCGGAAAGGACGCCGAAGGCGCGGGTCTGGCCGAACCTGCGCGCCGCCACGCCGCCCAGGCCAATCGTGGAAGCGACGCCTACGATGACGGTCGCGATCGGCATGACGCCGAGGCTGAGGATCTGGGCCGCGGTGATCTTCGCGCCCAGCAGGGCCACGCCGGTGCGCAGGACCGCCTTCGAGGTGAAGTCGATGCCGGCGACGCAGCGGCCTTCCTCGTGCAGGAAGTGGAAGGCCATGCCGAACAGCAGGGCGAATAGCATCACCGGCGCGGCGTAGTGTTGCGAAAGCCAGGTGGCGGCGAGCGCGATGGTGAGTGCGGCGAGCAGCCCTGGATAGGCGGCGAGGATGAGGGCCCGCGCGCGCAATTCCGGCTTGCTGCGCGCTTTTGCGGGAGCAGGCGGCACACCTTCCATCCCGCCAAGCGATTGGGCGAGCCCGGCGTCTGTCGTGCCGCCCGTCAGGGCGTGGATTGCGCTCAAGCGTCGAGCTCACGATCGAGCGAGCGCAGCAGCTCGAAGGCTCGCGGCCAGGGGCCGAAGCCGGCGGCCGGATTAAGGTGGCCCACCTCGCCCAGATCGACGAGCAGGCTATTCCATGACGCCGCCAACTCGGCGGTCCGCTCGAATTCGGCCAGCGGATCGTTGGTGCTCGCGGCCACCATGGATGGGAAGGGCAGCTGGTTGCGCGGCACGGGTAGCCATCCCCCCGCGTTGAGCTCGGCCAGGTTCGGATAGCCCTCGGGCAGGGGGCGCTCGAGGTCCGGCGGCGTCGCGAACAGAGCGCCTCGGATGCGGGCCAGCCGCCGCTCCGCCCAGTGGACCACCGTCAGCACGCCGGCGCTGTGCGCGACCAGCACGATCGGTCCGTCGATGGCGCGGATCGCCTGATCCAGGGCCTCGACCCGCGCCGCGCAACTCAGCTTGTTCGCGGCGAGCGGCGGCACGGTGCGCGATCCCGGCAGCTGCTCAGCAAGCAGGGTCTGCCAGTGGTCGGCGACATGGTCCCGAAGGCCGGGCACGAAGAGGACGGTGGCGCGCATGCGCGAGCAGTTCCGTGGCGGTTGATGGACTGGAGCGAAGGGCTGCGGCCTAGGCGTGCAGCAGGAAGCCCTTCTGGCCGGGCTGCCGGTTCGGCGCGAAGCCGTTCCTGGCCAGGGTCTCGTCGGTGCTCTGGTAGAACTCGCCGATGCGGTAGATGCGCTTGGCTTCCTTGCCGGTGGCGATCTCGCGGCCGAACTCGCGGCTGATGCGCACCAGCTGCTCGATCTGCTCGACCGAGCTCATCTTGTTGCGGCGGTCCTGGGTCCAGAGGTTGTCTTCGTTGCCGCAGCGCACGTGCAGGCCCATGGCGATGGCCATCATATTCAGCGGCAGAACGTGGCGCATTGAGGACTCGATGGTCAGCACTGCGCCGTCGGGGACCTGCCGGATGAAGTTCATCATGGTGTAGGGGTTGGCCGCGTCGAAACCGCCGCCGATGGCGACCCAGGTCAGGATCAGCGGGCCGTAGAACTTGCCCCGGCGCATCATCCGCTCGAGGGTGTCGAGCTGGGCGATGTGGGCCAGCTGGAAGTGCGACTGGATGCCGTTGGCGCTGAGGCGCTTCACGTGCTCTTCGACCCAGCCAGGACCCGCGGGCACGATCATCTCGCGATACGCCTCGTAGAGCGCCGGATCGTCGTATGACGTGCCCTTCAGGTCCTCGGCCTCCATCATCTCGACGATGTTGAACTGGCTGGTGTTGACGGCGACCGTCACCTGATCGGGGCGCGGCGTCAGGTCGGCCAGCATGTGGCGCGTGTCATCCGACAACCACTTGGCCGCCTCGCCCTCGGATTCCGGGGCGAAGGAGATCGAGCCGCCCACCTGCAGGATCATGTCCGGCACCGCCTCGCGCAGCCGGCCGAGGAACTCGTTGAACATCGACAGGCGCTTGGAGCCGTGGCCGTCCAGTTCGCGGACGTGAAGGTGCAGCACCGTGGCGCCGGCATTCCAGCAGTCGACCGCCTTCTGGACGTGTTCGTCCATGGTGAGCGGCAGGTCCTCGGGGAAGTCCGCGGGCATCCACTCCGGGCCGTAGGGCGCGGCGGTGATGACCAGGTCCTCCTGGTTCTCGGGGAAGAGGGAGTCGTCGAGGAAGTTCATGCGGGCTGCTCCGGAGCGGGGCGTTGAAGGGGGTGGATGGCGGCGGTCAGAACGTCGGTTCGCCGACGATGGCGGCGCGTTCCATCTTGCGGACGGCCGGCCAGTAGTCCTGGACCGCGTAGTGCTGGGTGCAGCGGTTGTCCCAGATGGCCACGCTGTTCGGCGTCCAGCGCCAACGCACCTGGTATTCCGGGATCGCCGCGCGGCCGATCAGATAGCTGAGCAGATTGGCCCCGCCGGGGGCGTAGTCCTGGCCGTAACGGATGTTGGCCGGCGTGTGGAAGTTCGAGAAATGGGTCGTGAAGCCGTTGACGAACAATACCTTTTCGCCGGTTTCCGGATGGGTTCGCACCACGGGATGCTCGGCGTCCGGATAGCGCGCCTTGAGCGCATGGCGCTGTTCGATCGGCAGGGCCGCGCCGAAGCTGGACTCGATCGAGTGGCGCGCCCGCAGCGTGGCGATCTGGTCCTTCACGTGCTGCGGCAGGTCCTCGTAGGCCTGGACCATGTTGGCCCAGATGGTGTCGCCGCCGACCTCGGGGCATTCCACGCAGCGCAGGACGCTGCCGAACGGCGGGGCCTCGCGCCAGGTGGCGTCGCAATGCCAGGCGTTCTCGTAGTGCTCCGGCGGGCTCGAGAGGTCCTTGTAGATGCGCACCAGGCCCGGATGATCGGGATCGCTGCCGAGGGCCGGGTGGTCCTCCAACGGGCCGAAGCGGCGGGCGAAGGCGACGTGGTCGGCGCGGCTGATGTCCTGGTCCCGAAGGAACAGCACCTTGTGCGCCAGCAGGAGGGCTCGCACCTCGGCGAACAGCGCCTCGTCGTGGGCGGCGTCGGCGAGGCTGATGTTGCTGAGTTCCGCGCCGATGTTGGCGGTCAGGCGGCTGGCCTTGACGCTTCCGAGCGAGGTGCTGCGCAGGACGGGCGGGGCGGCGGACGCCTTGGTTTGGGTGGTCATCTGGGCGTTTCCTTCCTAGGGACCGCTGCGCGCTCTTGCGGCGCGCTAGAGGACGAAGATCGAGGAGCCGGTGGTCTTGCGGGCTTCAAGGTCGCGATGGGCGCGCTGGGCGTCGGCGAGGTCGTAGTGCTGGTTGACCTCGATGCGGATGCGGCCGGCCGCGACGTGGTCGAAGAGCTCGCCCGCCAGCGCTGCGCGCTCGGCGGGATCGGCGATGTAGTCGGCGAGCGCCGGCCGGGTGACGTAGAGCGAGCCCTTGATCGCCAACTGCATCGCCTGGATCGGCGGCTGCGGGCCAGAGGCCGTGCCGAAGCAGACCAGCAGGCCGCGCCGCTTCAGCGAATCCAGCGAGCCGGCGAAGGTGTCCTTGCCGACGCTGTCGAAGACGACCGGCACGCCGGCCCCGCCGGTAATGGCGCGGACCGCGGTGGCGACGTCCTCGCGATCATAGCGGACGATGTAGTCGCAGCCGTGCGCCCGGGCGGTCTCGGCCTTGCTCTCACTCGAGACGGTTCCGATGACGATCAGGCCCAAGAGCTTCGCCCACTGGGAGACGATGAGTCCGACGCCGCCCGCGGCCGCGTGCAGCAGGATGGTGTCGCCCGCCGTCAGCGGCCAGATGCGCCGCAGCAGGTAGGCCGACGTGAGCCCGCGCATCATCATCGCCGAGGCGGTCTCGAAGGCGATCGCGTCCGGCACGCGGATCAGGGAGTCGGCCGGCATCACGCGCGCCGAACAATAGGCGCCCAAGGGACTGTCCGTGTAAGCGACGCGGTCGCCGACGGAAACCTGGCTTACGCCGGCGCCCACCGCTTCCACCACGCCTGCCGCTTCGACGCCGATGCCGGACGGCAGGGGCGCCGGATAGAGACCGGAGCGAAAGTAGGTGTCGGCGAAATTCAGTCCGACCGCGACGTGTCGGACCCGGGCCTCTCCCGGCCCCGGATCGCCGACCTCGACGGTCTCCAGGTTTAGGACTTCCGGTCCCCCCGTCTCTTGAAAGCGTACCGCCTTGTGCAACTGGTCGATCTCTCGATTGGCGCCGCGCCTGGCGACTGCTTCACCAGCGACCTTAGCCGTCGAGCAAGGCGGCGCTTTTCATTTGACGACAGCGCCTTTTCGATTCACGACACCGGTACGCGAGCTCGGAGGGAAGCCATGAGCGCCTTCGTCCGGGGGGCTACGCTGTCGAACTACCTTGAGGTCGCCAGCCAACTGGGCCTCGACGCCAACGCTATGCTGCGCGACGAGGGCATCGACCGCCGCGCGCTCACCGACCCCGACTTGCGGATCCCCGCTCAAAGCGTCGTGGCGCTGTTGGAGCGCTCTGCCGAGGCCTCCGCGTGTCCGACGTTCGGGTTGCGCATGGCCGAGTCCCGGCGCCTGTCCGACTTCGGAGCGGTCAGCCTGCTGATCGCGCACCAGTCCACGATGCGCGACGCGCTGCTCAGCATCGTGCGGTTCCGGCAGCTGGTGAACGAGGCCCTGGTGATCCACGTCGAGGAGCACCCCGATGTCGTGGTCGTGCGCGAGGAGTTGCTGGTGCCGGGCCAGAGCCAGATGCGCCAGGCCTACGAACTCGCCATCGGCGTCCTCTACCGGATGTTCCGCGCCCAGCTCGGCGCACGCTGGCGCGCGCTGAGCGTCAATTTCGTGCATGGGCCACCGCCCGACCTGACCGTCCATCGCCGGGTGTTCGGGCCGATCGCGGAGTTCGGCGCCGACTTCAACGGCCTGACCTGCAGTCGCACCGATCTCGACGCCCCCAATCCGTCAGCGGACCCGGCGCTCGCCCGCTTCGCCGAGAGTTTCGTGCGAACGCTGCCCAATGCCGAACGCCGTACGCTTTCGCAAGATGTCCAGAAGGCGATTCACTTGCTGCTTCCGGTCGGCGGCGCTCCAATCGGCCAGGTCGCCGCGGCGCTTGGCCTCAACGAGCGAACCCTGCAGCGCCGGCTTGCGGCCGAAGGCGCGGAATTCAGTGGCCTCCTCAATGAGGTGCGGCGCGACTTGGTCACGCGCTATGTCGAGGGTGGCCAGATGCAGATGTCACGGGTTTCCGGCCTGGTCGGGTATTCGCGCCAGAGCTCATTCAACCGCTGGTTCGCCGAGGAGTTCGGCATGTCGCCGACGGCTTGGCGAAGATCATTGGACAGCAAATAGACCGTGTCGGTCTTGTGGCGATGCCCCGCCTGGAATTCCTTGCCGTAGCCCCGGCATGGGGGAAAGCGGGAATTGACGCCGGCCCACAAACGTTTCTGGCTGGTGTCTGAATGTCCGCTTTCGGGAGCGGGGTTGTCGCCCGGTTCTGGCGTATAGCGGGCAGGAGAACGAGCAAAAGTCGCTGTTCGTAGATCTGTTTGGGTCCTGACCCAGGAAGGCGCCGATTCCCCTCGGGCGTTCGAGTCCTGCCGGGCCCACCAGCGAGGCTTGCGGCGGCGCTCTGGTCCTGAGTGGCCGGAAACTTGGGCGTCCCGTCGGCGCCGCAGGTGACGACCAGAGGTGATAGAATTCCGCAGTGAGAGCATGCCGTCGGTTCGAACCGGCGCCTGGGTTCTTGTGTAAGCATCGATAATCGCCAGCGGCGGCCGCCCGTTGGGATTCGTAGGCGTGGTATACTCTAGCAGTCACTCGCTCGCGGAAACGCCCGCGAGCGTTGGGCTGGGCTCATGGGCTGCGGCGGAGTGAGACAACGCATGAACGACCGGTCCAGCCGTTCGCGAACTGACGAGGTTGCCTCGGAGCGGCGGATCGTCACCGTGCTCGCTGCGGATATCGTTCATTCCACACGCCATATCGCGGCCTGCGACCCGGACGACGCCCAGGCGTTCTTCGACACTTGGTTCGATTATGTCCGCGAGGCGGTGGAACGCGCCCACGGCGCCCTGGTCAGCTATGCCGGGGATGGCGGCATCGCGGTCTTCGGCTGGCCCAATCCGCTCGAGGATCATGCCGATCGCGCCTGCGCTGCGGCTTGGGATATCCAGCGCACCCGCGATGGACCCTCCGGGCCTGGCGGATCGCCCGTGCGCTTTCGCGTGGGCGTTCACTCAGGCTTGGCCGCCGTCCGGCGGATCGATCGCGGCGGCGGGCCGGTCTTCGACACCGTGGGCGCCACGGTGAACATCGCGGCCAAGTTGGAGCAGGCCGCCCCGACCGGCGGCATTCTGATGAGCGCGCAGGCGGTGAGGCTATGCCGCTCGCGCCTTACGATGACGCCCCACACGCCTTCGCCCTCCTTCGGCGCCGTTCAGATCGACGCTTTCCGGCTCGAAGCGCGGCCCGAGCGTCAGCACGAGAGCGACCTCGTCCAGCGATACCGTACGCCGATGATCGGCCGCGACAGCGAGCTTGCGTCTCTTTGCAACCGGCTGCCGCGCGAGGGCTCGCCCAACTGCGCGGTGGCTCTGCTTGGTGAGGCGGGAATCGGCAAGAGCCGGCTCGCCGCAGCCGTTGTCACCGCCGCCGAGCCGCTTGGCGCGCGCGTCTACGTCTTTTTCGGGGACGCGCAGATGCGGACCACGCCTTTCGCGGCGGCGCGTGGACTAATCAACGCGGCGCTGGAGCTTAGGGGCGTCGCCGAGGATGGCCTGCGCTCCGCCCTCGCGGGGGCTGGGTTGAGCGAGGAGGCGGCCGCCACCGCGGAGGCGTTTCTCTCGTCGCGGCAGGCGGGCGAACGTGGAAAATCGGGCAAGCTGACCGAGACCCAGCTGGCCCGTGTGCTTGTCGACAGCTTCTGTCGCGTCGCGGTCGATCGACCCAGCGTGATCCTGGTCGAGGATCTGCACCTCATCGATTCGGAAAGCCGCCTCTTCCTGCGGCTGCTCGCGGAAGCCGAGACCCCGCATCCCTTCTTCCTGATGATCACCGGCCGACCGGAGGCGGGCGACGAGGCCGCCGAGGGTGGGCGAGACGTGGTGCGACTTGATCCCCTAGGCGATCGGGCCATGGAACGCCTGGGGCGTCAGCTCTGGCCGGACGGCCGGCCGACGCAGGATGTGCTCGAGAGCCTGCTGCGTCGCGCCGAGGGCGTTCCTTTCATCCTCGAAGAGCTCATCCGCTCGCTTGACGGCGGCGAGGCATCCGACCTGCCGCTTCCGGCGACGGTCGAATCGGTGATCCACGCCCGTCTGCAGCGGCTGTCGCCTTCAGCCAAGGCGCTGGCGCAGACACTGAGCCTGCTCGGCGAGCACGTGGACATGGAATTCGTCGGCGCCGTTCTCGACAGCGACACGGCGGCCCTCGCCGATGATCTCGCCGAGCTGGAGAAGTTCGCCTTCATCCACCCGCGCTCCGGCGATTCGGCCCACATGCGGCATCAGATGATTGCGGAGGCCTGTATCGACACCATTCCGCGGGAACGGCGCCGGGAACTTCACAAGACCGCGCTCCAGGGCATCCGAGATCGCGGCCTCAGCCTGAGCGGGCGTTACGAACAGCTCGCTTTCCACGCCGAGGGCGCGGGGATGGACGAGGCGGCGCTCGACTATCTGTGGGAAGCCGGGCTCGAAGCGCGACGGAATTCCGCAGCCGGCTCTTTGAACCTGATCTTCGATCGCGCCCTGGGACTTGTCGCCCGTGTCGGACCGGCGGCCGAAGCCAAATACGTTGACTTCGTGCTGATGGCCTCCGCCCTGATGGTCCAACTCGGCGAATTCGACAAGATGAACACCCACCTGCCCCGGGTCATCGAGATGGCGCGTCGTTGGGGCCGCCCGAGCCTGGTCAGCAACAGCCTCTCTCAACTGGGCATGATCTCATGGTTCGAGGGCCGCTACGATGAGGCGCTGAACGCCACCCGGGAAGGCCTCTCCCTCGCTCGCGAGCTCAAGGCTCCCGCATTGATTTTCTCGAACCAGATCATGCTGGCGAACGCGCTGCACGGACTGGGGCAGGTGAGGGAGGCGATCGCCGAGGGGCAGAAGATCTGCGAGATGCTGACGGGCGATCTGGAGACGGCGCGTCTCGGCGCGACAGGTATCCCAAGAGCCATCGCGCTCTCCTTCCTGTGCTGGTTCATGATGGACACCGGCGACTATGCCGAAGGGCAGGCTTGCGCTCTGCGGGCCCTGGAGATCGCGGAGCGCGAGCAGGACCCGTATTCAGAAGTGCTGGCGCGCTCGGTGCTGGGTCGCAGCCTGCTGATGCTTGGCCGGGAGGAGGAGGCCGAGACGTGCATGCGGGCCGCGTTGCGGCTCAGCGAGCAGAACGGCTACGACGCGATCAAGCCGGACCTGGCGGGCCGAACGGCGATGGCCCTGGCGCGCACCGGGCGCAGCTTGGAGGCCATCGAACTGGTCGAGGATTGCCTGGCCAAGGGCCTCCACCTGCGCACTGGCCAACTGGAGGTCTACTACCTTTACTCGGGCTACGCCGAGGCCCTCGTACGGCATGGCCGCTTGGACCAGGGTCTCGACAGCCTGGCCGCCGCCCTTGCGATCGCCGAGCGCGCCCGCAACCCTTGCTGGATCGCCGACGGCCTGCAGCTTCGCGCCCATCTGCTCGGATCCGTGGCTCCGGGGGATCCACGCATCGAGGCCGATATCGCCGAAAGCGACACGCTTTGCGAGCGCTATGGCCTCGCCGCCCGGGCCTCCAAGGAGCCTGCCGTCGTCTAGGCGGGCGCCAGTTGCTTCACCGACGACGGCTGCGGCGAGGGCTCCGTGCGTGCGGGGGGCGTGAATCTCAGCCAGAGCTGGTCGGTGAATATGCCCCTCATGAGCAACCTGCCACGACGTCCCCGCTCGCGGGCAAGGCCTTCGCAAGCGAGGAGCGGCTTCAGCATGGCCGTGAGTAGCAGGGGGTTGATCTGCGCGAAAAAGCAGGTGTGGAGGCCGAACCCGAAATGCAGGTAGGTGGCCTCCCCGCGATCAGGGTCGAACATCTCCGGGTCCGCCACTCGGCGCGGGTCCTTCATCGCTGAGAGCAGGGCGGCCGTGACGATCTGGCCTTTCTTGATGGTCGTGTGGCGCCAGGCGCCGCTGGCGATCTCGTGATTCCGGACGCAACGACGCATCAGTAACGGAGCCAATGGAGCGAACCGCGACGCTTCGAGCAGATAGCGTTGCAGCGTCGCGTCGTCGCCGAAGCGCGCGCTCTCGGCAGCCGCCGCAAGCTCACGCGGGCGCGAGAGCAGTTGGTCGACCGTCTGGGGCGCCCCGATCGGCAACTGTGGCAGCGCGCCGATCAGCAGGCCGATCAGGTTGGAGCGGATCTCGGCGCAGCTCAAAGCGCCCGGGTGATCGGCCTGATAGATCAGAAGTCGTCCCAGGACAGTGTCGTCCTTCGGCCCGCTATGCTTGGCGTCGGCGATGAGTCCATCGATGTAGTCGCGAAGAGCCTTCGCCTGACGCTCGGCCTCCTTCTTCAGTTCCGAGTCGCCTCCTTCCGGCGTCACCTGGTACTCGTAGAACCGCGTGGTCATGATCCGCAGATCATGGTGGTCCGTGGGCTGAGTGACGCCGGTATATCTGCTGAACACGTCCAGTGCGATCTGGCGGATGTAGTCCACGACCTCGATACGCCCCCTGGCCTCGGCGACCAGCTCGGCCGCCCGTTCGCCGCACCACTGGGTCAGGAGCGCGCCGTCCTCGCGCCTCACCGCTTTCTCCAGGGGCGCCCGGCTGTGGACGAAAGCGTCGCGATCGTCCAGGCCAAGCATGAAGGGCGTGTTGTCCATTAAGAGGCCCATTCTCTCGGCCTGCTCCACATGGAAATCGCCGTTGTTGAGCAGCACCTCGCGCACGTCGTCATTGCGGGTGACCACCACGCCCAGGTTCGGCAAGCTGACGGTAATCGGCCAGACAAACCGCAGGACCCTGAAGATCAGATCGAGGTGGGCGAGGATCAAATCCCCCACGGCCTGGACGAGCCCGCTCTTGCGCGGCCGCAGAACTTCCAGGCGCCCAGCGGTGACGGCGTTCATGGCAGCGTCTCCAGGAACCGGAGCGTGGGAAGGCTGGGCAGGAAGAAATAGTCGCCGCCTGCCAACTGGACGAAGGTCTTGACGTCCACCCGCGCGCGCAATGGCGACCTGGGGACTGTGAACTTGCCCTGGGCGCCGACCAGGGGGTCGGTCTCGTCGTAGAGCGCCGCGAAGTTCCGGTTCAGCATCCAGGTCTGCTGGATGAACTCGAACTGCCGGGCGATGTCGGTGTTGAGGGCCATGAACAGCAGGCCCCGCTCTATCGGCGACGCCGTCTGCGGTTCATCCTCGCGATAGGAGGGCCCGAACTTGCGGCCGCGGCGAAGGATCCGGTGGTTGTTCGCGGCGTGCCGGAACAGCTCGCCCTCCCGCGCCTTGGGCGCGAGGCCGTCGCGGGGATTTGCGCGCCGAATGTGCGAACCCAGCGGGCAGCCGAGCCCGGCCGCGTCTGTCTTAAGGAAGCCGAAGGCGTTGGCTGGCTCTCCGCCGCTCCTGGGTATGTCTGGGCTCAGCGGATCGCCATCGAGGGTCCGCCCGACGACACGCGCCGCCAACCACTTGTCGTCGCACTTGTCATCGCCGAGCGCGGCGGCCGCCTCTCGCATCGAGTCCCAGAACGCCTTCACGTCCTGATGAAGTTCGCGGATCACGAGATAGCTGCCGTCGCGGCCCAGATCGCGCGAGCCGTATGGGGCATGGCCCTGAGGCAAATGTCTTGCCTCCGGCGCCTCTTCGCTGATGAAGGGCCCGGGCGCCGGCTCCGTATCGGCGTTCTGGTGGCCGATCAGGATGTCGCCTGCCGCCACCTCATGAAGAGGATCGGGCTTCGAACCGCCTGGGGTCACGATGGCCTTGCCAACCGGGATCGGCTGGGAGATGCCGTCGACGAACCCGAAATGCTCACGGATTTCGCCCCGATCGTCGCGCAATTGCGTCTCGATCCGCCGAACGACCTTCACCTTGAACGGACGCAGGCTCGCCATGACAGCCTTTTCCAATTTCGAAAGGCTCGTCCGGTCGCGGTGGTAGAGCAGGAGGGCGGCGTGCACGGTGAAGGGCGTGGGCGCGGCGGCGGCCCCGAGGGCGGCGGGATCGGGCGCGTTGCCGCTCCAGCGCAGCCCGTCGCGAACCACCGCGATATCGCCTGCCCTGTCGCCCAGCCGCCGCTGGCGATCGACCTGGCGCATGCCCTCCACGAAGGGCGCGGAGAAGGTGTCGCGGCATCGGGCGTCGAGGCCTATGGCCTGCAGCCCCGTCCAGGTGAAAGCGATCGCGACGGACGGCGCCTGGCTTCCCTGGCCCTTCGGCGGCCTCACAGCACTCGTCACGGGCGCGACGTTGGAAACCGAGGCCAGCCAGGCGCCGCCACAGGCGGACGGCAGCTCCAGCAGGAGCGCCAGGCTTGCATCCAGGTCGCTGAACGGGCTGACGATCAGCCCCTGGGCGGCGGCGTCGTGGGGATGGTCGAGCCCCCAACTGGACGCGGCTACAGATCCCTGGCCCATAGCTTGGCCTCCTCCTCGGTGGGGTGGGGGCGGCGCAGACCGTCGGCGATCCGCGATTGGCGCCAGATCTGTTCGACCGAAAGTTCGGGGTAAGCACAGAACCAGAGGAGCGACGGCGCCATGGAGCGGCGCTTCCACGCCCGGAACAGGCGTCCGTGAGTCACGCCCTCGAGCACATAGAAGAGCGTCCGCGGAAATCCGACGCCGGGGTTCCAGACCAGAGTCAGCGGGATCTGCACCTTCTCGATGAAATCGGTGAGGTAGTTGCTCCAGGTCCCGTCGAAATTGCTCAGGAACAGCAGGCGCGACCGGTTGTTCAGGAGGGTCAGATGGGCGAAGTGGATCGTCCGGACGTTCACTAGGTAGCCCTGCCGCGCGCGCCCCTCCACCCGCATAACGAGGCTCAAACCCGCGAGCCCCAATAGCGTGAGGACAGAGCGGAGCGCGCCGGGCTTGATCTGAACCAGGCTGGCCATGTGGTTTTGCGGCGACTTGTCCTCGAGCGCGGCGATCTCGCGTTCCACCGGCTCGGCCAACGGCGGCGCGTTCTGCCAGGGGTCGCGCTCCTCAATCTGGCGCAGCCTTGCGAGGACCAACTGTGCAATCAATATGCCCCCGGCAACCCCCACGACCACGGTGGATCCCAGTGTCCTCCAGTCCGGCGGCAGCTTCCAGCCTCGGAGCAACCAGCACGATGCCGCCAGGACCCCCAGCGATGTCGCGAATTCGATCCCCAGGAAGACCCAGACGCGCAAAGGCGTGGAATCCTTCGGGCGTTTGACGGGCGGCTCGACGCCCCGCTTCGCCAGCTCGATCTTTCTCCACTGGCCTCGGAGGATCCACAGGAACACGGCGATGAACAGAACGAGGATCCCCGCCGGGATGATCGCCGAGGGGGCAATCCAATTCGGAACCCACGCCGGCACGGGCTCGGGTGGCGGGATAATGAATGTCAGCAGAGCGCCTGGCGCTTCCAGGACCAGGAAGATCGCCCAACCGAAAAACCAGGCCCAAAACCACTCCCGCAGGTCGTCGAACCGGCTGATCTGCGGCGGCGGCGGGGCCCGGAGACACGGATGGTCCCGCAGCAGTTTCTTGCGCACGTGCTGGTGGATCGCAGAGGCGTTTGCAAAGGTGTTCGGCGGCGCCACGGCGTCGCGCGCGGCAAGGAAGACCTCCGCCTCGGCCTCGATCCGCGCGCGGCTGAGGCCGCGGTTGCCGAGGTGCCAGGCGGCCGGAGACATGGAGATCGCCTCCAGGAAGGGTGCGAGGGGCATCTCCGAACCCGGCTCGGTGACACGGTCGAAGAGGGCGCCGACCGGCTCGCCCGGCCGCTTGCAGCACCTCAGCATCTCGCGCAGCGGCGTCCCGATGGCGGCCTCGAATTCGGCCCAGAACGGGCCCGCGCGGCCGTCGAAGTTGACCTCGATCACCAGCGCCGGGTCGTAACGGTGGTCGGCAAACACGACCATCGAGGCGTAGTGCAGAGTCCGGATCGCCCGCAGAGCGCCGAAGGGCAGCGACCCGGCCTCAAAGGCCACACGCAGCTTGGTGATCTCGTTCCGGAGGAGGTCCACGCAACGAGGCTCGACATCGATGGTCGCGATGCGGATGGTCTGGACCACCGATTTCGCCGGGGTGTCCGTGGCTCGCCGGACCGGCTTCTGTTGTCTCGCCGCCAGCGCGCATGGCTCGCCGGGGTCAGTCCCTCGATCACGCTCCAAGACCTTTTGATCCGCCTCCGAAACGCCCCACATCGAAGGTCCCCTACCGGTCTAGACGTCAGCCACTCTGCCTCACGCTGCGCGGTCACCATCAGTACTGTGGCGCTCAGGTTCCAACCCTAAACGCCAAGTTGCGAACGGTCGAGCTTCGCGCCGTGGCGGTCTTGCATACCGTCCGAATTCGACTCCGGGCTGTGACCTGGGTCACAGCGAAGAACGCCGCTCGGGCGCCCGCCCTGGGAGGAGGCGGACGCCCTGCCGGCCAGTCCGAACCCGGTCGACATGGTCACCGTAGACTCAACGCTGGGCCAGGTCGGTCAGGGTCGGTCGCCCAAGGGCGGCGAGCACCATCGGTGCGTCCACCCCGGCCAGCGCACGGTCCATGGCCTTGCTCCGGCAAGCGTTGAACTTGGACCCGGAACGCACCAGCGCGTTGTCGCCGCCGCACACGTATGCCGCCGCGAGGCGGATCCTGAGGGCGGCCACCTTGGCCCCGGCCTCCGTGTGGAGGTTGAGGTCAGCGAGGCTCACCGTGCGGACGATCTGGTCGTCATTGGCGCGCGTGGCCGGAGGCCCGGCCACGGCGTTGGCTGACAACGACGCCGCTGCGCAAAATGCGAGCGACGCCAAGACGAGACTGCGATTCATATCGATAGCTCCATCTGATTTGCATCGCCCTTCGGCGACGGCCGGAACTTGGCGATGAGCCGTCGGAACCGCTGTGACCGCAGTCACAGGTCCCGCGGCGCCGCGGTGCGCCTGGGCCGGGCGGAAGGGGTGATCCGAACAATGGAGCCCTGGACGGGCAGGTCGCGAGGCTTGGGTGATCGGACCCGTGACCTAGGCCACAGCCGGGGCATGTCCAGCCAGGTCAGCATGCCAGCGTGTCTGATCTTCCCCCAAAGGAGACTTCAAATGTCAGGTCCAAGGAGTTCCACCTCAACGCCCGCGCGGGACACGAGTCTTGCGAGACTCATCGAACGGTTGGGCATGGGCATGATCTATGTGTTCGTCATCGGATTGCTGCCGATGACCGCTGTCGACCTCTGGAACCGGACCACATAGCGTCGCTTCGCGTGCGGTCCCTGAGCAGAGCCTCCAAAGCGCCCAGTGTCGCCAATGCCCTGAGCCACACTGGGCGCGAAGGGCTCTTTCGCCGCCCCTTGCGAGCGGTCAGACCGCCCCTTGGTCCACCAGTTCTCCTAGCGCCCGGCGATCGAGCACGCGCACCCCCGAGGCCGCCAGCGCCACCCAGCCCTCGTGCGCCCAGCCATTCAGCTTGCGGTTCACCTTCTCTCGGGAGGCGCTGAGCCGCCTGGCGATTTCAGTCTGGGTCATCGGCACGAGGGGCCGCTCGGTGGTCATGCCGAGGAGGAGCTGCGCGAGCCGACCCCCGAGATCCATCGTCCGCATGGCTTCGAGAGCGAGGTTGGCGGCCCGCAACCTGCCCGCCAGCTCGCCGAGAAGCGCCACCGCCGCGGCCGGCTCGGCCAGCAGCGCTTCGACGAGGGCCGCCCTCGGCAGCCGCCAGATGCGCGTGCGGCGCACGGCGACCATGTCGGTGGACCGCGGGCCACCATCAAGCGCCGCCATCTCGCCGATGACCGAGGACGGGCCGAAGCCGGCGTACCGCACCTCACGGCCTTCGGCGGAACTCGTGCGGACCTCGATCTCACCCTCAAGAACGACGTAAGCCGCGTCGCCGGGTTCGCCTTTCTGACAAAGGTAGGCTCCAGCCTCCAGGTTCATGGGCGAGCCCGCGCGAGCGAGGCGCTCACGCGCCCCCGCGGACAACAGCCTCAGGACGGAGTTGTCCGCCATGGCCTTCGCAAGGGGTGAATCCACCACTGATCATGCCCGTCCCAGCTAGCGCCCCGACCGTGGTCAGCGCAGCAACCCTGCTCAGCCTACCATGAACCGGGCCTGTTCACACTTCGGCCGGACCGGCCTCCCTTGTCGCCCGGGGCCGCTCTCGACTTGCACGCCGCGCATTTGAGACGTTGGAAGCGGGCTTCCACAGGGCTCAACGCAAGGCTTTGTGTCTCTCCAAGCTGGCCGGCAAGTCGCCGCCGGAGAAAAAAACCTGAACTCGGTTTGAACCGGCTTCTGGCGGGCCGCGACCAACGATTGAGGGCCGATTTCCGGTCCCTAGCGAACCCGATCAGGAGACCGTCATGTTCCTAAGCACCCAAGCCAAGAGATTCTGCCTGGCCGCCGCCGCCCTGGCGATGGTCGCCGCCTCCCAAGCGGCCCAGGCCAGCTCCCTTGCCGTTCTGGCTCCGAGCCGCGTCAGCGCTCCATTGACGATCTCCCGCCCGGCGCCCGCCCCCTCGATCTTCACCGCTCCTGCGACGGGTCCCGCGGGCGCGCAATTCGGCCGCCTGCCGGCGACGAACAACTCTTTCATCTACCCGACCCTGAACTCGGTCCAGGCGCGGCAGACGCAGAACTCCGTCCAGGCGACCAACACCCAGATGTCGAGCCAGGCCGTTCAGGGCCGCAACTGCTACCTGAACGCCATCCGCGCCGGCCTCTGCCAAGGCCGCTGAGCGATCTCGGCCATCTCCCGCGCACGCCCCACCGGGCGCTGCGCCGGAGCCGCGGCGCCGCCAGGCTCGCGCTTGACGCGCAACGGAGGCGGCCGTCTCATCAAGCTTCACGTTGGCGTTCTCACCGTCACCGGCGCCCGCCACCGATAGGGGATCGAAACATGCAGTACGCGATGAAGGCGTCCAGCGGTTTGGCGATGGCCGGGCTCCTCACCTTGGCGGCGCTCGGCGGATGCCAGAAGGGAGGAACCCCCGCAGCCGCTTCCTCGGCAACGCCCGCCGCCCCGCCGGCGCCCGTCGCTGCTGCGCCCGCAGCCCTGCCGGCCGCCGCTCCGGCCGCGGGCCCGCTCGCCGACCCTGTGAACGTGACCGACAACGCCGCGCCCACCGGCAGCGGACCAGGCGACATCCCGGGAACCAGCACGCCGGCCTTCCTCAAGCGCTACCAGGGGTCGAAGATCATCGCCTACGTGTCGCGGTCTTTCGACACCTACACCCTCCACACCGGGACGAGAGACGCCCAGAAGACCTCGCCGATGGAAGGCGCGATCACCCGGATCGTCTACCGCGTACCTGCGGGCCACACCGCGCTCGAACTGCTGCGCAATTACGAGGAGACGTTCAAGGACGCGGGATTCGTGATGACCGGCGAGTACCTGCCTTGCCAAGGCGCCTGGGTCGAGGGAGCGATCTACCTTTCGCTTGCCACCCCTCAAATCGGCAACCCGCTGGGGCAGAACGCCACCGTCGAACCGGTCGCATGTTCCTTCTCCGCGCTCGGCAAGCGCAACAACCAGCCGGTCGGGGCGCAGGTCGCCGTTGTCGAAAAGCACGCGATCCTGAGCGTGCCCGACCCGAGCGGAAAGCCGCCCATGGTGTTCAAGGATGGCGAGATCATCGCCATCGTCGACTTGGTCACCGGCAAGCCGGTCAAGATCGACATGGTCTCCGTCAAGGCGGCGGATATGGCCGACGCCCTGGCCACCAAGGGCGTCGTCGACCTCTACGGCGTCTATTTCGACACCGACAAGACCGCCGTGAAGCCGGACAGCAAGGCCACGCTGGACGAGGTGGCGAGCCTGCTGAAGATCGACCGCTCGCTGCGGCTGGAAATCTCGGGGCACACCGACAACGCCGGCTCCCCTGACCACAACCTGAAACTCTCGCAAGGCCGGGCGCAGGCGGTGGTGCAGACCCTGGTCACGCAATACGGGATCGACGCCGGACGCCTGGTCGCCAAGGGCTACGGCGACACCAAGCCTGTGGCGGCCAACAACAGCCCCGCGGACATGGCGAAGAACCGGCGCGTGGAACTCCGCAAGCTCTGACCGAAAGCGGCGCGCCAACCATAGCTACACCAAGCGTCGTGCTCTCTGGCGTCAGGGTGCTCCGTGATCTCCCACTGGGCTTTCGGGCGACAACGGTCGCGCCGCTTCCTTCTCAGAACGTGCGGAGCACGCGCCGGTGATTGGGTCCGTCACGCGCGAAAGGATCCACGCGCCATCGCCCTGGAGCTGCCCGCCCTTCAGCCCGAGCCACGCCAGCGGCAACGCAAACCTACAGCGTTCCTTACGCGGGGGATCAGCCGGGTGAACCGGAGAGACGTCCGTCAGCCTATCGCCGTCCCACGTAGGCCCAGCATTCGACTTCCACCGCCGCGCCGCCGGCCAGGCTGGCCGCGCCGATGGCGGTGCGGGCCGGCAGGCGGCCGGGCTTGAAGTAACTCGTGTAGACCTCGTTGAAGGCGGCGAACTTGCCCATGTCGGTGAGGATCGCGGTGCATTTGACGACGTCGTCCATGGAGGCCCCGTGGCGGCCCAGCACCGCGGCGACGTTGTCCATCGCGTGGCGCGTCTCGTCCTCGAACGTGGCCGGCTTGCCAGGCTGGACGCCGATCTGGCCGGAGACGATGAGCAGGTCGCCGGCTCTGACGGCTTCGGAGAAGGGCGCCTTCGGGTTGGCGGGCGGATAGCGCTCCACCGGCGCCGCCAGGGCGGATCCGGCGGCGGCCGCCGCAGCGGCCAGGGCGATCAGCAGTACATGCATGGATCTTCGTCCTTCTCAGGCGGCCTACTGGATCACCTCGGCGGCGAAGCGGTCCATCTCCTCGTACTGCGGGCTCATCTGCAGGAGCAGGAGGTCGAGGCCGGCGCTCTCGTAGGCCGCGATCCGTTCCTTGATCTGGTCGGCCGTGCCGACGAGGTTGGGCCGCAGGCCCCGGTTGGACACAGAGTACTCCTGCAGCTTCAGCTCGCGCTCGAGCTGGGTGCCGGAGAGCCACTGGTCGAAGTTGGAGAAGCCCGGCGCGTTGGGGTCGAGCGTGGTGATCCGCGCCACCTCCTCGCGGGCTGCTTCCTCGGTCTCGCGGACGATGGCGTAGGCCGCCATGCCGAAGGTCATGGGAGGCTTGCCGGCCTTCTCGCGGCGGGCCTTCATGTCGGCGATCTTGCCCGCGATCACGTCCACCTCGTCGCCGTGCATGACATAGGCGTCGCACTGGCCCGCGATCATCGTCTTGGCCGCCTCGGACTCGCCGCCGGCGTAGATCACCGGCTTGCGTACGGGCTTCGGCTCGCAGATCGCGTCTCTGAGTTGGTAGCGCTGGCCCTGGTGGGTGAACTTGGGCTCGCGCCACAGGCCGTCGACCACGTCCAGCCACTCGGACGTGCGGCCATAGCGGTCGTCGTGCTGGTCGAACTGCAGGCCGTAGCTCGTGGCCTCTTCCTGCCACCACGAGGAGACGACGTTGAGCGCCAGCCGGCCGCCCGAGATGTTGTCGATGTTGGCCGCCTGTTTGGCGAGCAGCGCCGGGTGGTGGAAGTTCGGGCGGACGGCGACCATCAGCTCCAGGGTCTTGGTGACGGCGGCCAGCGCCGCGGCCGTCGACCAGGCGTCCAGCGCCGGCTGGTCAGTTCCCTTGATGTCGTTGAGATTGAGCTCGGCGACGAGCGTCAGGTCGTAGCCGATTTTCTCGGCCCGCTGGCAGAGGCGCTTGGTGTAGTCCCAGGTGGCCGCCATGTGCTCGTCGGGCACATTGCGCAGCCAGCCGCCGAAGACGGGGGTCCAGAAGCCGTATCTCATTGTGGGGGCCTCATGCCGCGGCCCTCATGCCGCCACTTGGCGGGTGGTGGCGATCTCGCCCTGCAGGAAGTCGACCAGCCTGTCGTGCGGATCCCAGCCCAGCACCTCCACCGGCTTGGCGACGAAGTTCGACATGGCGTTGAGGTCGTAGAACTTCGGCCGGCCGTCGCGGTGGTCGACCATGTACTCGATGCCGCCGACGTCGAGGCCGCTCATCTGCGCCACGCGCTCGACGGCGCGGACGATCTCGGGCGGCGGGTGGAATTCGGTGATGGTGATGGTGGGCTTGTCGACCATGCAGACGTCGGCCGGGCAGAGGTCGAAGGTCGAACCTGCGCCGTCCAGCGCCAGGGCATAGAGCAGCTTGCCGTCCAGCACCTCGCAGCGGATCACCCGGGCGTCGCGGGCCGGGATGTATTCCTGCACCAGGGCGACGCCATCAACCCCTATAGGGGTCAATCCGTCGGCCACGGCGGCCTCCAGCTCTTCGGCGCTGTCGTAGCGGATCATGCCGGTCCCGGAGCCGCCGACGTTGACCTTCACCATCACCGGATAGCCGACCTCGGCGGCGAGCCGCGGAACGTCGGCGCGGCGGTGGATCACTCGCGTCTTCGGGATATCCAGCCCCGCCTTGCGGAAGAGCGCCAGCTGGCGGGCCTTGTTGGTGTCGTAGGCGAGCACGCCCGGCCCGTTGATCACGCGGGCCCCCAGCGACTGCCAGTGGTCGAGCGCCGCCATGGAATAGAACAGCGCGTGTTCCTCCTGGCGCAGGAAGGAGGACATCGCCAGGCGGTTGAGGATCACCGGCGCCGGCAGGCGCTCATCGGCCGGATCGAAGGTGTGGTCCTGGATGGCGATCGGGGTCCACGAGACCCCCCGCCGGTCCAGCGTCGCGAACAGCGCCTCGAACCACTGCGGATGTTCGTAGAAGACGGCGAGATCGGCCAAGGGTCTGCTCCGGACATCATGACGGGGAACCGCGCAGAGCAGATAGTTCACATTCCCGCCGTTGGCATCCCCCCGGCTTTACGGTAGCCGCGGCTTGCTTTTGGTCGTTCTTTCCCCTACTAACCCGCCCCTTCGGAGCCGCCTGGCCCATGGCATGCCAGGGCGGTTCATCAATACGCCTAGAGGACGGGGCTTCGCGGCTCCGCAGAGAAATGCCGAAACTGAAGACGAAGTCGGGCGCCAAGAAGCGCTTCAAACTCACTGCGACTGGGAAGATCAAGGCCGGTGTGGCTGGCAAGCGCCACCGCCTGCTCTCCCACAACGCCAAGT
>JBJMQX010000003.1:0-13165 GCA_045802455.1 Phenylobacterium sp. | reverse complement strand
CTGCTCGGCCGCGGCCGGCGCAGCTTCGGCGTCCTCGGGCGGGGCCTCGTCCTCTGAGATGATCCGCCTGATCGAGGCGAGGATCTCCTCCATCGTCGGTTCTTGGCTGGTCTGTTCGGACATGGTCGCCGCGCGAGAAATTGAATCCGGTGGCATCAGCCTAGACCATTTTGCGCCGAAGGGGAGGCCGGTTAACGCGTCATCGTCTGGTGGCCGGCGCCGGCGCCCTCGCCGGAGCGGCGGGCGGGGGCTGCAGGCCGGGCCCGATGGGGGGCTCGCTCGGCTTGTCGGCGGCCATCGGGATCGGTGGAACCGACAGCGCGCGGTCGACGATGGCGATCGGCTCTTCCCACGGCACCCAGCCGAAGCTGATCCGAAGCTTGCGGAAGTTGCTGCGCGAATCGTAGCGGGTGATCGTCGGGATCAGGTCCTTGGCCTCGAGTCGCCCCATGGCCGACAGCACGCTGGCCGCGGCCAGGTATTCGTCGTGGCGGGCGGCTGCGGCGTTGAGCTCGTCGTTCCGCAGCTCCTGCTCGGCGTTCAGCACGTCCAGCGTCGTGCGCAGGCCCACCTTCTGCTCCTCCCGGGTGCCGGTCGCGGCGATGCTGGCGGCCCGGACCGATTCGGAGGTCGAATCGATGTTGGCGCGCGCCGCGATCAGCTGGTTCCAGGACTGGGTGACGGTCTGCAGCACCGAGCGGCGCTGGGTCTCGATGTTGATCCGGTCGACATTGTTGCGCTCCACCGCCTGGCGGATCCGCGAACTGGTCAGGCCACCGGTGAACAGCGGCATGCTGAACACGCCCTGCACCGTCACGTTGCGGGAATAGAGCCCCTGGTCGAAGGGCGCCGCCGGACCCGAATAGCCCAGGCTGGCGCGGGCGGAGAGGCTGGGCATGCGCTCGGCGCGGGCGCCGGCGACGCGGGCGCGGCTGGCCTCCTCGGCGAACTGCTGGGCGCGCAGCAGCGGATTGAACTTCTCGGCGATGGCGAAGGCGTCCTCCGCGTTCGCCGGCAGCAGGAAGGCGAGCGAAGGCTCGGGTTGGAGCTCGCCGGGGTTCTGGCCGACCACGGCGGCGTAGTTGGCGCGGCTGATGCCCAGCTGAGCGATCGCGCTCTGCAGCAGGGCCTGGGCGGCGGCGAGGCGCGCCTGCGATTGGGCGACGTCCGTGCGGGTGATCTCGCCCACGTCGAACCGGGCCTTGGATTCATCCAGCTGCTTTTGCAGGACGCCGACGTTCTCCTGGCGGATGCGCACGCTTTCCTGGTCGCGGCGGACGTCCACATACGCCTGGACCACCGTCAGCAGGACCTGCGATTCGACCCGGCGCAGGGTCTCACGGCCAGAGAGGATGTCGCCCTCGGCGGCGGAGACGGCGGCGGCCGTGCGCCCGCCCGTCCAGATCGGCTGCGACAGGTTTAGCCCCAGCGAGCCGGAGTTGCGCTCGTTGATGCCGGAGCCCACCGCGTCGGGGACGCCATCACCATTGGTGTCGACAAGACCGCCCCGAGCGGCGCGCGGCGTGCGGGTCTCGAGGTAGGTCGCCGAGCTGGAGATCGAGAGCTGCGGCCGCCAGCCGGAGCGGGCCTGCACATAGTTCTCGTCCAGGGCGCGCTGGTTGGCGCGCTGCGCCTGCAGGGTGGGATTGGTCTCGTAGGCCAGCGCGATCGCGTCGGCGAGCGTCTCGGCCAGCGCCGGCGCAGCGAAGGCGCCCGCGACGCCGGCTGTGAAGACCGCGGCCAGCAGACGTCCGCGCAAGCTCTTCGACATTCCTGGATCCCCGATCATGCAGCGTAACTTGATTCTATTTGTCGAGCTGTGACGCCAAGACCTAGGCCCCGTCACCTTAAGCTTTTTTCACCGCCAGCTTTGCATCCGAAACGTTACCGCCATGTCTCGCAAGGCTACTCGAACGCGAAGCCATGCTCCGCGGCGAATCCGGGGAGCACCGGTGGCGTCGCGTCGAACACCTCGCGGCGGCCCACGCCGTCCTCGGCGCTGACGTAGACGCAGGCCTTGCCCACCGGACCATCACGCTCGACCACGCCCAGCCTGCCCTTCAGCGACAGCGCCGCCAGCCAGGCCGGCGGGACCCGACCGACCGCGCCTTCGCAAAGGATAACGTCGAATTTCTGGCCGGACGGCGGCGTGGCGAGGTCGCCCTCCTCCAGCCGCGCGACCGATAGTCCCAGGCGCTCCAGCATCGCGGCCGCATAGGGGGCCGCAATGGCCAGCGCCTGTTCTCCAGGCATGGGCCGCACCGCCTGCACCAGCTTGGCCACGTCGCGCGGCTTCAGGAGGAAGCGGCCGGGCGCATACTCCACCTCGATGTCGGCGTAGGCCACGTAGGCCTTGGCGGGCGGCATGAAGTCCTCGCGCGCCAAGGCGCGCATGGCGTCGTGGATGCGCACGTCGGTCACGTCGGCGGGGCGCACCTGGCTTTCCACCATGTTCAACCGGGCTGCGGCGAGGTCGGCCATGCGGGCAGGTCCTTGGACGGGCGTCGATGCGGGATGTCGATGTTGGCGGGCTTATAGGTCTGCCCCGGTCGCCAAGGCAATTGCGCCCGTTGCCCGCAGGCCGGGCTTCTGTTAGCGCTCCGGCCCTCCACTTTGGCGGCCTGATGGCGGAGTGGTGACGCACCGGACTGCAAATCCGTGAACCCGGGTTCGATTCCCGGTCAGGCCTCCATCCTCCCCTGCCCCTTCAGTTCATCAGCCGCTGGCTGAGGTAGGTGTATTCCAGCGCCACCCGCATCGCCCGCTCGTTGAGGTTGGCCGAGGCGGCGTGGCCGCCGTCGATGTTCTCGTAATAGAGGTAGTCGTAGCCGTACTCCTTGAGGCGGGCGGCCGCCTTGCGGGCGTGCGCCGGGTGCACGCGGTCGTCCTTGGTCGAGGTCTCGAGGAACACCCGCGGATAAGGCTTGTTCGGCGCCAGCAGCTGGTAGGGCGAGTAGGTGTCGATGGCGGCGCGCTCGGCGGGTACGGCTGGATCCCCGTATTCGCCCACCCAGGAGGCGCCGGCCCCGATGTGGGTGTAGCCGATCATGTCGAACAGCGGCACCTGGATGACGATGGCGTTGTAGAGCTCCGGGTGCTGAGTGAGCGCCACGCCCATCAGGAGCCCGCCGTTGGACCCGCCCATGATGCCTAGCTTCTTCGGTGAGGTGATCTTGCGCGCGATCAGGTCCTGGCTGACCGCGAAGAAGTCCTCGTAGACACGCATGCGCGTAAGCTTGAGGCCGGCGTTGTGCCAGCGCGGCCCGAACTCGCCGCCGCCGCGGATGTCGGCCAGAACATAGACGCCGCCCTTCTCCAGCCAGAGCTTGCCGGCGGTCGCCGCATAGTTGGGCGTCGAGCTCACCTGGAAGCCGCCGTAGGCGGTCAGCAGGGTGGGCGCGGAGCCGTCCAGCTTCAGATCCTTCGGGCGGACCACGAAGTACGGGATCTTCGTGCCGTCCTTCGAGGTGGCCCAGAGCTGCTCGACCACGTCCTTCGAGGCGTCGAACCTCGCCGGCAGGGTCTTCAGCATCTCGGCCTTGCCGGTGGCGGCGTCGGCCACCCACTGGCTGGAGGGCGTCAGGAAGCTGGTGACGTTGACGATCATGCTCTCGTCGCGGTCCGAGGCCGAGCCGATGCCGATCGCCGAATCCTTCGGCAGGTCGAGTGCGGTCGAGGTCCAGCCGGCGTTGCCCAGCCGGAAGCTCATCAGCTTGGCCTTGACGTTCTCGTAGACCACCGCCGCCAGGCGGCCGCGGGTGGTGGCGACCTCGTCGATTGCCTGGGTCGGGCCGGGACGGAAGATCAGCGTCGCGGCGAGCTTGGTCGGCTGAGCCTTCACGGCGGCCAGGTCGAAGGCCAGCAGGTCGCCCTGCTTCAGGTGCTTGGCCGGCCAGTCCTGCTCCAGCGTGACGATCAGGTGGCCCGAGACATAGCCCTGGATGGAGGACTTGGTGGGCAACGCCAACTTCACGGGCCCCTTGGGCGTGACCAGGTGATGCTCGGCGTTGACGGTGTCGAGCGGCCGCTCGACCAGCAGCGCCGCGACCCGGCCGTCCGGCTCGCGCAGGACGAGGGGCGATACGCCGTAGCCGCCGTCCTCGGCCTTGCCGCGGAAAACCTCCTTGGCCGCGGAGAGCGGCTGGCCCCGCTTCACCAGCTTGGCCACATAGGGATAGCCGGAGGTGGTCACCTCGCCCTTGGTCCAGTCGGTGGCGACCGCCAGGGTGTCGTGGTCGACCCAGTCGATGCGGTGCTTGCCCTCCGGCAGCCGGAAGCCGCCGTCGATGAACTTGCCGGTCTGCAGGTCGAGCTCCCGGACCTCGACGGCGTCCTTGCCGCCGTTGGAGACGCTGATCAGGCAGTAGCGCTCGGCGGGCTTGAGGCAGTCGGCCCCCTTGAACACCCAGTTCTTGCCCTCGGCCTTGGCGAGTGCGTCGACGTCGAGGACGGTGCGCCAGTTCGGCTGGGCGGTGCGGTAGCTGGAAAGCGTCGTGGTGCGCAGGATCCCCCGCACATGGTCGGCGCCCTGCCAGAAGTCGCGCAGCGTGCCGTCGCCGGCGATCAGCACGCCGGGGATGCGATCCTTGGCCGTGACGATCTTCAAGGCGTTGGCGTAGAAGCCGGCGTAGCGCGGGTCGTTCTGCAGCTGCGGCAGCGAGCGCGCGTTCTCCGCCCGGGCGAAGTCCAGCGCCTTCGCACCCTCGGCCTCCTCCATATAGGTGTAGGGATCGTTGGTCGGGCTCGCGGCCATGAGGAAGGCTCCCGCCAGGACTGCGGCCATCGCGCGCACGATCATCGTAGAAGGTCCCCGAATTGGTCCGCCTGTTGGCCTAGAGCCCTTCCCATTCACGATGGATCATCGTGAGTGGATAGGAAGGGCTCCGGATATTGAGCGACGACCCTGTTCATCCCGGTTGGCTTGATTCAAGCCCGCCGGGACAGGGTCTAGCCGATAGAGGGCGAAGCCGCCTGGAATCTCAAGGGGAATGCGACAACCGGCCGTCGTGTCGGGAAGCCTACAGTCACGCTAGGTAGTTCTACGGATTGATCAAATGACGGTCCGCAGCGCACTATGGAGCACGGCTTGGCGGGCCGCGGCGGCGCAGGCAGATGAACAGAGTTTGGTCCGCCATCTTCACCCCCAGGCTTGACGCCACCCACCCGGTCCGCGGTTTTTTCCTGGGTCAGATCCTGGCGCTGGCGACGGCCGTCACGGGCCTGGCGGCGCACCTGGCGCTGGGCTCCAGCGCCGCTCACTCCGTCTATCTGTTCTGCGTGCCCGCGGTGCTGGTCGCCGCGGGCCTCGGCGGCCCGGCCGCCGGTGTGACCGCTACGCTGATCCTGGCCGCGGGCGCCTTCGCAGGCGACGGTGCGGCGGGCCTCGCCGTCCCGGAGCGGGCGCTGCGCGTGGGGCTCTTCCTGCTGGTCGGAGTCGCGGTCTCCGCCGCCAGCGCGCTGTCGCGCACCGCATGGGCCGCCCTGCACCTCCGCGCGGCGCAGCAGGCCGAGCGCGAGGCGCTCCTGCGCGCCAGCCTGGACCGAGCCGCAGACGCCACCATCGCCATCGACCACGAGGGGAGGATCCTCACCTTCAGCCATGCCGCCGAGCAGCTGTTCGGCTGGAAGGCCGAGGAGGTTGTCGGCCGCAACGTCCGCATGCTGATGCCGCCCAGCTACGCCCAGGCGCACGACGCCTATATCGACCGCTACCTGGCGACCGGCGACTCCCGGGTGATCGGCGCCGAGCGCCAGGTGGCCGGCCTGCGCAAGGACGGCGCCGAGTTCCCGATGGACCTGAAGATCCACGAGGTGAAGGTGGGCGCGAAGCGCTTCTTCACCGGCGTCGTCCACGACCTCTCCACGCTGCGCGAGGCGGAGCGGCGCTCGGACGAGCTCCGGGCCCAGCTGACCCAGGTCTGGAGCCTGAACTCCATGGGCGAAATGGCCTCGGTGCTGGCGCACGAACTCAACCAGCCGTTGTCCGCCGTCGCCAATTACCTGCGCGCCGCGCGGACCTTGATCGCCAAGCTGGAACTCGACGAGGACGACCTGGTGGACGCGGTGTCGCGGGCGGGAGACCAGGCGGTGCGGGCCGGCGAGATCATCCGCACCATGCGTGACCTGGCCGCCCGCGGGGGCGCCGAGCGCAAGCCGGAAAGTCTTTCGGGGATCTTGGGAGAGATCGAATTCATCATAGGGTTAATGGTCCGGGACGCCGGCGCGCGCGTGTTCTATGACCTTTATCGAGGCCCTGACATTGTCTTGGCGGACCGCATCCAGATTCAGCAGCTTGTGGTTAACTTGGTTCGCAATGCGATCGATGCTGTCGCCAAGTTCCCAAACAGGGAAATCCGAATAAGCACAAAGATTAACGAAGATGGTAAATTCGTTACGACTGTTGAAGATAGTGTCCCTGGTGTGGATCCCAATGTCATGGGTCGCGTTTTCCAGCCACTGTCGAGCACAAAGCCCGATGGAATGGGACTAGGCCTTTCGATTTGTAGTGCTATAGTTGAAAACCATGGTGGGCGGATCTGGGTCGAGTGCAGTCCGCTTGGGGGCGCCGCGTTTAGCTTCGTTTTGGCGCGAGCGAGTGTTGACAGAGATGCCGTCCCCCGAACGGACCGTGTTCGTCGTCGATGACGACGAGGCCGCCCTCGACTCGCTGGTCTTGCTCCTGCGCTCTGAAGGACTCAACCCTCGCGGGTTCTCCTCCGCCGACGCGTTTCTCGCCATCCTCACCCCGGAGAGCCGCGGCTGCGTGATCAGCGACGTGCGGATGCCGGGAATGGACGGGGTCACGCTGTTGAAGACCCTGAAGGCGACGGCTTCCATTCTGCCGGTGATCATCATCACCGGGCACGCCGATGTGACCGTGGCCGTGCAGGCCATGAAGGCCGGCGCCGCGGACTTCATCGAAAAGCCGTTCGAGAGCGAGCTGATCCTCAGGCTGGTGCGCGCTTGCCTGGAGGAGAACGACGACGCGGTCGACGCCAACGCCAAGGTGCTGCGCGTGCGCCGGCGGATCGAGAGCCTGACCGCCCGCGAGCGCCAGGTGCTCGACCTGATCATCGCCGGCGCGAGCAACAAGGGCATCGCCGCGAGCCTGCAGATCAGCCCGCGCACGGTGGAGATCTACCGCGCCAACGTGATGTCCAAGATGCGCGCCGACAGCCTATCCGACCTCGTCCGTATGACGCTCAGCGCCGGCGCCGCGTAGCGCGCGCTCTTGCAACCGTCGTCGTCACGCGTAGCTTTGCGCGGATGCCCTCCCCGGCCGATCTTCATGTGCGCCCTGCCATAGCGGCGGATGCGAAGGCCTTGCGGGCGATCCTCTACGACACTTTCGAGAGCACCTGGCTTCCGCAGGTGACGCCGCACGCCGCCGCGGCGTTTCGGCGCGAGGATCGGCCGGGCGAGTACGTGGCCAGACGCGGGGCGGAGTTCCGGGTCGCCGAGCGGGCTGACGAAGTCGTGGGATTCGTCGACTGGGAGGGCGACTTCGTGAACGCCCTGCACGTGCGCGCCAGCCACGCCCGCAGCGGCGTCGGCCGCGCGCTGATGGACAAGGCGGAAGCCGAGATCGCCGCGGCGGGCTTCACCACCGTCCGCCTGGAGACCGACACCTTCAATGCCCCAAGCCAGGGGTTCTACGCGGTCCGGGGCTACCGAGAGGCCGAGCGCTACCCCGACGTGGAGTGGGCGAGCGGCCTGACCACCATCCTCCTCGTGAAGCGCCTGGGCTAGGCGGCCAGGTCTTCGCGGGCGGTGTGGGGCGCGCGTGCTTTCCGCAGCGGGGTGTCCCGGAGCATGTAGCCGCCGCCCCAGACCGTCTCGATCTGGTCGCCGTGGCCGGCGGCGTCGGCGAGCTTCCGGCGCAGCTTGCAGATGAAGACGTCGATGATCTTCACCTCCGGCTCCCTGAGGCCGTTGTAGAGGTGGTTCAGGCACATCTCCTTGGTGAGCACGCTGTTCTTGCGCAGCGAGAGCAGCTCCAGGACCTTGTACTCCGACGGCGTCAGGTGGATCGGCGCGCCCGCGACCGCGGCCGAGCGCGTGTCCAGGTTCACGCTGATGTCGCCGGTCTGGATGACAGACTGGGCGTGTCCGCGCGAGCGGCGGACGACGGCGTTGATGCGGGCCACCAGCTCGGCCTTGTGGAAGGGCTTGCAGATGAAGTCGTCGGCGCCGGCGGTGAGCGCCTTGACCTTGGTCTCCACGTCCGCGGACGCGGTGAGCACGATCATCGGTGTGCGCAGCTTCTGGCTGCGGACCGCGCGCAGCACGTCGAGGCCGTTCATGTCCGCGAGCTCGAGGTCCAGGAGGACGAGGTCATAGTCATAGAGCCCGGCGAGCTCGATCGCGTCCTCGCCCATTTCGGTCGTGAACACGTTGTGGCCCTCGGCCACGAGCTTCAGCTCGATGCTCCTGGCCGCCACGTCGTTGTCTTCCACCAGCAGAATATGCATCCCTCAGCTCCCCTTCGTTTTTTCCGTTGCCTAGTTGATCGATCGGTCCGCCTGGCCGGCGATGAGCTGTCGCGTGAGCTCCAGCATCTCGGAGAGGCGAAAGGGCTTGGCCAAGACCGCGTCGGCCCCCAGGTGCTGCGCCCATTTGAGATAGTTGCGCCGGCCGCCCGGGCCCGTGCCGGACATCGCCAGGATCTTCGGCGGCCGGGCCATCTGCTTGATGGCCATGATCGCGCCGATGCCCTCCATCTCGGGCATGACGATGTCGGTGACCACCAGGGCCGGCTCGTAGGTCTTCAGAAGCTCGAGCGCCTTGCGCCCGTTCTCGGCGGTCTTGACGCTGTATCCGGCGGCGCAGAACGCCCGCGCCATGACCGACAGCAGGGCCGCATCGTCGTCGACAAGCAACACCCGGGGGCCCATCTGGCCGCTCTTCGCGCAACCGCCTGCACGGTTGCTGGTCTGCTCCCCCACCATCGCCCCGACTGCCCACCGCTGAACCTATGGTTAACGAGTTAAACCATGCGGATTCGGGGCGGCGCACCCTGAGACGAGTACCTAAGGGCTTTCCCCTACAGGTTGACTACGCGGTTCTACCTAGCGAGCGGCGATCAGGCCCGCTCGCGCCAGATGGTCAGCGCCAGGCTCGGCCGCACCACGAATAGGCCGGCCCAGACGGCCAGCACCAACATGTAGCGGAGCCGGCGGCGGCGCGGGCGGATCTCGGTCTCGTAGAGGCTGGCGTAGTCGGCGATGACGCTCATGGCGGTCTCCTCGTTCTGGCGAGGAAAGGGCTACCCGGCGGCTGCGACAGATCCGGTCGTATGCGCCCGGTGCGCGATCTCGATGTGCTGCAGGAGCGTGGTCCGCAGAACCTCCGGCGCGACCACCTGCACCTTGTCGCCCCAGGTGAAAAGGTGCCAGGCGAGTTCCAGCATCCCGCTGGCGCGGAAGCGCACGATCACCGAGCCGTCGGCCAGCGGCTCCACCTGCTGGTTGGCGTGGAAGCGCCAGCGCACCGCGTCCTCGCGCCCGGCGGAGGTGACCCGCAGCACCACGTCCTCGGTGTCGTCGTGAAAGATGCCGAAGCTCTCGTCGGCATAGTCCTGCAGCGAGAAGCCGGGCGGCCGGGCGGCGGGACGATCGAGGACCTCGACATCGGCGATCCGGTCGAGCCGCCAGTTGCGCGCGCCGGCGCCCTCGTCCGCCACCAGGTAATTCGAGCGGCCGAACAGCAGGCCATAGGGCGTCACCTCTCGCACCCGGCCGGGTGTCGCCCCGCCCTCGTATCGGAAACGCAGCGCGCGCAACGACAGCAGCGCCTCGCGAATCCTGGCCAGCACAGCCTCCTCCTCGAATGGTCTGGGCCCCGCTTGCACGGCGATGGTCTCGGCCTGCAGCAAGGCCTCGAGGTCGGGCGCGAGCCGGCGGCGCGCCGCCGCCCGGGTGGCCGAGAGCACCTTCTGCTCCAATGACTTCAGCGCGCCCGACCGCGCGGTCGCCCCCTGCTGGGCGAACACCTCCCCGGCGGCAGCGAGCGCGGCGAGCTCTTCGGCGGTGGGCGCCTGGAAGAGGCCGTCCAGGCCGGCAGGTATGCGGAAGCGGCGGGTGGGCGGATCGTCCACCTCCTCCAGCTGCGGGAAGACGTCGCGGACCGCATCCCGCATGCGCTCGGCGGTACGGCGGCCGATGCTCAGCCGCTCGGCCATCTCGTCAAGAGTCAGTCCCTCGGCCGTGCTCGCCAGCATGCGGGCCAGTTCCAGCAGCCGGCCGGCCTTTTCGTGCCTCATGACAAACCTACGTCCGATTCTGTCGTCGCGGCCGATCAGACCTGAACCCGTCGCAACCCGCAACGGAGTTCATCCCATGGCCTACCGCCGCTTCCGCCCCCGCCTCGCCGCCGCCCCGATCGAGACCGCCGCTTTCGAGCGCCCCGCCCTACCCGGCGTGGTGGTGGACGCCGTGCTGCGCTTCCACGACGAGGCTCAGGACCAGGGCTCCGGGCGCACCCTGCTGCGGCTCTCCGAGAAGCGGCTGCGCAACAGGGAGGTGAAGAAGGCGCTCGGCAAGCTGACCCAGCGCGCGGCCAACGTCTCGATCCTCTGGAACGAGGATGAGAGCCAGATCATCCGCGTCCTGGAAGCGGCCTAAGTTGCACCCGGCGGCGGCGAGCCTTCGGGCCGATAGCTCGGCTGGTCGATCGCAAGCTGGTCGCGCGCGATCTGCTGCAGGGCAGCCAGCAGGCCCGGTGTCTCGACGGTCATCTCTCCCGCGCGGATGCGGGCGCAGAACTCGTGGTTGAGCTCGGCGTGGCTTCCGGGGCGTCCCAGCAGCTCGGCCATGCGCGCCGCGGCTGTGGCTTCGGCGGCCGGACCCTGCGTCACCTCACGGCCGATCGTCGCCAGCGCGTTGGCGGCGACGCGGGCCAGAAAGGCGTTGCGCGGGTCGAGGCTCGGCCGGATCTGCTCGATCCAGAGGCGCACCGACTCGGCCAGCTCCTCGGTCTTCGGGTGGGTGATCAAAGGCCCTGCTCCAGAAGCACGACGAGATCGGCCTCGGTTTCCGAAACCCGCCGGCCGATCATCGGCCGTTCCACGGACTTCTCCACGCCGTCGGACCAGCTGCGGTACATCATCAGGCACATCACGCCCCAGCGCAGCGAGCCCAGCATCTGCCAGAATCGCACGCGGGCCAGCTCGATGGTCTTGCCGCCCGCCGCCTGATAGCCGGCCAGCAGGTCGGCGTAGTCGCCGAACCCGCCCACCGGCCGGTCGGGGCGTCCGAACCGCCAGGAGTTCGTGCAGATCCAGCCCATGTCCTCGGCGGGGTCGCCGATGTGCGACAGCTCCCAGTCGAGGATGGCGGCAACGCCCTTCTCCGGATCGAACATGATGTTGCCGTTCCGGAAGTCGCCGTGCAGCAGCACCGGCTCGACGGGTTCCGGCAGATGCTTGCACAGGTGCTGGAAGGCCAGCTCCAGGATCGGCCGCTCGGCGCCGCTGGCGCGATAGACCTCCTGGTAGCGGGTGAGCTCGCCCTCGCCGTCCGAGACCTTGAGGTTCAAGGCCGCGGGCGGCGGGGTGGCGTGGATCGGGACCAGCGCCTCGCCACACTGGCGGGCGAGCTTGCCGCGGACGGCGTCGAAGCGCGGATCGCCGACGATCCGGCGGCCGAGGGTCTCCCCTTCGACCCGGCCCATGACATAAGCCTCGCCCAGGTCATCCTGCGCATCGCAGACGTGGCGCACCGGCGGGACCAGGGCGCCGTTGGCGCCGGTGGCCCGGATCAGCGCCGCCTCGGTCGCTAGGCTCACCGAGCGGGCAGTCTCGGGATCGAAGGGCGCCGAGCGTCGGCGCAGGATCAGGTCCTCGCGGCCGCCGCCGGTCACGATGGCGAAGGCCCAGGTCTCCATGCTGGCCCCGCCCGACAGCCGCTGCGCCCCGTCCAGGCGTGCGCCCTGCCCGCCCAGCCGGACGGCGAGCTTTGCGAGACCTGCGGCGACATCCACTGTCATGACCCAACGGAAGACGTAGTGTGATCTAGGCTGGCGATCTGGCGGAGCCCTGCCCCGCTTGTAAATGCCCTACCCAGCGTCAAGCCGGCAAACAGCTTGAGCAACGTGCTTGAGGAGGAAGCCCATGGATTTCGACCTGCCCCAGGAGCTCACCGATTACCTGGCCGAGCTCGACGCCTTCATCGAGCGCGAGATCAAGCCGCTGGAGCAGGAGAACGACAACATCCGCTTCTTCGACCACCGGCGCGAGTACGAGCGTACCGACTGGGAAAAGGGCGGCCTGCCCAAGAAGGAATGGGAAGAGCTGCTGGGCGAGGCGCGGCGGCGCGCCGATGCCGCCGGCCACCTGCGCTTCGGCTGGCCGAAGGAACAGGGCGGCAAGGGCGGCTCGCAGCTCTGGCTGTCGGTGATCCGCGAGCATCTGGCGGCCAAGGGCCTGGGCCTGCACAACGACCTGCAGACCGAGCACTCGATCGTCGGCAACAACCCCTTCATCCTGATGTTCAAGGAGTTCGCCACCAACTCCCAGTACGAGCGCGACGCCGACAAGCTGCTGGCCGGCCAGATGCGCACGGGCTTCGGCCTGACCGAGCCCTACCACGGCTCCGACGCCACCTTCATGGAGACCACCGCGGTCCGTCAGGAAAAGGACGGCAAGCCCGGCTGGCTGATCCGCGGCGAGAAGATGTGGACCACCGGCATGCACGTCGCGAACTACATCATGGTGTTCGCCCGCACGTCGGGGAAGGACGGCGACTCCAGCGGCATCACCTGCTTCATCGTGCCCACGGCCACGCCGGGCGTGAAGGTCGAGGAATACCTCTGGACCTTCAACATGCCGACCGACCACCCGCGGGTGAGCCTGACCGACGTCTGGATTCCCGAGGACAGCTACTGGGGCCAGATCGACCAGGGGCTTCGGCTCGGCCAGAGCTTCGTGCACCAGAACCGCATCCGCCAGGCGGCGTCGTCCCTGGGCGCGGCGGTCTATTGCATCGAGGAGAGCGTCAAGTACGCCCGCGTGCGCAAGCCGTTCGGCAAGGCGCTGGCCGAGAACCAGGCGATCCAATGGCCGCTGGTCGAGCTCGCCACCCAGGCCGAGGCGCTGCGGCTGCTGATCCGCAAGACCGCCTGGCAGATGGACCGCATGGACCACAAGGAGATCGAGCGGACGATCTCG
>JBJMQX010000024.1:0-11837 GCA_045802455.1 Phenylobacterium sp. | reverse complement strand
TCGACCGGCCCCACCCGCTGGCTGTCCTTGACGCGCACGTCCGTGAAGAACACCTCGTTGAACCCTGACCCCCCGGACATCTGGTGGATCGGCTTCACCTCGACGCCCGGGTCGTGCATGTCGAGCCAGAACATCGTCAGGCCCTTGTGCTTCGGGGCGTCCGGGTTCGTGCGGCAGACGACAATCCCGAAGTCGGAGAACTGGGCGCCGGTTGTCCACACCTTCTGGCCCGAGATGATCCAGTCCCCGGAACCGTCCGGCGCGCGCACCGCCTTGGTCCGCGCCGCCGCCACGTCCGAACCGCCGGAGGGCTCAGAGAAAAGCTGGCACCAGATCTCCTCGCCGCGCAGCGCCGGTCCGACGAACCGCTTCTTGGTGTCCTCGTCGGCGAAGGTCATCACCGTCGGCACGCACATGCCGAGACCGATCTGGAAGGGGTTCGGCGGGACCGGATGCCTCGCCTCCTCCTGGCTGAAGATCACCTGCTGGATCGGCGTGCCGCCGGGGCCGCCCCACTCCTTGGGCCAGGTGATCTGCGCGTAGCCGGCGGCCGCCTTCTTGGCCTGCCACGCCTTGGAAGCGGCCATCGAGGAGCCCGTGCCTTCCGGATCGCCGCCGATGCGCTTCTTGGGCGCGTTCGCCTCCAGCCACTTGCGGGCCTCGGCGCGGTAGGCGGCCTCTTCCGGCGTGTCATTGAAATCCATCGTCCGCTCCTAGGCCGCGTTGCGCCGTTCGAGGTGGCTCACCAGCCGCTCCTTCCAGACCCTCGGCGCCCCGGCGACGAGGCTTAGCTGGCGCGAGCGGCGATAGTAGAGGTGGCAGTCCATCTCCCAGGTGAAGCCAATGCCGCCGTGGGTCTGGATGTTCTCCTTCGAGGCGAACCAGAAGGCCTCGCTGGCGGCGATCCGCGCGGCGCTGGCCGCCACCGGCATTTCTGGCGCGTTGGTGTTCAGCGCCCAGGCCCCGTAGTAGGCGTTCGAGCGGGCGAGCTCGTTCTTGACGTACATATCGGCAAGCTTGTGCTTGATCGCCTGGTAGGAGGCGATCACCCGGCCGAAGGCATAGCGCTCGAGCGCGTAGGCCTTGGCCATCTCCAGGCACTTGTCGGCCCCGCCGCACTGTTCGAAAGCGAAAAGGATCGCCGCGCGGTCGAGCACCTGTTCGAGCAAGGCGAATCCCTCGCCGGCCGCCCCGAGCCGCTGGGCGGGCGCGGCGTCGAAGCTCAGCTTGGCGGCGTCGCGGGCGGGATCGAGCGTCTTCACAGCTTGGCGGGTGACGCCCGCCCCGGTGAGGTCGACCACGAAGAGGCCAGCCTGTCCGTTCTCCTTGGCGATGACCAGGGCCACGGTGGCTATGTCCCCGTCCGTGACCGGGATCTTCACGCCCGTGAGCTTGCCGCCGGAAACCGTCGCTTTCAGCGTTGACGCGGTGAGCACACCGGGCCCTTCCGACGTGGCGAGCGCGCCGATAACCTCGCCGGCGGCGATCTTCGGCAGGATCGCCGCCTGCTGAGCCTCGCTGCCCGCCAGCATCAGGGCTTCGGCCAGAATATAGACCGTCGAAGCGAACGGGATGGGCGCGACGGCGCGGCCCAGCTCCTCGGCGATCACGCAGAGCTCCAGGTGACCGAGGCCGAGGCCGCCATGGGCCTCGGGGATCGCGGCGCCCAGCCAGCCCTGCTCCGCGACACCCTTCCACAGCGTCTCGTCGAAGGCCTTGCCCTCATCGTCGAGCACGCCGCGTACGCGTGTCGGAGGGCAGTTCGCGTCAAGGAACTTCCGCGCCTCGGACTTCAGGAACTTCTGGTCGTCGGAAAAGTCGAAGTTCATGTGCCGCCTGTCCCGCGATGCCGGTCCTTGCAGGCCAGCATACGCGCGGCGCGGGGGCAGGAAAGCGTGACCTCGCGTCAGGCTCCGCGGGAGAAGCGGCCGGAGTCAGAGACCCGCCCGACCAGCCGTCCGCCTTCCCAGAGCTCTGCGGCCAGACCGCGCTCCGCGAGGATCTCCGCACGCGCTGCGGCCGCCTCGTCGTCCCGCGCTTCGAAGGCTTGCCCCAGCTGCAGGCGGCCGTCGGCGCCGACGATATAGATCCTGTAGGCCTTCACTGGTTTCGCCCCCCGGCGAGCACGCGTACCGCAGCGGCTCTTGGGGCATTTGAACGAGGTCGTCTGTCGGCTACCTGCCAGAGCCTTCAAAATCCTGTGGGAACTTGCGGCGCGAGCCGCGGGTTCGCGGGCCCATGGATGTCGCCAAGCCGACCGCCATGCAGATCTTGCTCGCCTGGCGGGACAACAAATGGGTGGTCTTGCGCAACGCCACTGAAGTCGGAGCGTACGCCTATAAGGCCCACGCCATGGACATGGCCCGCAAGCTCTCCGCCGAGGCCGAGGCGGCCGGTGTCGACTGCTACATGCTGGTGCGCGAGCGCGACGGCCAATGGGACGAGCGGCCCTGCCCGCGGCCCGGCCGGGAAGATGGCGCGCCCTGACGAACGCGCGCGTCGGCCCGCCTTGGCGCCGAAGCGCCCAAGGGACTAGATGCCTCGATGCGCACAGATACGCCCCAGCCGATCCGGCTTGCCGACTACCGTCCTCCCGCCTTCCTCGTGGACGAGGTCCATCTGGCTTTCGACCTTTCGCCCAACGCGACCCGCGTGAAGGCGAGCCTGAGGGTTCGCCGCAATGGCGAGCACAAGGAGCCGCTGAAGTTCAATGGCGAGCGGCTGAAGCCGATTTCCGTCGCGATCGAAGGGCGGATGCTCGGGCCGGGCGAGCACTCCATCGACACTGAGTTCCTGACCATCCGGGACGCCCCGGACGCTTTCACGCTGGAAACCGAGGTCGAGATCGACCCGCAGGCCAACAAGGCGCTGGACGGGCTCTACATGTCGGCCGGCCGGTTCTGCACCCAGTGCGAAGCCGAGGGCTTCCGCAAGATCACCTTCTGGCCGGACCGGCCCGACGTGCTGTCTCGCTTCACCGTCAGGATCGAGGCCGAAAAGGCGTTCCAGCGGCTGCTGGCCAACGGCAACCTGATGCAGGCGGGCGACCTGCCGGGCGGGCGTCACTTCGCGGTGTGGAACGATCCCTTCCCGAAGCCCTGCTACCTCTTCGCACTGGTGGCCGGCGAACTGGACGTGCTGGAGGACAAGCTGGTCACCATGACCGGTCGCACCGTCGACCTGCGGATCTACGTCGATCCAGGTATGGCGCCGCGGGCGGCCTACGCGATGGACGCCCTGAAGCGGGCGATGAAGTGGGACGAAGAGGCGTTCGGGCGGGAATACGACCTCGACCTCTTCATGATCGTCGCGGTGCGCGACTTCAATTTCGGGGCGATGGAGAACAAGGGGCTGAACATCTTCAACTCCTCGCTGCTGCTCGCCGACCCCGCCACCGCCACCGACGTCGATTTCGAGCGCATCGAGAGCGTGGTGGCGCACGAGTACTTCCACAACTGGACCGGCGACCGGATCACCTGCCGCGACTGGTTCCAGCTGTGCCTGAAGGAAGGCCTGACGGTCTTCCGCGACCAGAGCTTCTCGGCCGACATGCGCGGCCACGCCGTGCAGCGGATCAAGGACGTCAAGGCGCTGAGGGCTCGGCAGTTTTCAGAGGACCAGGGGCCGCTGGCCCATCCTGTGCGGCCGTCGAGCTACCTGAAGATCGACAACTTCTACACGGCGACGATCTACGAGAAGGGCGCCGAGGTCATCCGTATGCTGAAGACCCTGATCGGGCCCGAGGCGTTCCGCGCCGGAATGGACCTCTACTTCGAGCGCTGGGACGGCCATGCCACGACGGTGGAGGAGTTCATCAAGTGCTTCGCGGAGGTCTCAGGCGAGGACCTCTCGGACTTCTTCGCCTGGTACGAGCAGGCCGGCACGCCGAAGGTCCGCCTGACGACCAAGTACCATCCTGAACGGCGCGAGCTGGATCTGGAACTGGTGCAGCAGACCGACGCCACGCCGGACCAACCCTCCAAGCGGCCGTTGCCGATCCCGGTGATCGTCGGGCTGCTCGACACCGACGGGCGGACCCAGGCCTTCACCCGCGATGGCGAGGCGCTGGACGAGACGGTCGTCGTGCTGCGCGACGAGCGTACGAAGGTGACACTGACCGGGGTCGACGAGCGGCCGGTGGTCTCGGCGCTGCGCGGCTTCTCGGCGCCGGTGAAGCTGGAGAGCGACGCCGAGGCGCGCGACCGCTACCTGCTGCTGGCCGGCGATCCCGACCTGTTCAATCGCTGGGAGGCGGGCCAGGAACTGGCCCGGGCGCTGATCCTCGGCAGGGCGGCCGGCAAGCCGGACGAGGTCGGCGAGGAGCGCTACGCCGAGGAGGTGGGCCGCGCGCTGGGCGACCAGGCGTCGGACCCGGCGTTCAAGGCGCTGTTGCTGGCGCTGCCCTCGGAGCCAGACCTGGCGCTCGCGATGAGTCCGGCCCATCCGGCCTCGATCCATGAGGCCCGCGAGGCGCTCAGGACCCGGCTCGCCCTTCACCTGGCCGACGAGCTGCGGCGGCTGCACTCGGGCCTGCAGGAGATCGGCGAGTTCTCGCCCGACGCCGCCGGAGCCGGACGCCGGGCGCTGCGCAATGCCACCCTGGAGCTGATGGCCGCCAACCCGCGCTCCGAGATCGGGGAGCTCGCCTGGGGCCACTACGAGGCGGCGGCGAACATGACCGACGCGATCGGTGGGCTGAACGCCCTCACTCAGATCGGGGGCGAGCTCTATGAGCGCGCGCTGGCCGACTTCTACGATCGCTGGAAGGGCGAGCCGCTGGTCATTGACAAGTGGTTCGCGACCCAGGCGCGCGATCCGAGTGAAGGCGCCCTCGGCCGCGTGCTGGGGCTGACGGCGCACCCGGCGTTCGAGCCCAAGAACCCCAACCGGCTGCGGGCGCTGGTCTCGACCTTCGCGAGCTTCAACCCCGTGCGCTTCCACGATCCGAGCGGGGCCGGCTACCGGTTCCTGGCCGACCAGATCCTGGCGGTGGACGGGTTCAATCCGATGACCGCCGCCCGCCTGGTCGAGCCGCTGGGCGGCTGGCGGCGCTACACGCCGGAGCTGGGCGCGCTGATGAAGGCCGAGCTGAAGCGGATCCTCGAGAGCCCCGGCCTTTCCAAGAACGTCTTCGAGCTGGTCAGCCGGGCGCTGGGCGAGGACGCCGAGGCTTGACCTCCAGCTGCGCCAATTCGCCTCGAATGACGGTGACGCTGTTAAGAGTTCCCGCGTAGACTCCGATGCGTCAGGGGTGATTTGCGGCATTGGAGGATCGGCGGCTCGTGGCGGGACGCAAGCGCGAGATCGCGTCCGGGGCGGGCGCTGACGAGCGCGCGGCCGACCTGGCGACGGTCCGGCCGCCGACGCCGCAGTTCGCGCGCATCGCAATTCCGGCGGCGCTTGTCCTGCTGACCGCCTACACGGCCATCGCGGCCATGCGGCTGGCGCGCGGACCGATGACCGTCGCCGAGCAGGTGGTCTCGCTCGCCTTCCCGCTGATCGTGGCCTTCGGCCTGGGCGGCCTGCTCTGGCTGGAGTCGCGGCGCGTGGAGCGGACGCACGCGGCCTGGACCGACAGCGAGCAGCGCTTCCGGCTGGCCGTCGAGGCCGCCCGCTGCGGCATCTGGGAATGGGACCTGGCGCAGGACAAGATCTTCATGTCCGACGTGACCGCGGCGCTGTTCGGCTGGGGCGGCGGGGTGGTCGACGGCCAGCAGGTGCTGGAGCGGGTCTCCGAAGGCCACCGCGATGGCCTGCGCGAGGCGCTCTCGACGGCGGCGATCTACGGCGGCTTCGACGTGTCGTTCCGGGTGCCCAGCCTGGCGGGCGGCCGGCCGGTCTGGATCGACGCCCGGGGCCAGGGCTTCGGCAAGAGCCCCGAGGGCGGCTATTCGCGGATCATCGGGGTGGCGCTGGACGTCACCGAGGAGCGGCTGGCGCAGGCCCGCGCCCAGGCCGCCGAGACGCGGCTGCGCGACGCCATCGAGAGCGTCTCGGAGGCCTTCGTGCTCTGGGACCGCGGCGGGCGGCTGCTGATGAGCAACAAGAACTACCGCAGCTTCTTCCGGCTGGAGCCGCAGATGCTGAAGCCCGGCGTGGCGCGCGAGGAGCTGGAGGCCCAGGCCAGGCTCGCGGTGCGCCAGGAATTCCCGGCGCTGGGCGGGCGCAAGGGCGTGCGCGAGGCCGAGCTGGTGGACGGCCGCTGGGTGCAGATCTCCGAGCGGACCACCGCCGAGGGCGGCCTGGTGGTCACCGCCGCCGACATCACCGCGCTGAAGGCCCAGGAGGAGGCGAGCCGGGTCAACGAGGAGGAGCTGCGCCGCGTCGTCATGACCCTCGAGCGCAGCCAGGAGCAGCTCTCCGAACTGGCCCGCAAGTACGAGGCCGAGAAGGTCCGCGCCGAGGGCGCCAACCAGGCCAAGAGCGAGTTCCTGGCCAATATGAGCCACGAGCTCAGGACGCCGCTCAACGCCATCAACGGCTTCTCGGAGATCATGGTCGCCGAGATGTACGGGCCGGTCGGCGACCCGCGCTACAAGGACTACGCCCGCGACATCCTGGGCTCCGGCCAGCACCTCCTGGCGCTGATCAACGACATCCTCGACATGTCGAAGATCGAGGCCGGCAAGATGAACCTGCGCTTCGAGCCGCTGGCGCTGGGGGAGGTGGCGGAGGATGCGCTGCGCCTGGTCCGCAACCGCGCCGAGGCGGCGGGACTGGCCCTGCGCCTGGACTTCGTGGGCGAGCTTCCCGAGGTCGAGGCCGACTACCGGGCGATCAAGCAGGTGCTGCTGAACCTGCTCTCCAACGCCATCAAGTTCACCCCGCGCGGCGGGGTGGTCACCGTGCATGCCGAGCGGCGCGACGACCCGCTGGGCGAGCGGGTGCGGATCAGCGTGCAGGACACCGGCATCGGCATCCCGCCGGAAGACCTGGCGCGGCTCGCGCGGCCGTTCGAGCAGATCGAGGGCCAGCACACCAAGACCCAGCAGGGCACCGGGCTGGGCCTGGCGCTCACCAAGTCGCTGGTCGAGATGCACGGCGGGCTCTTGGACCTGCGGAGCGCGCCGGGCCAGGGCACCAGCGCCACCTTCTCCCTTCCGGTCCGCCAGTCGAGCCCGGCGGTGCTAGCGAAGGTCGGCTGAATTCCGGCGAGATACAGTTCTTCTTAGACCTGGGAGGGATCCCCCAAATCGTGGGGAGGGGTCAGGGACCCCAGGTTGATGACTCAATCGTTTTTCTGGCCGTCATGGCCGGGCTTGTCCCGGCCACCCAGAAACGCAGGCGGCGCTGGGTAACGCTCGGCCATGCCGAACCCCACCTTGCAGCATCGGTGCGTCTGGGTGGCCGGGACAAGCCCGGCCATGACGATCGATATTTGGATTCAGTGGGTTAGTCGGGTTTTCACCGTTGGCGCCCGCCTGAACGGCGGAGCTTGTCGATTCACTTGGCAAAGAGCTGGATAGTTCTCTGTTTGTTCTTACACCCGGCGTCCCGCAGCGCGAAGGGTTTTCGACCGGCTTACGGCAGGGCCTTGGCGAGGCGGAGCCAGAGCTGCTGTTCGAAGTCCTTGTCGGGGGCGGCGTCGCCCATGCGCACGACGATCAGCTTGCGGCTGGGGACCACGTAGAGCTTGCGGTCGAGCGCGCCCTCGGCGGCGACGAGGTCGGCGGGCGCGGCGGGGATCATCGGGCCCTCGGTGCGCCGGGCCAGCGGCCGGATCGTGTAGTCGCTGCCGTTCAGCCACCAGAGGCGGCCATAGGCGGGGTTGGTCGCCGAGCGGACGAAGAGCGCCTTCAGTCCGGCCTGCGAGACCACGCGGCGCCCGTCGGCCGCGCGGCCGCCATCCAGCACCATCTGACCGAAGCGGGCGACGTCGCGCGGGCTGGTCACCAGGCCGGTGGGGTTGCCGACGTCGGCCATGGCGGCGGGGCGCCGGCGCCAGGCGGTGTCCTTCATGCCGAGCGGGGCGGTGAGCCAGTCGCGGGTGAGCGTCTCCAGCGGCTGGCGGGCGGCGGCGGCCAGCACCCGCTTGGTCACCGCATAGACCGGGGTGTTGTAGAGGAAGACGGTTCCGGGCGGCGCGGCGTAGGTGAAGTCCTCCTTCAGCCCCGAGCTCATGGTGAGCACGTCGACGACGCGGATCTTCGCCTCCTGCCCGGGCTCAGCCTTCGACCATCCTGGGCCGGCGTAGTCCGAGACCGGGCGGCCTACGTCGAGCAGGCCCTTGTCGACGGCGATGGCGGCCAGCACGGCCACGAAGCTCTTCTGCTGGGAGGCGACGTCCTCCAGGCGCGCGCCCTCAGCATCCGTCCCGTAGAGCGCCGTGGCGCGGAAGGCGGGCCGCGCGTCGGCGGGCGCCGGCCAGTTGCGCTCCACGAGCGGCTTGCGGTCCTGGACCGCCAGGAAGCCCGTCGTCCTCTGGCCCTGGAGGTAGTCGAGCACGGCCTGCATCGCCGCGCCGGGCTCGGGCGCCGCCGCCGCCTGCGCGCGGCCGATGCCCGCCAGCCCGGCCAGTCCCGAGGCGGCGAGGGTGAGCGCAAGCGTGCGGCGAGCCAGCATCGATGTCCCTTTTCCAATCGGCCCGGGGGCCACGGAACCCCCCGAGGGCTCGCGGGTTCATTGAGAGTACGTTTGCGGGGCTGCCACGACCATGCTTTCCCACACCGACTTCCTGGCGAAAGCCAAAGAATGCGAAACGCGGGCCGCCGACGCGCGGAGCCCGCAGGCCAAGCACGCCTGGCTGTGGACCGCCAACGAGTGGCGCCTGGCGGCCGAAGCCCGCTGCTGGGAGGGGCCACGGTCCGGCGCGGCTGAGCGCAGCGGCGCGAGGTCGTTGTCGGCGTAGGGCGTGCGGTCATAGACCGACGTGTCGGGGTGACCGGCCGGTAAGCGGACTTGTTGGATTTCCGAGAAGGGTGGTGAGCGGACCTTGGCAGGGCGGCCGTGAGATGGACCGCTCCAGACTCTGAAGCGGGGTTTCGAAGATCACCTTTGTAGCGTCGGGGCTATCGTCTTCTACTGACCCGGGACTGCAGCTGCCCTTGAAGATGCAATGCCTCGAAGCGTGCGAGCCCGCTCACGTCGGCGACGTACGGCAATGTGACGTCAAATCGTCGACGAGTCGCGGTCGGGAACTGCACCTCGCGCCACGCGATCCGATCCAGATGCCGGCGCAGCGTGGGCGGGTCGGCAAGTATTGCTCGGATGTTCGCCTCGGCGTCGGCTTCGTCGCGGTATAGACGAATCGTCCGCGTCACGCGCTTGCCTGTTGTCGTATCCAGCGCCGCATCGGTCGCCAGGATCGGGTCCCCCAAGAGATGCTCGAGGAAGCCAGCTTCGGTTACTTGGCACTCGTCGACGATCTGGCCGAAACCGAAGCCTTGATTCACCACGATCAGAGGCACGACTTCAAGGTTCTCAACAGTGTCGTTATCTAGGCCGAGCGCCTTTGCGACGATTGCGGGCTTATCGCGCGCTGCCGCAGCCTTCCGTTTCGCCTGCTTTGCCGCTTTGCGGAGCTTGTCATAGTAGTTGAAACGCTCCTGCGAAGACCCCGGGAACAACAAGTGCTTCACCTCGCCGACAAAGAGCCAGCGGCCGAGGCGGAAGACCAGATCGATCTCCTCCGGGAAGTCTTTCGACTTCGCAATCTGGTGTTCGGCGACGACCAGGCTAGACAGAGTGGCGTTGGCGGCAGCCCGGGCCCGCAACCGGGAGCGAAGCTGCCGTTCGAGCGATTGGCCTCGCGCATCCTTTGAGAGCAGGTCATTGACGCCGCCGCGCTCGAGCCAGGCCTCGCCTTTCCAGATCGGCGCCGAGCACGCGAGAACGGCCTGGCAGAGCGCGTAACGGTCCTCACCTGGGATCGGGACGAGCGGCGCGCCCCATAGGCCGCGCTGTGCGCGTCCGCCGGCGACCGCCGTGCGGAAAGTGAGGAGCTCAATGAGGCCGTTGACGTCATCATCGTCGAGGCAGAGCGCGCGCCGCAGGACGTCTGCAAGCTCGGCGCGCTCGACCACGGTTGCGAGGCTCCGGGCTGCGGCAACATCGATGGTCTCGGGAAGCGGCGTCATCTTCGCGAGGCGGCGCGCGAGATCCCCGATCACATGCCATGCGCGCAGCAAGATTCGGCACGATAGGCGTGGGTGCGTCTCCAGGGGTCGATCAATGAGTGGGCCCAAGTAGCTATTTTCGAGGACGATGCTGTCGAGTGCGAAAAGCGGCGGAGCGCGGGAATGCACGATCGGCTTTTCGACGACTAGAAATCGTCGACCGCGCCGAACCTCGATCCCGCAGACCGTGCGCGGGAGGTAGTGCTTGCGCCGCTCTCCCACAGACATGGCGCACCAATCGCCTAGCAAGAGAATCGCATGCGCCCCCGCGTTCTCTTCCGCGCGGTGTTGCCAGGCGTGCAGCCGAGCCGCGTGATCACGGTCTCCCGGTGACCATGTCAGGCCCTCGCCGCGCGCGCCGATACGCCAGTCCTCCCAGCGCGCCTGCTGCCAGAAATCGTTAAGTGTGCGCTGGATCGAGTAGATCTGGCCGCCGCAGATTGCGAGCGAGGTGAGGTCCCTGCCCCCGGTTTCGCCAAACCCCTCTGACCGGGCGGCATCGTAGAGCCAGGATTCCGACGCATCGACGAGGATTTCGGCGAATTCATCGGCGCTCGCTTCCTGCCCGTCGAGGTTGCGCAGGACGGGCGCGTCCACGTGCGCGCTGAACGCAACTTCAGTGCGGCCCTCGCTGCGGGCTTCGGAAAGCCTTTGCACCATACGATATTCGCGGTTCGCGACCGCCATGGCGAGGATGGTCGACATAGCTGGCCCAAGCGCCGCGAGCGCCGACTTGGTAGTGGTCTGTCGGAGGGCTCCGGCTTCATGCCCAAACCAGAGGGCCGCCAGTAAGAGGTAGGCATCGCTCTCGACATCCAGACTGGTAGCCCCGCGCCACGCGTCAGGGTCGAAGTCGGGACTCATCGGCGACTTGAGCTTCATGGCGGCGGATCGCAGAGGGGTGACGCCGTCCAGCATCGCCTCTAGATCGAGTCGGCCGCTTTGGAATGCAAGCGGGTGGCAGCCAAAGAATGAGCCAACCGAACGACATCGACGGCGCGCTGGACCGGGACTGTAGTGGCTATCGGTTACTCGCCAGAGACTCGGTGAGCGCAGCGGAGCCGCTGGCGAACATTGTGCTCTGCTGCGCAATGGCGAGATTGATATGGCGGATGCTCGCCGACGAGCAGTCGACCAGGGTCTCCGTCCCATGGCCACGGCCGAGACCAACCATCACGTCGCTAGCAATCGGGAGCCAAAGCTCGCATTCCGGATGCCGCAAGTCGGTCTTGCCAGGGTGGGTAAGTTTAACGACCGGCCGGCTGCCGACGATGAAGCGCTTGTCGGGGCGGCTGATACGGACGATGCCAAGCCCGCGTGAACGCAACGCGTCGAAAACGTCCATGGACATGCCGCGTAGGCCGTCGACCCTGGCATTTTTTATCGTTCGGAGGCGTTCCGCCGGCTGAGAGAGACGGTCGAGCTCGCCGCCTTGGTTGGGGAAACGCTCCCGGGCCTCGGCCAGGATTTGGTCGAGGATCGCATCGGCTTCGTCAGGCGTAGTCAGGTGCAGATCGGGAACCCGCTTCCATTGTAGGAACAGGAAGCGGAGCCAGGTCGCCTCTTCTTCGGCGCTCAGCCGAGGGAGGGTGCCGACGCGGGCGGCCTCGACGATGCGTGCCATGACCTGGTCGCTCTCGCCTTCGAACTTGGAGAGCGCAGTTTCCATCGCATGATCGGCTGGACCTTCCGTGCGCTTTACGGCGTACAGGTCCCGCTTTC
>JBJMQX010000023.1:0-11804 GCA_045802455.1 Phenylobacterium sp. | reverse complement strand
TCACGGGCGGCGCGTCGACCTCGACCAACTTCGTCGAAGGCAACGCCGGCAATGACACCATCACCGACCACGCCGCGGGCGCCGACACCCTGCTCGGCGGCCAAGGTGACGACGTCATCACCGACGACAGCGCCGGCAATGACTTCATCAACGGCAACCTCGGCGATGACAACATCACGGTCTCGGGCTCGGGTGGCTTCACCATCCGCGGCGAAGATGGCAACGACACCATCGCTGCCGGCGGCAGCACCGGCGCCCTGAACATCGACACCGGCATCGGTGACGACTCGGTCGCCGTCGGCACCGGCAACGACGTGGTCGTGACCAGCGATGGCAACGACACCATCACCGGCGCGGGCGGCGGTACGAACAGCATCGACGTCGGTATCGGCAACGACAAGGTCACCCTGACCGGCGGCGGCAACGACACCGTTCAGTTGGGCGCCGGCAACGACACCGTCACCCTCTCGGGCGGCGGCAACGACAACGTGTCGGGCGGCGACGGCAACGACAGCATCGACGTCGGCAGCACGAACAAGGCGACCGTCGATGCCGGAACGGGCAACGATACGGTCGTGGGCTCCGGCGGCGCCGACACCATCATCGCTGGCGACGGCAACGACTCCGTCAATAGCGGCGCTGGCGGTGACACGGTCGACGGTGGGATCGGCAACGACACCATCCACGGCGGCACCGGCACCGATATCCTCACCGGTGGCGCTGGCAACGACCTGTTCACCTTCACCCACCTCGACTCGCCGGCGGTTGCGGGCTCGCTTGACCAGATCAGGGATTGGACGGGCGGCACCACTTCCGCGACGGTCGACTCCCTGCACTTCGTCAACAACGTCGGCGTCGGCGGCACAGACATGGCTGCGGGTTCGAGCCTGAACTACACCGAAGCCTCGGCCACCGACTTCAACGACGCGATTACGCAAGCCAATGCCCACCTGGGCGGCGCGGGTAACTACGTGGCCGTGCAGATCGGGACCGATACGGTGGTGTTCGCGGACACCAACAACAGCGGCACCATCGACTCGGCCGACACGGCGGTCGTGCTGGTGGGCAAGACGCTGGCCGATATCGACTTCACGAACATCGTCTAAGCTTCGGCCAAGACGAAACGAGACGGGGGCCGCCCTTCGGGGCGGCCCTTTTCTTTTGCGCCGCAGCCCTCTAGTCCGGCCTGCGATGACCAATGCCGCGATCTTCCTCCACCCCGATGCGGTGGATACCCAGGGTCCTCGCCTGCTGGGCCGCCATTCCGCGGGCGAGAGCTTCCTGCGTGGCTTCCTGCGCCACGCCGACGTCGATCGTTTCCACTTCTACGCCCGCGGCGGCTCGATCGAGCAGCTGAGCGCCCTGGTCGACCGCATCCAGCCCCCGCCACGGCCGGTAAGCTGGATCATCGCCAACAACATCCGTGGCCTCGCTGAGGTCGGCGTGCTCAACCTTCCCGGCCCCGACCTAGGGAACGCGGCGTGGACGCGTAGGACCTATGGGAACACCGCCTATTCGATCTGCGGACTGACGCACACCACGGCCACGGCGTTGGTCATGGACCTGCTGGCCGACTATTTGATCGCTCCGGTGGAAGCTCACGACGCGCTGATCTGCACGTCCACGGCGGTGCGGGACAGCGTCGAGGCCCAGCTGGACGGCGTCCGGGACTATCTCCAGGCGGAATACGGCGGGGCGCGCCGGCGACCGGAGCCGCAGCGGGTCACCATTCCGCTCGGCGTCAACACCGAGGATTTCCGGACCACCTCCGAACAGCGAAAGGCCTGGCGAGAGCGCCTCGGCATCCCCGAGGACGCCGCGGTCGCCCTTTACGTCGGCCGGTTCAACGTGGGCGAGAAAATGAACCCCGCGCTGATGGCCATCGCGCTCGAGAAGGCAGCCGAGGCCACGGGCCAACCCATCTACTGGGTGAACGCAGGCTGGGCCGAGTCGGAAAAAGACGGCGCAGCCTATCACCAAGGCGCGCGAGCCCTCTGCCCCAGCGTCCATTACATCGTGGTCGACGGCCGGCCCGCCGACGTCCGGTTCTCAATCTGGTCGGTCGCCGACTTCTTCATCAGCTTCTCCGACAACATCCAGGAGACCTTCGGGCTGACGCCGGTGGAGGCGATGGCCGCCGGACTGCCCTGCGTGGTCACGGACTGGAACGGTTACCGCGACACCGTGCGCCACGGCGAAGACGGCTTCCGCATCCCCACCTTCGCGCCGGCGCCCGGCCAGGGCCTCGACCTCGCCTATTCCTTCGCCAACAATTGGATGAGCTATCCCACCTACGTGGGGGCGGCGAGCCAACTGGTCGCGATCGACTACGCCGCAGCGACCGCCGCCATCTCGACCCTGGTCACGGACGTAGACACGCGACGCCGGCTTGGCCGCCAAGCGCAGGCGCACGCCCGCGCCACGTTCGACTGGTCAGCCATCATCCCCCAGTATCAGGCGCTCTGGGCCGAGTTGAGCGCGCGGCGCCGGCAGACTGCGGCCGAGCCGCGCAATTTCGACAACCCCTATCGGCCCGACCCCTTCCGCCTGTTCGGGGGCTATCCGACGCGCCATCTGGGCCTCGACTGGGAGGTAGGGCTGCCCGCAAGCTTCGATGCAGCGGCCGCCCAAGCGCGGTTGGCTGGTTCGCTTGCGCAATCCAATCCGGTCAACCGCGCCGCGCCGAAAGAGCAGGGCGCACTGCTGCAATGGCTCGCCGACCGGCCGGGCGCCACAGTCATCGAATTGGTGCAGATGTTCCCTGAGAACCGCCGCTCGGCCATAGCCCGCGGCTTGCTGTGGCTCGCCCGATATGACGCAATCGAGCTTCGCCCGCCGGGCGCGGACTGAGCGCCGACTAGCTCCGGCCTGGCGGGGCCTACCTTCCGGGAGCGCCGCTCATAGCGCGACCTGCCACCGTGCGCTCAGGGCGATCGCCCCGCCGCGGCGCACCGCCGCCTCGGCCACATAGGCCCCGTGCGGCCAGCCGCCCGCCGGCGGCTTCGCGCGGCCGATCTGGGCGAACCACTGCGCCTTGTCGTGGTCGAGCGGCGGACTGGATCCCTGGGCCAGCACCTTGCCGTCCGGCCCGCTCAGCTTCAGGTCCACCACGTCGGCCGACTCCAGCCCGATGAGCCGCACATAGGCGACAAGCGCCGCGCTAGCGGCCGGAGCCTGCACGACGTGCGCCTCGATGGTCTCCGGCGTGACATTGCCGGAAGCGAAGCCGGTGTTCAGCACCGCGCCCCGACGATAGCCCAGGGCCCGGGCCGCGGCCTCGGTCCACAACGTCGGTTGCGCCGGACATGCGCCTGGCGCGACGGGGCCTGCCGAGAACGGGTCGACGACCGCGTTGTCGTGGCGGACGCTGAAGTGCAGGTGCGGGAATTCGGTCTGGCCGGACAGGCCGACGCGACCCAGCGGTTGGCCCACCGCCACCATATCGCCCACCTTGACCCGCGGGCTGCCCTGCGCCAGGTGGCAGTAGTCGATGATCCAGCCGGAGCCGAGGGCTAAGCCCACCCGGTTGCCGCACTCATGGCCGGCGACGGAGGGCGCCCCGGGGGCGCGGATGGAAATGTCCGGCACGCCATCGCGGACAGCCACGACGCGGCCTGCGGCGGCGGCCAGCACATCGACGCCCGCGCGCTGGGCCGCCATGTCCAGGATGCGGATATCCGTGCCGTCGTGCTTGTCATACGTGCGATGCCCGCAGCGGAAGTCCAGCGCGCCGGGGCCGGCGTCGCGGTCGACGTAATTCTGCACGAAGCACGTCTTGCCGGGTTCACAGGCGATCGGCAGGGCAAGCCGGGGCTCCTCCGGCGCGGCCGGACGTGCGGCGGCGGGCGCGAGCGCGGCGGCGAGGCCCAGGGCGGCGAGCGGGGCCAGGCGCACGCGGTGGCTCCTCGTCTGTGTGGTTTCCATGCGGCCGACACTCCCGGGGCAAGGGGACCGAACTGTGGCCTCACCCGAACCTGAGGCCGGTCAGTGCTTCGAGCTTCGCCTGGTCGCGCGCATAGACGTCCCCCAGGAAATCCGCGTCCTCAGCCGTCAACTCCGCGCCATACTCCATGTCGCGTCCCACATGCACCGCGCGGCGCGCGGGCGAAGCGCCGGCGGGAAGGCCCAGGAAACCCCGCACCGCAGCCAGCGCGGCGCCCGGCTCGGCCTGCAAGTCCTCGGCCCGCAGCACCAGCACCTGCTTACGCGGGAACAGCGCGAAAAGCCGCTCCAACTGCTCGCCGTAGAAGCCCCGCTCGACGTAGGAGAACTCGCGGTGGAAGCCCCAGGGCTCGGCCTCGAACAGCCGCTGACGCCCCTGGCGGATGCACCAGGCGAAGGGCCGCTGCTCGGCGCCCCGGGCGAATTCCATCCGCCAGTGGGACCAGGCGCGCTCGACCGGATCGCGCAGCAGCACGATCAGCCGGACGTCTGGATGGTAGGCCAAGATCCGTTCCAGGCTGTTCGGCCAATAGAGGTAGATCGGGGTGGCCTCGCCGCGCGGCCGGCCGTCGAAGGGTGGGAAATGCGCGTGGTAGGCCTCATAGTCCGGCCGCAGCCAGTCGCGCGTTTCGTCGTCGAAGAAATGGACTTCCTTGACGGTGGACAGCGACACGCCCGGCTCCTCGCCCAGATAGTCGAAGAGCGCCGTCGTGCCCGCCTTCTGGACGCCGGCGATCAGGAAGGCGATGCGCTGGTCGGTCATCGCGCCTCACATCCCAACGTTACAGCTTCGCGCCAAGGCCCAGACTTTGCCGCCGGGACGGCGTCGGGATAAGAGGTGCGCTGGGCGGGGCTTGCGAGAGACGGCATGAAGACGGTGATCCTGGCGGGCGGCCTCGGCACGCGCATATCCGAGGAAAGCTACCTCAGGCCCAAGACGATGATCGAGATCGGCGGGCGGCCGATCCTGTGGCACATCATGAAGCTCTATTCGCACTACGGCTTCAACGAGTTCATCGTCTGCCTCGGCTACAAGGGCTACGTGATCAAGGAGTATTTCGCCAACTACGTGCTGCACAACGCCGACCTGACGGTCGACCTGGAGAACGGGACGACCGAATTCCATGCGACCAACCACGAGCCGTGGAAGGTCACTCTGGTGGACACCGGCGCGGAGACCATGACCGGAGGCCGGCTGAAGCGGGTGGCGCCGTACCTCACCCCCGGCGAGCCGTTCTTCCTGACCTATAGCGACGGCGTGGCCGACCTCGACGTCCGGGCGCTGGCCGACTTCCACAAGGCGCACGGGCGTGACGCCACGGTCACCGCCGTCTCCCCGCCCGGGCGCTTCGGAGCGCTCGAGATCGTCGATGGCCGGGTGGAGCGCTTCGTCGAGAAGCCGCCCGGCGACAACGGGCTGATCAACGGCGGGTTTTTCGTGCTCGATCCCGCTGTGGTCGATCGCATCGCCGGCGACGCGACGATCTGGGAGCAGGAACCCCTCACCGGCCTTGCCCACGATGGCCAGCTGATGGCCTTCCGCCACGACGGCTTCTGGGCGCCCATGGACACGCTGCGCGACAAGAACATCCTGGAGGCGCTGTGGGCGTCCGGCGAGGCGCCGTGGCGGCGCTAGGCCCGGCGCCGGACCGAGGCTTCTGGCGCGGCAAGCGGGTCCTGCTCACCGGCCATACGGGCTTCAAGGGTTCGTGGGCTGCGATCTGGCTCGCGGCGCTCGGCGCCGAGGTGACGGGCCTCGCTCTTCCGCCCGACCAGGCGCCGAGCCTGTTCGATCTCGCGGGCGTGGCGAGCCTCATCGACTCCCGGTTCGTCGACCTGCGGGACGAGGCCGCTGTCGCCGACGTGGTGGCGGAGCGGAGTTTCGACCTGGTGCTGCATATGGCGGCGCAGCCGATCGTGCGCACCGCCATCGAGCAGCCGGTGGAGACCTTCACCAGCAACGTCATGGGTACGATCCACCTGCTGCAGGCGCTGCGGGCGCAACTCGCGCTCCAGGCCGCGCTCGTGGTGACTTCCGACAAGGTATACGCCAACGCAGAGACGGGTCGCGCCTTCACGGAGACCGACGCGCTGGGCGGCAAGGATCCCTATTCGGCCTCAAAGGCGGCGACAGAAATCGCGGTCCAGAGCTTTGCCAGCAGCTACTTCGAGCCGGTCTCCATGCCGCTCGCGACCGCGCGCGGCGGGAACGTCATCGGCGGCGGCGACTTCTCGCGCGACCGCATTGTGGCCGACATCGTCCGCGCCGCCCGCAGGCAGGAGCCGGTCGTGCTGCGTCACCCCGAGGCCACGCGTCCCTGGCAGCATGTGCTCGACTGCGTGGCGGGCTATCTCGTCTACCTGCAGGCCCTCGCCATCGACCCTTCAACGCCACGGTCGATGAATTTCGGGCCGAGGACCGGCGGGCGCGAGGTCACGGTGGGCGAGCTCGCCACACTCGGCGCCGAGGCGCTGGGCGCGCCGGCCTGGCGTCATGAGCCGGACCCCAGGTCGATCGAAGCCCGATCGCTGGCCATTGACGCCAGCTTGGCCCGTCGCGCGCTGGGCTTCGAAAGCCGGCTGGACGCAGCGGAGGCGGTGGCGCTGACGATGCAGTGGTACCGGCGTCAGGCGAACGGCGAGGACGCTCTCGGGCTTTGCCGCGCCGAGATCGCCGACTACGAAAGCGGCGCATGACCACGCCTGCCGTTCCGCCCTGCCGCTTCTGCCGCACCCCGCTCGTCGACACCTTCCTGGACCTGGGCGCGCAGCCGCTCGCCAACAGCTATCTCACCGCCGAGCAGCTCGCGGCCGGGACCGAGCGCGCCTATCCGCTGCACGTGCGTGTCTGCCGAAGCTGTTTCCTGGTGCAGGCCGACGATGCGGTTCCCGCCGGCCACATCTTCGACGACGCCTACGCCTACTTCTCGTCCTACTCGACGAGCTGGGTGGAGCATGCGCGGCGCTACGCTGCGGCCATGGCCGGGCGGTTCGGACTAGGGCCCAATAGTTTCGTGGTCGAGGTGGCCAGCAACGATGGCTACCTGCTGCAGCATTTCGTGGCCATGGACATCCCCGTGCTGGGGATCGAGCCCACCGGCAACACCGCCGAGGCCGCCCGCGCGCGGGGCGTACCCACCGAGGTCGCCTTTTTCGGTGAGGAGACCGGCCGGCGCCTCGCCGCCCGCGGCCCGCGCGCCGACCTGATGGCGGCCAACAACGTGCTGGCCCACGTGCCCGACATCGGCGACTTCGTGGCCGGCTTCCGCGAGCTGCTGAACGACCAGGGCGTGCTGACGTTCGAGTTCCCGCACCTGCTGAACCTGATCGAAAAGGTGCAGTTCGACACCATCTATCACGAGCACTATTCCTACCTTTCGCTGCTGGCGGTGGAGCAGGTCCTGCGAGCCAAGGGCCTTCGGCCGTTCGATGTCGAACTCTTGTCGACGCACGGCGGGTCGCTGCGGCTGTTCTGCTGCCACCGGGGCGCCGGCTACGAGGAGACCGAGGCCCTGAAGGCGCTTCGCGCCCAGGAGGCTGCGGCCGGTCTCGACCGCATCGAGACCTACGCCGGCTTTGCACCGCGTGTGCAGGCCGTGCGTGCGAGCTTCCGGTCGTTCCTGGCCGCGGAAAAGCAGGCCGGCCGGCGTCTCGCCGCCTATGGCGCAGCGGCCAAGGGCAACACCTTCCTGAACTACTGCGGTGCGACGGCGGCCGACATCGAGGCCGTGTTCGACGCGAGCCCCGCCAAGCAGGGTCGCTTCCTGCCCGGCAGCCACATCCCGATCCTCAGTCCCGAAGCGGTGCGCCAGGTGCGACCGGACGACCTCCTGATCCTGCCCTGGAACCTGAAGGATGAGATCGTCGGCCAGATGGGCTTCATCCGCGAGTGGGGGGCCTGCTTCGTGACGGCCTCTCCGGAGACGAAGGTCGTGGTCTGATGCGGTTTGCGCCGACGGTCATCGGCGGCGTTGTCGTGGTCGACATCGAACCGCGCGCCGACGAGAGGGGGGCGTTCGCCCGGCTCCACTGTCCGGACGAGTTCGCCGCCGCCGGCCATCCGTTCTCGCCGGTCCAGACCAGCCTGTCGCGCAATCCGCGGGCAGGGACGCTTCGCGGCCTGCACTACCAGCCGGCGCCGCACGCCGAGACCAAGCTGGTCCGCGCCGTCCGCGGACGGATGTTCGACGTCGCCGTCGACCTTCGGCGGGGCAGCGCGACCTATCTTCGCTGGGTCGGGGAGGAGCTGTCGGCGGAGAACGGCCGGGCCCTGCTGATCCCGGAGGGCGTCGCCCACGGCTTCCTGACGCTGGAGCCGGACACGGACATCCTCTACCAGATCAGTCCCGCCTTCGAGCCTGGGCACGAGGCCGGCGTGCGCTGGAACGACCCGGCCTTCGGCATCGCGTGGCCCGCCGAGCCGAGATCGATCTCCGAGCGGGACGCGAACTACCCCGATCTGGAGGGCTGAGAAGCCCCGCGCGATCTGCTAGACCAACTGTCGATTCCTAGGACCGACCTCACCCATGGCTGACGACAAGGCGCTGACCGCGCTTCACCGCATCGCGCAGGACGAAGCCTGGCGCCGGGCCTTCATACGCCAGCTCATCGCCTTCGAAGCGGCCATCGAAGCGCCAGGGGTCGATGTGCGGGAGGAGCTGACGGGCCCGCTGGTGGACGCCCTGTTCGACGACGACCAGGTGGTGCGCAAGCAGCTTTCCAGCGGCGTCACGTTCGAGTTCCTGTACCGGTCCAAGATCGCCCGCGACTTCGTCATGTCGCAGCCGGAGGCGCCGGACCACGCCTGGGAGCCGCAGACCAGCCGCATCCTGGTCAACCTCGCCAGGCGCGCCCAGCAGGTGGTGATCGGCGGGGCCTATTTCGGCGACCACGCCGTGCTGATCGCCCGGGAGATCGCGCCGCGCGGCGGCGTGGTGCACGCCTTCGAGCCCAACGGCGAGCAACGGGCGATGCTGGCCCGCAATGCCGAGCTGAACGGCCTCACCAACATCCGGCCGCGGCCCGAGGGGCTCTGGTCGGACTCCAGCACCAGCCTGAAGCTGGTCGGCTACGACAGCTTCGCCAGCGCCGAAGTGGCCGAAGCGGGAGCGGCGGACGGCTTCCAGACGGTGACGATCGCTGACTACCTCGCCGCCACCGGGGTCGAGCGGCTGGACCTGATCGTCCTGGACATCGAAGGCGCCGAACTGGGCGCGCTCCAAGGCGCAAAGCCCTTTCTCGCCAAGGCCGCGGGCGAGGCGCCCGACATCCTGTTCGAGGTGCACCGCCACTATGTCGACTGGTCGAACGGGCTGGCGAAAACCGAGATCGGCCGGCTGCTCACGGACCACGGCTACCATCTCTTCGCGTTGCGTGACTTCAATTCGAACTACGACCTGGCGGGGCGGCCGATCGAGCTGATCCCGGCCGACGCGGTCTACCTCGAAGGCCCGCCGCACGGCTTCAACATGGTCGCGGTGAAGGACCCCGCCGTGTTCCAGACCGACGCCTACCGCATCGTGCGCGACGTGAGCCCCAAGCTGCTGCGGCACAAGGATCCCCGGCTGCACCATCCGGCAGGCGGCCTCTAGGCCGTGGCGGGGGGGCTGGCCACGGTTGTCGGCGCCACCGGCTTCGTCGGCCGGCGGCTGAAGGCCGCGCTCGAGGCCCGCGACTGGGACGTCTATGCGCCGATCAAGGGCGACTACAGTCTGTTCGGCCGGGAGATGGGCGTGGTGTTCTACTGCGCCGGCCTCACGGCCGACTACGACCGCCGCCCCTTCGACACGGTCGAGGCGCACGCCAGCTTGGTCAGCGAGCTGATCCGGGCGGGACGGTTCGAGCGGCTGGTCTACCTGTCCTCGACGCGCCTCTACGACGGCCAGGCGGCGGAGGTGGCGCACGAACAGGCGCCTTTGGTGTTTGACCCCGCCGACCCGCGGCGCGTCTACGACCTCTCCAAGGCTCTGGGCGAGAACCTCACGCTGACCCGTACAGAAGGCAAGGGGGCGGTGGCGCGGCTCGCCAACGTGTTCGACTGGGAGCCTGAATCACCGGGGTTTCTTTCCGAATGGCTCATCCGTGCACGGATCGAACGAGACCTCCATCTGGACTCCAGTCCTCACGTGGCCCGCGACTACATCCACCTCGACGACGTGGTCATGGCCCTGATCGCAATGGCTGAGCGGCCGGCCACCGGCGTGGTCAACGTGGCCGGCGGCCAGCTCACCGCCAACGGTGAGATCGCCAATATTTTCCTTCAGGCCGGCTGGCGCGTGGATTTCACGCGCGACGTCTCGCCGCCGCCGCCGCCGCGTGCCGACGTCACCCGGCTGCATGCGCTTGGCGTCACGCCTTCGCCAGTCAAGGACGTCGTCCGCCGCTACCTCGAGGGTCTGAAAGCGTGAAGCTCGTCGAACACAGCCGGCAGAGCCTTCTGGACTACATCGTCCGCCAGCAGATGGCCGTCGTGCCGGACGGGCGCGAAGACGCCTTCAGGAAGGCTTGCGACGCCCACTTGGATGAGGCGCTGGACCGGCTCTCGCGCTGCATCGACGGCTGCTCGCCCTGGCGACCCGGCGAGTTCAATGCTTTGCAATCCTCGCAGCACACCATCTTCCTGTATTACCTAGCGAATTCTATCTGGAAGGGGTCCGGCGACACGGCCGCGCCGACCCGGCTCTTCCTGATGAACAAGGCTTTCAACGGCATCGACCTGTTCTACGAAATCGCCATGCCGGAGGTGTTCTACATCGGCCACAGCGTCGGCATCGTCCTGGCCAAGGCGACCTACGGCAATCACCTGGTCCTGTACCAGGGAGTCACGGTCGGCCGGCACACGGATCAGATTCCGGTGATCGGCGATCGTGTGGTGCTATATCCAGGCAGCGCCGTCGTCGCCGGCGCGCGGGTGGAAGACGACGTGGTGGTCTCCCAGGGCGTGCGGGTGATCGGCAAGCACGTCCCGCCAGGCCAGATGGTCTTCGCGGGCGGACCAGGTGAACTGGTCTTCCGTCCGCGTCCGGACGACCTGCTGAAAGAGTACTTCCGGCTTTAGGCCTCGGGCCGGACGGTTCGGGCCACCAGGTCGTAGAAGTCGGCTGCGAACTGCTTGGTCTGGCCCAGGGGCCCGGAGCGGATCTGGTCGCGCAGTCCCTGGCGCAGCGCCAGCCGCCGCCCTCGGTCGCCGGCCAGGCCCGCGGCGATCCGCACGTATTCGGCCGGGTCCGGTGTCGCGAGTTCCGCCAGCCCGCAGTTGGCCAGGATCGACGCGGAAAGCCGCTCGTAGAAGGCCTCGCCGATCAGGCTCACCACAGGAACGCCCATCCAGAGGGACTCGGTGGTCGTTGTGCCGCCGGTCAGGGGGAACGGGTCCAGGCTGATGTCGACCTGGTTGTAGAACGGCATGTGCCGGCCGCGGATCGTGCTGAACTGCACCCGGCCCGGATCTATCCCGTGGCGAGCGAACTCGGCCGTCACGTTGCGCCGGAACGCCTCGGTCCCGCCCTCAGGCCTGATGAACATGAAGGCCGAGCCGGGAACCGCCTGCAGCACCTGCGACCAGAGAGCGAAGGTCTCGCGGTTGTACTTGTGCGGGTTGTTGGCGGTGCCGAACGTGATCCGACCCTGGCGATCCTGCGGCAGGCCGGGCTCGATCACGTGCCCTGCGGAGAAGATCATCTCGCCGAGCGAGAGCCAGCAGTGAGGCATCATCAACGGCTGCTCGACCAGGAGGTCGCGCCGCGGCGGGGTGTTGTAAGGATCGCAGAGCAGGTAGTCGATCGTCGAAAGACCCGCAGAGTGCGGATAGCCAAGCCAGCTCGCCTGCTTGGGCGCGGGGCGGTAGGCCATCACCTCCAGCT
>JBJMQX010000022.1:0-20808 GCA_045802455.1 Phenylobacterium sp. | reverse complement strand
CGCTCTGGGCCCTGGCCGAGAACCCGGCCGAGTTCGCCAAGCTGAAGGCCGACCTCTCGCTGATTCCCGGCCTGGTCGACGAGAGCATCCGCTGGACCACGCCGGTGAAGACCTTCATGCGCACCGCCACCGCCGACACAGAATTCGCCGGCCGGCAGATGAAGAAGGGCGACTGGCTGATGCTCTGCTACGCCTCGGGCAACCGCGACGAGGCGGTCTTCGAGGACCCGCAGGCCTTCCACGTGGACCGCAAGCCCAACCGCCACCTGGCGTTCGGCTACGGCGCGCACCTGTGCCTGGGCCAGCACCTCGCCAAGATGGAGATGCGCATCCTCTGGGAGGAGCTGATCCCCCGCCTCTCGGACCTGGAGCTGGCCGGCCAGCCCGCGATGAGCGAGGCGGTGTTCGTCAACGGCCCCAAGCGCCTGCCGGTCCGCTTCAAGATCGCCTGACTTGGTCCACGCGCTCGAACCTCGGATCGCGGCCTACGTCGCGACGCGCATGCCGCAAGCCCGCGACGTCGCGGTCTCGGGGCTGGAGCGCATCTCCGGCGGCGCCTCCCGCGAGACCTATCGCTTCAGGCTCAGCTATCGCCAGGACGGCGAAGCCCGCGAGCGGCGGCTGATCCTGCGCCGCGATCCGCCGGCCAGCCTGATCGACACCGAGCGGAGGATCGAGTTCGAGGCCTACCGCGCCTTCGCAGGCAGCCCGGTGCCGGTGCCGCAGATGCTGTGGCTGGAGGAGGGCTCCGAGGCCCTCGACCATCCGTTCTTCATCGCCGAGGAGCTGACCGGGTTCCAGGCCGCGCCGGCGATGCTGTTCGCCGGCGGCTACGACGCGGTCCTGCCCCGGCTGGCGGAGCGCAAATGGACCATTCTGGGCGAGATCGCCCGCGCCGACCCCGTGGCCCTGGGGCTCGACAAGTGGATGGAGACGCCGGCGCTCGGCGCCTGCTGGCGTCGCGAACTCGACCACTGGGAACATATTCTGGATACGGACGAGGCCGAACCGCAGCCGATCACCCGGGCGGTCATACGCTGGCTGCGGGCCAACCCGCCGCCGCCGGCCCAGAAGCTCTCCGTCGTCCACGGCGATTACCGCACCGGCAACTTCCTCTATGACCAGGCCGGCGAGATCGGCGGCGTGCTGGACTGGGAGATGGCCCACCTGGGCGATCCGCTGGAGGACCTCGCCTGGGGGTTCAACCCGGTCTGGCAGTTCAACCGGGGGCTGGCCGGTGGACTGCTGCCCCCGGACGAAGCCGTCGCGGTCTGGGAGCGCGCCAGCGGCTTGCGCACAGACCCCGCGGCCCTGCACTGGTGGATCCTGTTCAACTGCGTCAAGGGCCAGGGTATCTGGGTGGGCTCGGCCCGGGCCTTCATCGACGGCGGCAACCGGGACCCGATCATGGTCTTCTCGGCCTGGTGGCTGCTGAACGCCCAGGAACGGGCGATGCTGAAGGTGATGGGCAAGCTATGACGCCGGCCGTGCCTTCCGTCCTGGCTGAGCTCGCCGGACTTATGCTGCGCTGCGCCGAGCCGGACGCGCCGGAGGGCGAGCGCGCCAATGCGCTGCGCATGTCGGCGGGCCTTCTAGCGATGGCGGCCGAGCGGTGGGACGGCGCCGCCGAGCACCTGGTCCGCGAGAACCGGGCGCTCGCCGCCCTGCTGAACGACACCGCCGCGGAGCACGACCTGCGGCTCTCCGTGCTCGGCGCCGAGAACGCCAGGCTGCGCGGCCTGCTGATCGCCGCGCACGTCGCCGCCGAGCAGGCCGGCGACACCGCCCGCCTGGAGGCGATCTGGGCCGAGCTCATCGCCTCGACCGAGCGGCGCAAGCTCTCGAACGCGCCGGTCTGACCCGTGGCCAGCCAGCAGGACATCAAGAACCGCACCCCGATCACCGGCGCCCTGATGCTGGCGACCTTGATGTACACGGTGGATTCCACCGTCGCCAACGTCGCCCTGCCGCACATCCAGGGCAGCGTTTCCGCCGCCCAGGACGAGATCACCTGGGTGCTGACCAGCTACATCGTCGCCACGGCGGTGATGACGCCGCTCTCCGGCTGGCTGTCGCAGAAGATCGGCCGCAAGCGGATGTTCCTGTTCTCGATCGCAGGATTCACGCTGACGAGCGTGCTCTGCGGCATCGCCACCAGCCTGCCGGAGATCGTGCTCTATCGGCTGCTACAAGGGTTGGCCGGGGCATCGCTGATGCCGCTCTCGCAGACCACCATGCTCGACCTCTACCCTCAGCGGCTGATCCCGCGGGTGATGAGCCTTTGGAGCGCCGCGGTGATCATCGGGCCGATCGCCGGTCCGACGCTGGGAGGCTGGCTGACCGAGGACCTCTCCTGGCGCTGGGTTTTCTACATCAACCTGCCGATCGGCATCCTGGCCTTCCTCGGGATCTGGACCTTCATGGACAACGACGAGGGCGGGCGCGAACGGCCCTTCGACTTTCTTGGCTTCTTCGCCCTGATCACCTTCGTGCTCGCCTTCCAGGTGATGGTCGACCGGGGTCCCCGCAACGACTGGTTCGACTCCACCGAGACCTGGATCGAGGCGGCGCTGGGGGCGGCCGGGCTCTGGGTGTTCATCGTCCAGACCGCCACCGCCGAGCATCCCTTCTTCCATCGCGACCTGGCCAAGGACGGCAACTTCGTCGGCACCACCATCTTCGGGATGTTCGTGGGCGTGCTGCTGTTCTCCACGAGCGCGCTCCTGCCCTCGTTCATGCAGAACCTGCTCGGCTATTCGGCCCTGCAGAGCGGCATCGCGAGCATGTGGCGCGGGGTGGGCTCGCTGCTGGCCTTCCTGGCGGTGCCGATGCTGGTGCCCAGACTCGGGCCGCGGACGGTGCTCTTCATCGGCATCCTGGTCTCGGCGTGGGCGCTCTGGCTGATGGGCCAGTTCGACCTCTCGATGACCGCGCGGCCGATCGAGGTCTCCGGCTTCATCCAAGGACTGGGCACGGGCCTGCTGTTCGCGCCGATGAACGTGCTGGCCTACGCCAAGCTGGCGCCGGTCCACCGCACCGAAGGCACGGTCGTCGCCACCATGGCGCGCTCGCTGGGTTCCAGCGCCGGTATTTCCCTTGTCCAGGCCGTGCTGATCCGCGACGCGGCGGCTGCCCACTCCGGCCTGACCGAGCACATCACCGCGACGGACCCGGTGCTGCGCTGGTCGCTCCCGGCGCTCTTCGACCTGCATTCGTCGGGCGGCCTCGCGGCGCTGAACGGAGAGATCACGCGCCAGGGGACGATGATCAGCTACGACGCCATCTTCGCCGGTCTTGCGGTGATCTGCCTGATGATGGCGCCGCCCCTGCTGTTGCTGAAGCCGCCGCCCAAGACCCAGCCGCACGAACTCGAAGTCGCTGTCGACTAGCCGTGCGCCGCGCGGCTGTCGGCGGGAGCCTCGTCGCGTTCGGCCATCCCGTAATCGCGGACCACCCGCGCCACCCTGAGGCGATAGTCGGCGAAAATCCCGCCTCGCCCAGCTGCCTGAGCCTGGCGGTGCGCCTCGACGCGGCGCCATTCCTCCACGGCGGCCTCGTCGCGCCAGATCGAGAGGGAGAGGATCTTGCCCGGAATCGTCAGGCTCTCGAAGCGCTCGATGGAGACGAAGCCGTCGATGGCCTGCAGCTGCGGCGTGAGCCGGGCCGCCAGCCGCAGGTAACTGTCCGCCTCGCCCGGCGCGGCCTGGACCTCGAACATCACCGCGATCATGCCGCGCGCACCGTCTGCAGCCATGTGCGGGTCTCCTCCAGGATGAACCGCTTCTCCTGGGCGAAGCGGACGTTGGCGATGGCCTCGGCGTCCGACCGCAGCCGCCCGCGATAGGTCTCGTAGGCCGCCAGGCATTCGAAGCCGATCAGAGCCAGGCCCACGTTGTTGGTCCCCTCCCACGGCAGGAAGTAGCCCAGGAGGTCGCCGCCCATCTTCGGGATGATGGCCAGCCAGCGGCGGGCGTACTCCTGGAACGCGTCGCGCTGGAACGGGTCGATGCGGTAGCGGATGCAGCAGACGATGCTGGTTTGGCCGGTGCTGCTTTGGGCGATGCTCATGCGGGCCTCCGATTGCGAAGCCGTTGTCCTAGCCGATCGTCAGGCTCGGATGTTTCGATCGCGGTCGAAGCCTTGGGGATGGTGACGCGCCTATGCTTCCGCTATTCTCGAAGCATGAAGGAAGGTCCGGACATCGCGACCATCGCATCCCTGCTCGGCGACCCGGCGCGCGCCAACATGCTGACCGCGCTCTGCGCCGGCCAGGCGCTGACCGCCGGCGAGCTGGCGCGCGAAGGCGGCGTCACCGCCCAGACCGCGAGCTCGCACCTGGCCAAGCTCTCCGCCGGCGGGCTGGTCGAGGGCCGCAAGCAGGGCCGCCACACCTACTACGCACTGACGGGTCCGGACGTGGCCGGGGTGATCGAGGCGCTGAGCGGCCTGGCCGCGCGCACGGGCCACAGCCGCATCCGGCCCGGTCCCAAGGAGCCGGCGCTGCGCCGCGCGCGGGTCTGCTACGACCATCTGGCCGGCGACCTCGGCGTCGGCATGCTGGACCGCCTGACGACGCGCGGCCTGATCGTGGGCTCAGGCGAGAGCCTGGTGCTCACCGCCGACGGCGAGGCCTTCATGACCGCGCTCGGCCTCGACGTGCCGGCGCTTTCGGCCCTGCGGCGGCCGCTCTGCAAGGGCTGCCTGGACTGGAGCGTCCGCCGCTCTCACCTGGCGGGCGCCTTGGGAGCGGCCCTGCTGGAGCGGTTCTACGCCCTGGGGTGGGCGGCGCGCGAGCCCGGCACGCGGGTGGTCGCCTTCAGCCCGCGCGGCCTCGAAGCCTTCCGCCAGATCTTCGGCGTGCAGGGCGCCGCCACGGAACCCGACGCCGCCGCGTGACAAGCCGGCCGCGGTCGGCTTTTCTGCGCCGCCCGCCCACCGGCGGACTTTCAGCGATTTCATTTCCAGGGACCATTTCATGCCACCACGAATGTTGCCTGAGCCCACGCCGGAGACCCGGCATTTCTGGGACGGGTGCAAGGCCGGCGAGCTTCGCCTGCAGCGCTGCACCGAGTGCGACGGCGGGAGCTACTTCCCGCCCCGGCCCTTCTGCCCCAAGTGCGGCAGCCGCAAGGTGGAGGAGTTCGCGGCCAGCGGCCGCGGTGTGCTCTGGTCCTATGTGATCAACCAGCGGCCCCGCCCCGACATGGGAACCGAGCCCTACGCCATTGCGGTCGTAAAGCTCGCCGAGGGCCCGACCATGATGACCAACATCGTGAACTGCCCGCAGACTCCCGAGGCGCTGGTGCTCGACATGCCGGTGGAGGTCAGCTTCTCGAAGCAGAGCGACGACATCTCCCTTCCGCTGTTCCAACCGGCGAAAGGCTGAGCCCGATGAAGCGCAAATCCATTGCGGTCGTCGGCGCCGCCGAGACCACCCAGATGGGCCGCATTCCGAACATGTCGGTGCTTGGCCTGCACGCCGACGCGGCGCTGAACGCGCTTGCCGATGCGGGCCTGAGGCCATCGGACATCGACGGCGTGGCGACCGCCGGCGAGAGCCCCACGGCGCTGGCCCACTACCTCGGCATCACGCCGACCTATGCGGACGGGACGAGCGTCGGCGGCTGCTCCTTCATGCTGCACGTCCGCCATGCCGCGGCCGCGATCAACGAGGGCCTCTGCGAGACAGTGCTGATCACCCACGGCGAGAGCGGGCGCAGCCGGGTGGGCGCCGGCGGCCGCTTCGGCGGCGGCGCGGCCAGCCTGAACGGCCAGTTCGAGATGCCCTACGGCCCGGTCGGGCCGCCCACCATGTTCACCGTGCCGGTGCTGCGCTACCTGAAGACCTTCGGCCTGACACCTGAGGACATGGCGCCGGTCGCGGTGATCCAGCGCGAATGGGCGGCGATGAACCCGCGCGCCAGCTACCGCGACCCGATCACCGTCGACGACGTGATGAACGCCGACATGATCGCCTGGCCGTTCACCAAGCTGATGTGCTGCCTGGTCACCGACGGCGGCGGCGCGCTGATCCTGACCAAGGCCGAGCGGGCCAGGGACTTCCCGCAGAAGCCGGTCTACATCCTGGGCACGGGCGAGAGTGTCGAGACGCCGATGGTCAGCCAGATGGAGGATTTCACCTCCTCCAAGGCGTTCCGTGTCTCCGGCAAGAAGGCGTTCGAGGAAGCCGGAATCAGCCACTCCGACGTCGACCACCTGATGATCTACGACGCCTTCGCCCACCTGCCGCTCTATGGCCTTGAGGACCTCGGCTTCTGCAAGCCGGGGGAGGCGGCGGCCTTCATCCGTGAACGGAACACCGCGCCCGCCTCTGAAGGCAAGAAGGGCGGTAAGCTGCCGCTGAACACCAACGGCGGCGGGCTCTCCTACATGCACTCCGGGATGTACGGCATGTACGCCCTCCAGGAGAGCGTGCGGCAGTTGCGGGGGATCGCGCCGGCGCAGGTTCCGGATGCGAAGATCAGCATCGCCCACGGGGTCGGCGGCATGTTCGCGGCCTCGGGGACGATCGTGTTCTCCAACGAGGCGCCGTAGACGACCTCAGGCGACCTTCACGGACCCGTCTTCCGACGGCCGGGCGGTCATCGCCGCCTGGATCGCCTCGATCAGCGCCTGGGCGTGGATGGGCTTGGAGAGGTGGGTGTCGGCGCCCGCGTCGCGGCCGGCGCGGACGTGCTCGTCCAGGGCGTTGGCGGTGAGCATGACCACCGGGGTCCGCGGGGTTCCGGTCTCGGCTTCCCAGGCGCGCAGCATGGCGGTGGCCGAAAGGCCGTCCAGCTCCGGCATCTGCATGTCCATCAGGACCACGTCGAAGCGCCCGGTCTTCAGCGCGTCCAGCGCCAGCTGGCCGTTCTCGACGATGACCGGCGTGACGCCGACCGATTCCAGGATCAGCTCGACGACCTTCTGGTTGGTCGGATGGTCCTCGGCGACCAGCACCCGGGCCCCGGTGATGTCGACCTCGCGCGGCGCGGCGGCGTCTGCGTCGCTGGCGTCGCCTTCCCAGGCGGCGAGCGGCACGTGGACCGTGAAGGTCGAGCCATGGCCGGACTCTGAAGCGACCTCGATGCGTCCGCCCATCAGGTCGACCAGCGAGCGGCTGATCGCCAGGCCCAGGCCGGTGCCGCCGAAGCGCCGGCGGATCGAGGCGTCCGCCTGTTCGAAGCGGCGGAAAAGCCGCTTGGCGGTCTCCGCGTCGAAGCCGATGCCGCTGTCGGCGACCCGGAAGCAGATCCCCTCGGAGTCGCGGGTCACGTCCAGGCTGACCTCGCCCGCCTCGGTGAATTTCACCGCGTTGGAGAGCAGGTTGGAGAGCACCTGCGTGAGCCGCACGGTGTCGCCGCCGAAGCGGCCCCGCGCCTCCGGCGCGATCCGCCAGTGGAAGCCCAGCCCTTTGCCGGCGGCCGAGGCGCTGTGCAGCTCGGCGATGTGGCCGACCAGGCGCTCCATCTCGAAATCGTCATGCGCCAGGCTGATCTCGCCCGCCTCGATCTTCGAGAAGTCGAGGATGTCGGTCAGCACCCGCTCCAGGAGGCGGCCCGACGAGATGATCAGCTCGGCAAGCTGGCGGCCCTTGGCCGTGGTCTGCTTGCCGGCCAGGGTCTCGGAAATCGCGATCACCCCGTTCAGCGGGGTCCGCAGCTCATGGCTCATGTTGGCCAGGAACCGCGACTTCTCGGCGTTGGCGCGCTCGAGCTGCGCCGTGCGTTCGCCGACCCGGTCCTCCAGCGAGGCCAGTACGGCTTCGACCTTCTCGCGCTCCGTGCGCAGCGCCCTGGCGAGCACGCCGATCTCGTCGCTGCGCCGCTCCACGTCGCTGACGTCCGGGCGTTCGCCGCGCGCGGTGGCGTCGGGGTCGCAGGAGGCGGCCAGGCGCTCCACCGGACGCACGATGCTGCTGCGGGCGACCAGCACGACCGCCAGGGCCTGCAGCAGCGAGGCGACGCCGCCGATCAGCAGCACCCAGGCCGCGGTGCGCGCCGCCGAGGCCATCACATTGGCCTTCGGATAGGTCAGCAGCAGGTACCAGTTGGGTCCGTTCAGGCGGCCAAACGCGACGATCTGGCGGCCATCCGGGCTGGTGAGCACGCCGTCGGCGAGCTTGTCCTTGGCGATGGTGGCCACCAGGGCCTTCAGCCCGAACCGCTTCTCGTAGTCGGCCAGGGTCTTCTCGGGCGAGCGGGACTGGTCGGTGAATCCGGGATAGGCGATCAGCTCGCCTTTCGAGGTCACGATCATCGGCGAGGCGCCGGAGGGCGTGCCCTTCACCGCGTTGAGGAAGAAGTGGGTCAGCTCCATCGACGAGCCGAAGGAGCCCACATAGCGGCCGTGGACGTAGGCCGGCGTCAGGCAGGCGGTCGCGAGGCGCTTGCCCACCTTGTCCTGGATCAGCCGCTGCAGGTTGGTGCAACGGGTGGCGCGCATCGGGTCCTGCGACGGCAGCGTGATCTTGGCCATCTCCTCCTGGGCGATGGAAAGGTCCGCCGGCGCGTCGTGGCGATAGAACATCAGGTGGTCCGGCCGATCGGGGCCGTACATCACCAGCCGGGTCGCCGGCGTGAAGAAGTACAGGTTGTCGTAGTCGTGGCGCGCGGCCTGGCCCAGGTCGGCCACCAGCCGGAACGCCGCCACCAGCGCCCTCATCTCCTCCGGCGGGGTCTCCTGGGCGCGGCCGACAAAAGCCCCCATGCCGTAGGTGAAGTCGCCCTGGTCGCTCGAGCCGTCGAAGAACTGCGGCCGGGAACGGCGCGTGCCGTCGGCCTGCAGCGGCATGTAGAAGTCCGCCAGCCGCTTCACGTCAGCGTCGCTCAGATGGTCCATGCGCCGCTCCAGCTCCGCGCCGGCGGCCTGGTGCAGGGCCGACAGGTTGGAGAACTGGCGGTCGACGTTGCGGCTGCGCTCGCGGAGATAATCCGTGAGGTAGCCGATCTGGCGGTTGGAGAGCTCGCGCTCGAACACCACGAAGGCGCCGAGCGTGCCCAGCACGGTCATCACCAGCGACATCAGTCCGACGCTGATCAGGAACCGACGCGAAAGCGATTTCATTGGGTCGGCGGGGCTCCGGCTGCGGCGGGCATTCTCCGAAAGGTTCGTTGAATTGAGGTTTACGGCGTAACAAATGGTGCAACAGCGGCGCTCGCCGATGCTCGATTGCGTGGTGGTGGGCGCCGGGCCCGCGGGCCTGACCGCGGCGATCTATCTCGCCCGTTTCCGGCGCGATTTCATCGTCTTGGATGCCGGCCGCAGCCGCGCGGCGCGCATTCCGCGCAGCCACAACCACCCGGGTTTCCCGGGTGGAATCGGCGGCAAGGCGCTGCTCGCCCGCATGCGCCGCCAGGCCGAGGCCTATGGGGCGGACATCCAGGAAACGGAGGTGCTGGGACTGAGCGTGCTCAAGTCGGGCTTCAGCCTCGCCACGGCTGTGGGCTCCGTGCGGGCGCGCCGGGTGATCCTCGCCACTGGCGTGCTCGACAACGAGCCGGCCGTCCCCGGCGTCGACGCGGCGGTCCGCTCGGGCCTGATGCGGGTCTGTCCGATCTGCGACGGGTACGAGGTGATCGGCCAGTCGGTGGGTGTGATCGGGGCCGACGACCACGGCGCGCGCGAGGCGCGGTTCCTGACCACCTATTCGCAGGAGGTGACGCTGGTCCATGTCGGCCCGCGCGAGGCGCTGTCGACCCAGGAGCGCCGCCGGCTGAAGTCGGCCGGGGTCGGCGTCGTCGAGACGCCGATCGAGCGGGTGATCCTCGACCATCGGCGGATCGACGCCCTCTGCTTCGCCCCCGACGGCGCCCGGCGGTTCGACGCGGTCTATTCGGCGCTGGGCGCGACGCCCTGCTCCAAGCTGGCGACCGACGCGGGCGCGATCCTCGACGCCAACGGCCGTCTCTTCGTGGACGACCACCAACAGACCTCGGTTGCCGGCCTCTACGCCGCCGGCGACGTCGTGCGTGGCCTCAACCAGATCTCCACGGCCGCCGGCGAAGGCGCTATCGCCGCCACCGACGTGCACAACAGCCTGAGGCGCTGAGCCCCCGGAACCGCGGCTTGGCCGTAGCGTTGGCTTGCGATCCGGAGGAGGCCCCGATGGCAGAGCCCGCGCCAGAGCCCCGCAAGGGGATGCCGAGCCCCGAGCTCACCGAGCCTGCGTTCAAGGCCCGCTTCAAGAGCCAGTTCAAGGATCCGGCGTTCGGGCCGTTCGAGGCCGAACTCGACCGTATCGCCCACGCCGCCTGGGAGGGCTACTCCAACCACCGCAAGTCGCCGGTCACCCGCCGGGCGGGGCCGGAGTTCGCCGATCCGGACTATGAACTCGCGACCGACTGGCTGGCGGCGCGCGAGGCGATCCGCGACGCGCAGTTGCGGCACGACGACCCGAATGGCCCCACTCGGTTCCTGGTGATCAACGCCTCGTCCCGCAGCGAGCACACCTGCCCGGGCGAGATGTCGAAATCCTGGCGCTTCGCCGAGATGGCCTACGACATCCTGTCGGCCGGGGCGGACACCGCAGTGCGCGTCCTGGACCTCGCCCGCCTCGCCTCGGAGTACGGGCGCCACATCCACCCCTGCAAGGCGTGCTTTTCGACCGCGGCGGCGCTCTGCCACTGGCCATGCTCCTGCTACCCCAACTATTCGCTGGGCCAGACGCAGGACTGGATGAACGAGATCTATCCCATGTGGATCGAGGCGCATGGGATCATGATCATCACGCCGGTGAACTGGTACGCGACGTCCTCGCCGCTCAAGCTGATGATCGACCGGCTGGTCTGCGCCGACGGCGGCAACCCCGATCCGACGCTGACCCACGGCAAGGACGCCAGGCGCGCCAAGCAGGTCGAGCTGGACGGCTGGGACTATCCCAAGCACCTGGCCGGACGGCAGTTCTCGGTGGTGGCGCATGGCGACGTCGAAGGCGCCGAGAATGTGCGCCGCTCGCTGCACGACTGGCTGTGCTTCATGGACCTGTGCCCGGCCGGGCCCACGGCCGAGCTCGACCGCTACATCGGCTACTGGAAACCCTACGCCACCAGCCACGACGAACTGGATGCCGACACCGCCATCCAGGGCGAAGTCGCCAACTGCGCCAAGGCCCTGCTGCAGGCGGTGCAGGCCGACAAGATGGGCAAGTTCGTCGAGGGCGGCGCCGAGCTGAAACCGCCGCGGAAGAAGTGAGCGCGAAGCGAGTCATCCCCGCGAAAGCCGGGATCCAAGCGCCCAATCACCGATCGAACTTGGTGGCCAGGACGATGGACGAGTTGGTGCGCTCGACCCCGCGCAGGGCGCCGATCTCGTCGATGAGGGCGTCCATGTCGCCCACGTTGGCCGCCTCGACGGCGGCGATCATGTCGAAGGGCCCGCTCACCGACTGCAGCTTGCGCACGCCCGGCATGCGCTGAAGCGCCGCCGTCACGCCCGCGGCCTGCTTGGGCTCGACCGTCAGCATCACGAAGGCGTGGATCCGCGCGGCCTCCCGCGCCTCGGAGAGCTTCACCGCATAGCCGGCGATCACCCCGGAGCGCTCCAGGCGGGCCAGGCGGCTCTGCACCGTGGTGCGGGAGAGACCCAGCGCACGCGCCAGCTCGGCCACAGGCGCGCGGGCGTTGTCTCGCAGGCGGGCCAACAGATGCTCGTCCAGATCGTCCATTTCGTCAGTTTGCCGAATGAGGAAAGCGATATGCCCAAATATGGCATCAATACCGACGTAGTGCGAATTGATTCCGCCGCCGCTCCGAATCAAGCTTGGGCAACAAGGAGTTGCCCCATGCGCAAGGTCGCCGTCGTCGGAGCCGGCAAGATCGGCTCGACCATCGCAAGCCTGCTCGCAGGCTCCTACGAGGTGCTGGTCATCGACCAGAGCCCCGAGACGCTGGCCGCGCTCGACATCCATCCGGCCCCGCGGACCGCGGCGCTGGCCATCGACGACGCCAAGGCGCTGAGCGGTGCGCTTGCCGGCTGCTTCGCGGTGGTCAACGCCGCGCCCTATCACCTGACCACCGCGGTCGCGACCGCAGCGAAGGCGGCCCATGCCCACTACCTCGACCTGACCGAGGATGTCGCCGCGAGCCGGGTGGTGCGCGACCTCGCCAGGAAGGCCCAGACCGCCTTCATCCCCCAATGCGGCCTCGCGCCCGGCTTCATCACCATCGCCGCCTGGGACCTGGCGAAGCACTTCGACGAATTGCATGACGTGCGCCTGCGCGTCGGCGCCCTGCCCCGCTATCCGTCCAACGCGCTGAACTACAACCTCACCTGGTCGACGGACGGGGTGATCAACGAATATTGCGAACCCTGCGAGGCGATCGTGAACGGCCGGCTGCGCGAGGTTCCGGCGCTGGAGGAGTGCGAGGAGTTCGCCCTCGACGGCGTCACCTACGAGGCGTTCAACACCTCCGGCGGCCTGGGCACGCTCTGCCAGACCCTCGACGGCAAGGTGCGCAACCTCAACTACCGCACCATCCGCTATCCCGGCCACGCGGCGATCATGAAGGCGCTCTTGAACGACCTGGGCCTGCGCAACCGCCGGGCCCTGCTCAAGGACATCCTGGAGAACGCCGTCCCCGCGACGTTGCAGGACGTGGTCATCGTCTTCGTGACCGTCAGCGGGCTCAAGGACGGCCGGCTGATGCAGGAGACCTACGTCAACAAGGTCTATGCGCAGGCCGTCGGCGGGGTGATGAAAAGCGCTATCCAGATCACCACGGCGGGCGCCGTCTGCGCCGTGCTCGACATGCTGGCTACGGGCGACCTGCCGCAGAAGGGCTTCGTGCGCCAGGAGGACATTCCGCTTTCGGCGTTCCTGGCGAACCGCTACGGAGCCGTCTATGCGCCGGAAGACCAGCTCCTCCGCGCCGCCGCCGAGTGAGACCCGCCGCATGACCCTGCAGACGAAGATCGGCTCCGCAGCCGCCGAGGCCGCAGAGGTGCTGGCGCGCCTGGGCGTGCCGGAAACCCGCTCGACCGGAGGCTCGCGCGCCGTTCGCTCGCCGGTCACCGGCGAGACCATCGCCCAGGTCCACGACACGTCTGCCGCCGACGTCGCCAGCGCCATCGAGTCCGCCCACGCGGCCTTCCTGGCCTGGCGCAACACGCCCGCGCCCAGGCGCGGCGAGCTGGTGCGCCTGTTGGGCGAGGAGCTGCGCGCGGCCAAGGCCGACCTCGCCGCGCTGGTCACCCTGGAGGCCGGCAAGATCGTCTCCGAGGCGGCCGGCGAAGTGCAGGAGATGATCGACATCTGCGACTATGCCGTGGGCCTGTCGCGCCAGCTGTTCGGCCTGGCCATCGCCACGGAACGCCCGGACCACCGCATGATGGAGACCTGGCATCCGCTGGGCGTCGTCGGCATCATCTCGGCCTTTAATTTCCCGGTGGCGGTCTGGTCATGGAACGCGGCCCTGGCGCTGGTCTGCGGCGACGCCGTGGTCTGGAAGCCCTCGGAGAAGACCCCGCTCACCGCGCTCGCCGTCCAGGCGCTGTTCGACCGCGCGGCCGCGAAGTTCGGCGACGCGCCGCAGGGCCTGTCCTCGGTCGTGGTCGGCGGCCGTGAGGTCGGCGAGGCGCTGGTCGAACACCCCTTGGTCCCCCTGGTCTCGGCCACCGGATCGACGGCCATGGGCCGCGCCGTGGCGCCGCGCCTGGCCGCCCGCTTCGCCCGCGCCCTCCTGGAGCTCGGCGGCAACAACGCCGCGATCGTGGCGCCCACCGCCGACCTCGACCTGACCCTGCGCGGCGTCGCCTTCGCGGCCATGGGCACCGCCGGCCAGCGGTGCACGACGCTCCGCCGCCTCTTCGTCCACGACAGCCTCTACGACGCCTTCCTGCCGCGGCTGAAGGCCGCCTACGGCTCCGTCGCGGTCGGCGATCCGCGCCAGGACGGCGCGCTGGTCGGGCCGCTGATCGACCCGGCCGCCTTCGAAGCGCAGCAGCGCGCCCTGGCCGACGCGCGGACCGCCGGCGCCGAGGTGACCGGCGGCGAGCGCGTCCACATGCAGGGTCGCCCCGACGCCGTCTATGTGCGCCCCGCCCTGGTGGAGATCGCCGAGCAGGCCGAGGTCGTCCGCCGCGAGACCTTCGCGCCGATCCTCTACGTCATGCGCTATTCGGACCTGGCCGAGGCCATCCGCCTGCAGAACGACGTGCCGCAGGGCCTATCGTCGTCGATCTTCACCAATGACCTGCGCGAGGCCGAGCTGTTCATCTCCGCGCGCGGCTCGGACTGCGGCATCGCCAACGTCAACATCGGTCCCTCGGGCGCCGAGATTGGCGGAGCGTTCGGCGGCGAGAAGGAGACCGGCGGCGGCCGCGAGGCTGGCTCCGACGCCTGGAAGGCCTACATGCGCCGCGCCACCAACACCGTGAACTTCGGCGCCACCCTGCCGCTGGCCCAGGGCGTGAAGTTCGACGTCTAGAAGCTCAGCCGAAGGGCGGTCTGCAGGATGGTCTGGTCCTGTTTGGGATCGTCCGCGACCAGCCTGCGCGCGTTGCGCTTGCTGGCCACGTGCTGGGCCTCGACGATCAGGTCGGCGTGGGGCGCGAGGCGGTGGCGCCACGAGGCCGTGACCGCCCAGCCGTTCTCCTGGTTGTCGTCGAGGGCGCGGAAGGTGCGGTCCTTCGTGCGGAAGCCGTCGATCCGTCCACTGACGGCGTCGTCGCCCAGTTTTCGCGACACCAGCACGTAGGCCGCCTGGAAGCCCATGTCGAACCAGCGGCCGCCCGGCGTCGGATAGCCCATGATGGTCTCGCCGTTCAGCGCCTGGGCCAGGACCTTGACCTCCTCGGTGGGCTGCCAACGCAGGCCGGCGTTGAAGAACCGGGTCTCCCAGGCCCACTGGCCGTCGCTGTCCACGGCGATCCGGTTGCCGCCGTTGTCGTAAAAGAAGACGTTCAGGGCCACCGGGGCCGGCGGCCGCCACTCGATGCGGCCGTAGTAGCCGGGCCGCCCGTCCAGTTCACGGAACGGATAGGTCTCGTCCGGCTGGAACTGTCCGGCGAAGGGCGAGAGCGGCGGCAGCGCGAAGTTGCTGTTCACCCCCGTCCGCACGTCGTGCAGCGCCCAGCCGCGGAAGGTGAGCAGGGTTCCGGCCGTGTCGTCCCAGCCGAAGACCCCCACCGTCGCCTCGACCTCGTGTCCGCCCAGCCGCTGCTGCAGGGTCGTCTCCACACCCGCGACCTTGACCTCCTCGCCGATCCAGCTGTTCAGCGCCGAGGCGCTCAGCATGTCGGGCGGCGTCCAGGCTGTGCCGTCGTTCTCCAGCGAGACCGGCGGGTAGAAGACCCCGGCGCGCGCCGAGAAACGCCATCCGCCGGCGGTCGGCGGCGCCTTGAGTTTCAGGAAGGCTTCGCCGAGGTCGACCCCCGGATGCGCGTCGCTCTGGGCCAGCAGGGTCACGTCGCCGCTGACCGCGAAGCTGAACGCCGGCTTCCACTCAAGGGCGGCCTGGGTGGCCTTCAGCGCCGGCCCGTCGCCCGAGACGGAGGTCTTGCCGAAGCCGTGGTCCAGCCACGAGCGCTCGCCGTTGGCGCCCGCGGCGCGGACCTCGGCCAGGCCATGGAAGCTGTCGGGGGAGAAGATGTCGGCGAACGAACCGGCTTGCGCGCGGCAGGCCCCTGCGTGCCCGAAGGCCAGGACCCACGCCACCAACATCGCTGACGCAGACCCTCTGATGTCGGCCTCCCGACTACCCGTAACCGCGTTCTCTCAGCTTATCGTCGCCCAGAAACGTCAAAAGTTCCTTTAGCGGCAAAGGCTTGGCGATCAGGTAGCCCTGCGCCTGGTCACAGCCCATCGCCGACAGCAGCGAGAAGCAGGCGCTCGTTTCGACGCCCTCGGCGGTCACCTTCAGGCCCAGGCTGTGGGCCAGGTCGATGGTCGAGCGCACGATCAGCGCGTCGCGCTGGCTGTCGGTGACGCCCTGGACGATCGATTTGTCGATCTTCAGCTCCTGGCCGCGGATCCGCTTCAGGTAGGCCAGCGACGACAGCCCCGTTCCGAAGTCGTCGATCGAGATGGCGATGCCCGCCTCGGCGAACCGGTCGAGCATGGCGAGCGCGGCCTCCGGGTTCTCGATGACGGCGGTCTCGGTGATCTCGAAGGTCAGCGCGCCCGCGGCCCCTTGCGCCTCCGCCAGCGCGAATCCCGTGAAGTCCGGCTCGCCCAGCGTCCGGCCGGAGATGTTGACGCTCATCTCCAGCGGATGGCCGGCCTCGGCGAGATCGGCCTGGTCGGCGATGGCGCGCTGCAGGACCCATTCGGTGAGGGCGCGGATGTGGCCGGTCTCCTCGGCCATCGGGATGAACAGGTCGGGGCTCAGGAGGCCGCGGGTGGGATGGCGCCAGCGCGACAGCGCCTCGACGCCGGTCACCTCGCGCCGGCGGATGTCGAACTTCGGCTGGTAGAAGAGCTCGAGCGCGCCCGCCTCCAGCGCGGCCAGCATGCCGCTCATCAGCGATAGGTTGGCGGCCGGGTCGCCGTAGGCCTCGGCGTCGAAGAAGGCCACCTTGCGTCGGCCGGAGCGGGCCTGGTCGAGAGCGATGTTGGCGCGTTCGATGGCCGCGCCCGGCCCTGCCCCGCGCTCGATCGGGGCGAGACCCAGGTTGAGGGTCACGTCGATCGTATCGCCGCCGACGCTCAGTGGCAGCTCAAGGCTCGCCATCAGGCGCGCGGCGTCATCCTCCGCCGCTTCCGGCCCCGCCGCGATCAGGCAGAAGCCCAGCACGTCGGAAGCGACCCGCGCCACGCCGGAGGCCGGCGCGAGGCCTGCCAGCCGATTGCCGATCATCCGCACCGCGTGGGCCGCCAGCGCATAGCCGATCGCACCGCGCAGGTCGTCGAACCGCTGGATGCCCAACGCGGCGACGTAGACCTGGCCGGGCGGCAGGTCGGAGAGCGCCTCGACGACCCGCTCCAGCGCCAGGCGGTTGGGCAGGCCGGTGTCGCCGTCGTGCATGGCCAGGTGCGTGATCCGCCGCTCGCGGTCGCGGATTTCGGTGGCCATGGTGTTGAAGCTGGCGGCCAGGCGGCCGATCTCGTCGCGAGTGGCGATCTCGACGTGGGCGTCTTCCCCCTGCTCCAGCCGGTGGGCGGCCTCGTCCAGGGCGGAGATGGGCCGGGTGATCCCTCGGGCCAGCATCCAGGAGCCCCAGCCGACCACCACGAGACCGACGGCGCCGGCCAGCGCGACGATCACCAGCAGGGTCTCGTAGGAGGCCAGGGCGAGGGCCAGCGGATAGCGCAGCAGCAGCACCGCGGGCGTGTCCGCGGTCAGCGCCGGCAGCCGTTTCACCAGCGCCAGCGACCCGCCGCCGGCCTCGCTCAGCGTCTGCGGCGTCGCCAGGTTCTGCGCCAGCGCCCGGTCGATGAAGTTAGAGAGCTGCGCGCGGTCCGCATCGGTCGCGGCGGCATCGTCGAGCCGCCAGCCGCCCTCGGCCCGGTGCAGCACGGTCGCCTTCAGCGGGATGGCCGAGAGCTTCTCCAGCGCGCTCAGCTCGCTTCGGTCGAGGCGGACGGCGAACACCAGCCAGCCGTTCTGGTCCGCCGAGGCCACCGGCGCCGACATCACCTGGTAGGGATGGCCGCCCAGCATGACCACGCCGGAGGGATCGTCGGCGGTGTCGAACGCCTGGGTCAGGCGCTCCGCGTCGGGCTTCAGGTCGTCGCTCCGCTCGCCGATGATGCGCCCGTCGGCTTGGACGATGAAGGCGCGGTCGATACCGAAGCGGGTCCTCAGGTTCTCCATCGCCGAGACGATGGTCGCCGCGTCGCCGGTGGCCACCGCCTCACGGAAGCCGAAGTCCTTCGAGAGCAGGATCGTGCCTTCGCGCAGCCGCTCCGAACGCAGCGACCAGACCCTGTCGAACACCGTGCCGGACGCCGTCAGCTCGCCTTGCACCTGACGCTGGGCGGCCTGGTTGATCGCCGCATAGACCGCGCCGGACACGGCCAGAAGCGTCGCGCCGAACAGGGCGACGTAGAGCACGGTGAGCTTGGTGCGCAGGCGGGTGAACATGCCCGCCGCCGCTCAGTAGCCGCCGCGCCGCAATGGCGCGTTGCGCAGGTCGGCGGTGATCGCCAGGCGGATCTGGCCGGCAGGGGGCAGGTTCGCCTCCTGGGCCATCTCGCCGCCACGGGCCTTCAGGAACGGCTGCCAGACGGCGACCTTCGCCGGCCCGGCCGGCAGGTCGCGGATCACCGCCTCGCCGCGGGCGTCGCTCCTGGCGGCGAACGGGGTGTCGACCACGCGGATGTAGGCGGCCATGGCGTCGTGGATGTTGCAGCCCAGGACCACGACGCCGGGCTTGTCGAACCGCACCACGCGGGTCTCGTCCTTGGAATAGAGCTTCAGCTCGAAGGTCTTGGCCGGCGAGAACGAGTAGACGTGGTGCCGATAGGGATCGAAGTTCGGGAACGACACCTCCGCGCCGACCGGCACGACGAGCACGAAGGGCTCGAACTGCATGTCCTTCTGGGCCATCACATAGGGGCCTGAGAGACGCCCGGCCCCGCGCGGCGCGCCGGCCTGTGGGCGCACCATCACCACGGCATTGGCCACCGGCTTGCCGGCCGGCGTCGTCACCGTCACCACGAGCTCCGCGGCCCGGGCGGGCAGCGCCAGGAAGGTAGCCAACAGCAATGTGGCGAGCACACGCATGGCCCTGCCATACACGCGCACCTGTGAAGTCCACGTAAACCACGAAAACAACGTAGGTTATTCGCGGAATCGGTTGCCGTTTGCCCTCGTCGCGGCCGCTTGGCACAATTGGGCCATTGCAGACCAGCCGCCGGCCCGCCCGCGGCGACTATTTTGAAAGCCCGTGACTTTGACGATTTCCAAGACGGCCCCTGCCATATCGGCCGCCGATCCCTTCGCCTCCGTAGACGCCCTGGTCGAGGGGCTGGCCAGCGTCGGCTACATCGCCTCGCGGCGCATCGCCACCGCCCTCTACATGGCGGTGAACCTGCAGAAGCCGGTCCTGGTCGAGGGCTCGGCCGGGGTCGGCAAGACCGAGCTGGCGCTCTCCACCGCCCGGCTGATCGCCAAGCCGCTGATCCGCATGCAGTGCTACGAGGGCCTGGATGAGTCCAAGGCGCTCTACGAGTGGAAGTACGGCAAGCAGCTGCTCTACACCCAGATCCTCAAGGACCGCATGGGCGAGGCGCTGGCCGGCGCGCCCGACATGGACGCGGCCATGGACCGCCTCCACGGCATGGGCGACCTGTTCTTCTCCGAGCCCTTCCTGGAGCCGCGCCCGCTGATGCAGGCGCTCCGGCAAGACGACGGTTGCGTCCTCTTGATCGACGAGATCGACAAGTCGGACGAGGCGTTCGAAGCCTTCCTGCTGGAGGTGCTCTCGGCCTATCAGGTCTCGGTGCCGGAGCTGGGCGTGGTGGTCGCCAAGACCCCGCCGCTGGTGTTCCTGACCTCCAACAATGTCCGCGACCTGGGCGATGCCCTGAAGCGCCGCTGCCTGCACCTGCACATCCCCTTGCCCGACGCGGCGCTGGAGGAGCGCATCGTCGCCACCCGGGTGCCGGGGATCGAGGCGGCGCTGACCGAGCAGCTGGTGGCCTTCGTGCAGTCCCTGCGCACCATCGACCTTCGCAAGCCGCCGTCGATCTCCGAGACCGTCGACTGGGCCCGCGCGCTCGTGCTGCTGCACGCCGGCTCGCTGGACCCCGCCATGGTGCGCGACACCCTGAACGTGATCCTGAAGTTCGAGCAGGATATCGCCGCCGTCGAGCCGCAGATCGTCGAGCTGATGGCGCGCCGCTGAGGCACCGATGCAGGAGACCTTCGAACAGTTCGTCCGGGCCCTTCGCGCCGCCGACGTGCGGGTCTCGCCGGCCGAGGCGATCGACGCCGCCCGCGCGGCGCGCACCGTGGGCTACGCGGACCGCCAGCTCTACAAGGACGCGCTCTGCGTCACGCTCGCCAAGAGCGCCGACGAGGTCGTCCGCTTCGAGACGGTCTTCGAGACCTTCTTCCGCCGCGACCCCTTCAGCCTGCTGGAGCCGGAGGGCGATCCCGGCCCGGACGACCACGATCCGGACACCGCGGAAGCCTCCGGCGCGGCCGGCTCGGAGCTCGCCCAGATGCTGCTGCGCGGCGACTCGGTGGCCCTCTCGCAGGCGATGGAAGAGGCCGCCGACAGCGCCGGCGTCGCCGACATCCGCCTCTCCACCCAGCGAAGCCGTCTGACGCGGCGCCTCATGGAGGAGATGGGCGTCGCCGAGATCGAGCGGATCATCGCCAACGCCCGCCGCCTGCCGAACGGCGAGGGCCTGGCCGACCGGCTGGACCGCGGCCGCCGCGCCCTGATGGCCGAGGCCCAGGCCTACGTCGAGCGCCAGCACGAGCTCTACGCTTCAGGCTCGGGCAAGGCGCTGCGCGAGGAGATGCTGGCCAAGAAGGCGCTGAACGCCGACGGCGGGATCGATCCCGTCGACCTGGTGATGATGCAGGCGCTGGTCAGGCGCATGGCCAAGCGGCTGGCCGACCGCTACTCGCGCCGCCGCCACACCGCCAACCGCGGCCACCTGGACGTCCGCAAGACCCTGCGCAAGTCGATGGCCCACGGCGGCGTGCCTTTCGAGATCGAGTGGAAGATCAAGAAGGTCGACAAGCCCTCGATCGTGGCGATCTGTGACGTCTCCAAGTCGGTGGCCGCCGCCGCCCAGTTCCTGCTGACCTTCCTCTATTCGCTGAACGAGGTGGTCGACCGCCTGGACGCCTACGCCTTTTCCGGCCGGCTGATCCCGGTCAACGCCATCCTCGACGACAACGGCGTCGAGGG